>CAMDCY010000043.1 GCA_945890705.1 Hydrogenophaga intermedia | reverse complement strand
GGTTACAGCGCAACCTTGGCTTTACGCGAGCCGGAGCGCGCACCGATGGTCAGCATGATCGACGACGCCCGCAAAATCGCCATCTCGCGTTTGGGCAATCAGCTGCGCGTGGCGGGCACGATTGAGCTCGGCGGCTTTGACCTGCGTTTAGACACCCCGTTGGCGCGCCGACGTTGCGAGATGCTGCTCTCGCGAATCGAAGAGGTCTTCCCCGGCGTGGCCGACACGCGCACCGCCGAACAAGGCGGCGCCCCGCACTTCTGGTGCGGCCTGCGCCCGGCCACACCGACCAACATCCCACTCATCGGCCGCACGGGTGTTGACAAGCTGTGGGTCAACGCTGGGCACGGCACCTTGGGCTGGACTCACGGCGCCGGCTCGGGCAAGGCCTTGGCCAGTTTGATCGACGGCCAGACCCCCAACATGGCGTTTGCCTTCGCGTAAAGTCAGGGCCACCATGCCCTCGACTCCGCAACGCAAAGACCACCTCGACGCCTTGGCCATGACCCTCTTGGTCGTGTGCTGCGCCGTTTGGGGTCTCCAACAAATCCTCATCAAAATCACCGTGGCCGAAGTGCCACCGCTGTGGCAGGCGAGTTTGCGCGTGTGGGGCGCGGCCACTTTGTTGTGGTTGTGGTGCCGTGCACGCGGTGTGCCGCTTTTCAGCCGCGATGGCACGCTCGCCGGTGGCCTGATCGCAGGCCTTTTGTTCGCCGGTGAGTTCGCCTTCATTTATTTGGGCCTGCAGCACACCAGCGCTTCGCGTCTGACTGTGTTCCTGTACACCAGCCCCTTTGTGGTGGCGCTGCTCTTGCCCCGCGTGGTGCCCGGCGAGCGTTTGCGCCCGGTGCAATGGCTGGGTTTGTGGATCGCGTTTTTGGCCGTGGCGGTGGCTTTCAGCGAAAGCTTTCGGGGAAACACCGAATTGCCGCGCCAGTGGTTGGGCGACGCCATGGCCTTGGCTGCCGGGGCCTTGTGGGGCTTGACCACGCTGGCCATCCGCGCCACACGCCTGACGAGTGCCAGCGCCGAAAAAACCCTGTTATACCAATTGGGCGTCACCGCCGTGGTCGCGCCCTTGATTTCGCTGGCCTTGGGAGAGACCTGGTCGCTGAGTTATTCCACCCAAGCGTGGGCCTCGATCGGCGTGCAAACCATCATCGGCGCCTTCGCCAGTTACCTGACCTGGATGTGGTTGTTGCGCCACTACCCCGCCACCCAAATGTCGACCTTCACCTTCCTCACACCCTTGTTTGCCTTGGTGCTGGGCGTGGCCTTGTTGGGTGAGCCCCTGACCTGGCGATTGGTGGTGGCCTTGCTCGGCGTAGCCGCTGGCATTGTGTTGGTCAGCCGAAAGACCTGAAACGCTCAAGCCTCGGGGCTTTTTTTCATCCGTTCGCTTTTCCAATACACATCGTGCCCGCCGTTGATGCGGTTGAGCACGCGGGAAATCACGAACATCAAATCGGACAGACGGTTGAGGTACTGACGCGGCGTTTCTTTGATCGCCTCTTCGTTGCCCAGCGCCACCACGGCGCGCTCGGCGCGGCGCGCCACGGTGCGGCACACGTGGGCCAGGCTGGCACCGCGGGTGCCGGCGGGCAAGATGAATTCTTCGAGTTTGGGCAGCTGGCTGTTGTGGTGTTCCAGCGCCTCGTCGAGCGAGGCCACGGCTTCGGCCTTGAGCAACTCAAAACCCGGGATGGACAACTCACCACCCAAGTTGAAGAGTTGGTGTTGCACCTCCACCAAAATGCCCCGCACGTCCGTGGGCATGTCCTCGCAGAGCAAAACACCGATGTGCGCGTTGAGTTCGTCCACCTCGCCCATGGCGTGCACACGCAAGCTGTTTTTGGACACGCGGGAGTTGTCGCCTAGGCCAGTGGTGCCAGCATCACCCGTGCGGGTGGCGATTTGAGTGAGGCGGTTGCCCATGTGGTGCTCCTGCGTGTCTTTGTCGATAATGGGCCATTATCCGACCTCAGGAGACGCTCATGAATGCCCCCATCGCCAATGCCCTGCTGGAACCACAGGTTGTGTTGCGTGAAGTGCCCCAGGCACTGATCGCAGCTTTGCGTGAACGCTTTGGTGCGCAATGCTCCACCGCGATGGTAGTGCGCGAACAGCACGGGCGCGACGAGTCCGCCTTCACCCACGTGCCGCCGCCCTCGGCCGTGGTGTTCGCCGAGTCCACCCAAGACGTGCAAGACGCCGTGCGCTTAGCGGCTGAGCACCGCACACCCGTCATCCCCTTTGGCGTGGGCTCCTCGCTCGAGGGCCATTTGCTGGCCATCCAAGGCGGCATCAGCCTGGACGTCAGTCGCATGAACCGCGTGGTCGCCATCAACGCCGAAGACCTGACCGTCACCGTACAACCCGGTGTGACGCGCAAGGCCGTGAATGAGGCCGTCAAAGACCAAGGCCTGTTCTTTCCCATCGACCCCGGCGCCGACGCGTCCATCGGCGGCATGAGCGCCACCCGCGCCAGCGGCACCAACGCCGTGCGCTACGGCACCATGCGCGAAAACGTGTTGGCGCTGGAAGTGGTCACGGCCAGCGGCGAGGTGATCCGCACTGGCACACGCGCCAAAAAATCCAGCGCGGGTTATGACCTCACGCGCCTGATGGTGGGCAGTGAAGGCACGCTGGGCGTGATCACCGAAATCACGCTCAAGCTGTACCCCTTGCCCGAAGCCATCTCGGCGGCCACCTGCTCCTTCCCCAGCATCGAAGAGGCTGTTCGCACCACCATCGAAATCATCCAAATGGGTGTGCCGATCGCCCGCTGCGAACTGCTCGACGACAACACGGTGCGCATGGTCAACGCGCAAGCCAAACTCGGGCTGCGCGAAGAGGCCATGTTGCTCATGGAGTTCCACGGCTCACCGGCCAGCGTGGAAGAACAAGCGCAAACCGTGCAGGACATCGCGGCCGACAACGGCGGTCAAGCCTTTGAATGGGCGACCACACCCGAGGCGCGCACGCGCTTGTGGACGGCGCGGCACAACGCTTATTTCGCGGGCATCCAAAGCCGCCCTGGTTGCCGCGCCATCACCACCGACGCCTGTGTGCCCATCAGCCAGTTGGCCAACGCCATCTTGGCCTCGGTCGACGAAGCCAATGCCTCAGGTCTGCCGTATTTCTTGGTCGGCCACGTGGGCGACGGCAACTTCCACATGGGCTACCTGATCGACCCCAACAGCGCCGCCGAGCGTCAAAGCGCCGAAACGCTGAACCACCAATTGGTCGAACGCGCCTTGGCCTTGGGCGGCACCTGCACCGGTGAGCACGGCGTGGGCCTGCACAAAATGGGGTTTTTGCGCCAAGAAGCGGGGGACGGTGCGGTGGACATGATGCGCGCGATCAAGCAGGCGCTGGATCCGAACAACATCATGAACCCCGGCAAAATTTTCAGTGCTTGACGCGCTGACCCTTTAAGGCTTGCCGCGCAAACGGTCGATCAAACCGTTGAGCTCTTCCAGTGAACCGAACTGGATCGAGAGCTCGCCCATCTCCTCCACTCGGCCGCGGCGCTTGACGCGTTTTTTCACGCGAACCTCGACCTCGGCGGTCAAGAGGTCCGACAGCTCTTCTTCCACGCGGCGGATGTCGCGTGACTTTTCTTTGGTCAGCTTTTGTGGCGCCAAACTGAATTCGGCACCGAGCTTTTTCACCAAGCTTTCGGCTTCGCGCACCGACATTTTTTTCGCCACCACTTGCTGGGCGGCGGTGATTTGTGCGGCCTTGTCCAATGACAACAGAGCGCGCGCGTGGCCCATGTCGATGTCGCCCGCCATGAGCAAAGACTGCACCGGCTCGGCCAGCATCAACAAACGCAAGAGGTTGCTCGCGGCGCTGCGCGAGCGGCCCACCGCTTGAGCGGCTTGCTCGTGCGTCAAACCAAACTCTTTGATCAGGCGCTGCAAACCTTGCGCCTCTTCCAGCGGGTTGAGGTCTTCGCGTTGAATGTTCTCGATCAAGGCCATCGCGGCCGCGGCCTCGTTGGGCACGTCGCGCACGAGTACCGGCACGTGCGTCAAACCAGCCAAGTGACTGGCGCGGAAGCGGCGCTCACCGGCGATGATTTCGTACTTGCCGGCGTTGGGGCCTTCGCTGAGTTGGCGCACCAAGATCGGCTGCATGATGCCTTGGGCCTTGATTGACTCGGCCAGCTCGTACAAAGCGCCTTCGTCCATGCGCGTGCGTGGCTGGTACATGCCCGCGACCATCGACGTCAGCGGCAGCTGCGATGGCAGGCCTTGGTTGTCTTGTGCCTCGGGTGACGTAGCTTGTGCCACCTTGGGGCCCAACAGGGCTTCGAGTCCGCGGCCAAGGCCTTTGGGTTTTTTGGTGACCATGTTCATGCTTTCAAAAAATCGGTGAATCGGCGGTGGCCTTCGGGCCAATCGCCCAAGCCGCTGTCGGCGTTGATGTGTCCATAAGGGCCCAAGACCCAATGCTCGCTACCCCAATCGACAGCCATTTGCGCGGCGCGCTCGGCGCTGCAAAACGGGTCGTTTTGGCTGCTGACCAAGACGCTGCGAAAAGGCAAACGCGAGCGGACGATTGGGCGCCAGCTCCGCAGGTGTTCAATCTCTTGTGAGCGCTCACTATCTCCAGGAGCTACCAATAATGCAGCACTGACCCGGTTGGCGTATTTGGAGTGCGCGGCCCAAGCGGCCACTTGCAAGCAGCCCAAGCTGTGGGCCACCAGGGCCACGGGCCCGGTGCACGACAAGACCACCTCTTCGAGCCGGACAATCCAGTCGCCGCGTTTGGGCGCTAGCCAGTCGTGCTGCTCAACACGGGTATAGCCGTGCAAAGCCTCCCAGCGGCTTTGCCAATGCAAAGGCCCGCTGCACTGCCAGCCCGGCAAGGTCAACACGTTCATCGGGGTCGTGCTCACATCTTTTGGATGCGCTGCACCATCTCGGTGGCAAAAGACACAAAGGCTTGGCTGCCCTTGGCCGCCGGATCAAACACCACGCCCGGCAAACCGTAGCTCGGCGCTTCGGCCAAACGCACGTTGCGCGGAATGACGGCATCAAACACTTTGTCGCCAAAGTGCGCCTTAAGTTGATCGCTCACCTGCAGTTGCAAGGTGATGCGCGGGTCGAACATGACGCGCAGCAAACCGATGATTTGCAAATCGGGGTTGAGGTTGGCGTGCACCTGCTTGATGGTGTTGACCAAATCGGTCAAACCTTCCAAAGCAAAGTATTCGCACTGCATGGGCACGATCACGCCATGTGCCGAACACAAACCATTGAGGGTGAGCATGGACAGGCTGGGCGGGCAATCGATCAGGATGAAGTCGTATTGGTCCAGCACGCTCGACAAAGCTTGCTTGAGCCGTTTCTCGCGGCGCTCCAAATCCACCAACTCCACCTCGGCGCCTGCGAGTTCGCGGTTGGCGCCCAACACATGGTAGCGGCAAGACTCCGACCAAGCCGCGGCTTCTGCGATGGTTGCGGACTCCAGCAACACGTCGTACACCGAGAGCTTCATCTCACGCTTGTCGATGCCCGAACCCATGGTCGCGTTACCCTGTGGGTCCAAGTCGACCATCAAGACGCGTTGGCCGATGCTGGACAGTGCAGCGGCCAAATTGACCGTGGTGGTGGTTTTACCGACGCCGCCCTTTTGGTTGGCGACACAAAATATTTTGGCCATGTGATGTGATCCTCTGGCCCCGAGTTTACGTGACTTGCTCAGGCGCTCTGGGCGCTGGGTCGCATCCACACCACGCATCGCTCGGCATCCAGGCCGGGAACGTGCAATGGTTCCACGTGGAACACTTGTGCATGGGTGGGCAAAGCGGCCATTTCTTCGGTAGGCAACTTGCCCTTCATGGCCATCCACACCCCATGCGGCAGCAAGGCCTCGGTGGACCAGTTCACAAAATCCAACAACGAGGCAAAGGCGCGCGAGGCCACCACGTCGAAGCCCTCCCCAGCGTCAGACCGCAGCGACTCCACCCGGGCGTGCAAACCGCGCAAATTGGGCAAGGCCAAGCTGGCCGAAACCTGCTGGACAAACGCGGCTTTTTTGGCCACGGTGTCCACACAGGTGATGCGCCATTGCGGCATGACGATGGCCAAGACCACGCCCGGCAAACCACCGCCCGAACCCACATCCAAGAGTTTGCCCTGAGTCAAACCCATAGCCTTGAGCTGGGCGCGGAGGGGCAAGACCACCGACAAGCTGTCGAGCAAGTGGTGGGTCAACATCTCATCCGACGAGCGCAAAGCGGTCAGGTTGTAAACCTTGTTCCACTTCTGGATGAGGGCCATGTAGGCCAACAAAGCATCCACCTGCGAAGGCAACAAATTTAACTTCAAGGACTTGAGCCCCGCCTCCAGTACGGAGCGCTCATGGCCGACACTCATGCCTGCGCCTCCGGCACCGGGGTTTTGGCAAAGCCCTTGAAGCCGCCCTTCTTCAAGTGGATGAGCAAAAGCGAGATGCTGGCGGGCGTGATGCCGCTGATGCGGGAGGCCTGACCCAAGGTTTCGGGTCGGTGCTTGGCCAACTTTTGGCGCGCCTCAAAGGACAAAGAACCCACCGACAGGTAGTCCAAGTCTTGGGGCAGCTTCATGTTTTCGTGGTTCGACGCCCGCTCAACTTCGTCCTTTTGCCGCTCGATATAACCCGAGTATTTGGCCGCGATTTCCACCTGCTCCAGGATGACCTCGGTTTGATCGCCCCAGGTTTCACGTGAAACATTCTCGCCATCGGCGTACTTACCGCCGTCCAAAGACATCAGGTCGGCATAGCCCACACCCGGTCTTCGCAGCAAGTCGAACAGGTTGTACTCATGCTCGATCGCTTTGCCCAAAACCCGAACCGACTCCGACTCGGGCAGGTTGCGGGGGTTGACCCAGACCGACTTGAGGCGCTCTGTTTCACGTGAAACAGCGTCGCGCTTGCGGCAGAAAGCATCCCATTGGGCATCGCCCACCAAACCCATGCCCCGCCCCACTTCGGTCAGCCGGGCATCGGCGTTGTCCTCTCGCAGCTGCAAACGGAACTCGGCTCGGCTGGTGAACATGCGGTAAGGCTCGGTGACGCCCTGGGTCACCAAGTCGTCGACCATCACGCCCAAATAGGCTTGGTCACGTCCGGGCAACCACGCGGCTTCGCCCCGGCACTGCAGGGCGGCGTTCACACCCGCGAACAAACCTTGAGCCGCGGCCTCTTCATAACCGGTGGTGCCGTTGATCTGGCCAGCAAAGAACAGGCCTTGGATCTGGCGTGTCTCGAAACTGTTTTTGAGCGAGCGCGGGTCAAAGTAGTCGTACTCGATAGCGTAGCCCGGGCGCAAGATGTGGGCGTTCTCCATACCGGCCATGCTGCGCACGAGGGCAAGCTGAATGTCAAACGGCAGGCTAGTGGAGATGCCGTTGGGGTAAATCTCGTGGGTCGTCAGGCCCTCGGGCTCCAAGAAAATTTGGTGGCTGTCCTTGTCGGCGAAGCGGTTGATCTTATCTTCCACGCTGGGGCAGTAGCGCGGCCCCACCCCTTCAATCTGGCCGGTGAACATGGGGCTGCGGTCAAAGCCGGAGCGGATGATGTCGTGGGTACGCTCGTTGGTGTGGGTAATCCAGCACGGCACTTGGCGCGGGTGCATCTCGGTCCGGCCCATGACGCTGAACACGGGCACCGGACGGTCTGCGGTGTCGGAGCCGGGCATGCCGTCGCCGGGCTGTTCGGTGCACTTCGAATAATCGATGCTGCGCCCGTCGATGCGCGGGGGTGTGCCGGTTTTCAGGCGGCCTTGGGGCAACTTCAATTCTTTGAGCCGCGCCGACAAACTCACGGCCGGTGGGTCACCGGCCCGACCGGCGGCGTAATTGTTCAAACCCACGTGGATCTTACCGTCCAAAAAAGTGCCGGCGGTGAGCACCACGGTGCGGCTGCGAAAGCGCACACCGACCTGGGTGACGGCACCCACCACGCGATCGCCCTCCACCAACAGGTCGTCCACGGCCTGTTGGAACAGCCACAAATTGGGCTGGTTCTCCAAGACGCGGCGGATGGCGGCTTTGTACAAAACTCGGTCGGCTTGTGCCCGGGTGGCGCGCACGGCGGGGCCTTTGCTGCTGTTGAGGATGCGGAACTGAATGCCACCTTCGTCGGTGGCCAAGGCCATGGCACCACCCAAGGCGTCGACCTCTTTGACCAAATGGCCTTTGCCGATGCCGCCAATGGACGGGTTGCAGCTCATTTGGCCCAAGGTCTCGATGTTGTGTGTTAACAACAAAGTACGACAACCCATGCGGGCCGATGCTAACGCCGCCTCGGTGCCGGCATGACCGCCACCCACAACGATCACATCAAATTCTTCGGGATACAACATGAGCTAAGCGGGCCTGGCCCGTCCAAAGTGGGCGCAACCCGCGCCGGGGTGGCCCGTAAAGGCCCTGTGCACAAAGCAAGGTGCAGCGCGGTATTTTAGCGGTGGGACTATGCGCACGCACACCCGGTCACAATGGCGCATGAGTTTTGAATGTCGCCCCCACTGCGCCGCCTGCTGCATCGCCCCGTCCATCAGCAGCCCCATGCCGGGACTGCCCCACGGCAAACCAGCAGGCGTGCCCTGCCCGCACCTGACCGTCGAGCGGCGATGCGCGCTCTTTGGCCAGCCCGAGCGCCCGGCCGTCTGCGGCTCATTGCAACCGAGCGAAACGATGTGCCGCAGCGACGCGGCATCGGCCTTACACTGGCTTGGCGAACTGGAGCGGCTCACCCAACCGCGCTCGGCTTGACAGATGTCAAGCCCAAGCAGCAGCAATGGGAGTCCAATGGTCTTTTAACCTGGGAGTATTCACATGAACCAAAACGTCGGCAGTCTTGACCGCACCATCCGCATCGTTGCGGGCTTGGCTTTGATCGCTGCGGCCGCCACCGGCGCCATTGGCGTGTGGGGTTGGATTGGCGTGGTGCCTTTGCTGACCGGTACCCTGGGCCGGTGCCCACCCTATGCCTTGTTGGGTTTGAACACCTGCTCGGTCAAAAAAGCCGATTGAGCCTGACCGCTCAGTAGATGGGCGGCTGACCTTCGGGTCGGGTCTTGAATCGGCGGTGCGGCCAGTAATATTGCGCCGGCATCTCGCGGATATAGCCTTCCAAACGGGCGTTCATTTCGCGAACGTCCTGTTCTTCGTTGCCCGTGGGGTAGTTGTCCCACACCGGCAGCAAACGAACCGTGTAACCAGCCCAAGTCACACGGGTGAGCAGCGCCATGACAGGTGCTTGGGCCATGGACGACAAACGTGGCAAGGCGGGCACCGTCGCGGTGGACACGTCAAAGAACGGCACAAACAAAGACTGTTGCCGACCCAAATCCATGTCAGGTGAAAAGTGCAACAGGCCCCCATTGCGCAAACACTTGAACAATGGCCGCACACCTTCGCTGCGCGCCACCAAGACCGCGCCAAACCGGCGACGGCCATTGAGCATCCAACGGTCCACCCAGCGCACGCGTTGGCGCGAATACATCACCAGCCAAGGCCGTTTCACACGGCTGGTCAGCCACAGGCCACCAGCGTCCAAACCCATGAAATGGGGGACAAAAACCACACGGGGCTCTTCGCCTTGCAGAGAAGACAAATCACCCTCAAAGCGGATGCGGCTATCCAAGGTACTCAAGGGAGCGTGCCACAACCAAAACCGATCAAACAAAGTGCACCCAAAACACACAAAGTTCACCGTGAGCCACCATGCGCGGTGAGAAACCGGTTGCCCGGGAAAACACAAGGACAAATTACGCCAAGCCACGCGGCGGCGATCGAAGGCGAAGACGAGCAAAATCAAGCCCGTCAACAAACCCAAGAAGCGGAACAGCCACAAGGGCAACACGGCAAACACCAACATGGAATGGGTAGGGCCCAGGGCCAAACAAGATGGCTCATTATCGCAAAGCGAAAAGGCTCACACGGGACTGTCGATGCGGATCCAGGTGGTCTTGGTTTCGGTGTACTTATCAAACGCGTGCAGAGACTTGTCGCGCCCCACCCCGCTTTGCTTGAAACCACCGAACGGCACGGTGATGTCGTCCTCGTCGTACTGATTCACGTGCACCGTGCCGGCGCGCAGAGCACGGGCCACGCCGTGAGCCTTGTTCAGGTCGCGCGTCCACACACCGGCTTGCAAGCCGTATTCGCTGGCGTTGGCTTGGCGCACCACCTCGGCCACGTCGGTGAAGCTGAGCACCGACAAGACCGGGCCAAAGATTTCTTCACGGGCGATCGTCATCGACGGCGTCACGCCATCGAACACGGTGGGCTGCACATAACAGCCACCGGCCACGGGTTGCACCCGCTGGCCACCGGCCACCAAGCGCGCGCCTTCGGACTCGCCCAAGCCGATGTAGCGCATCACGTTGTTGAGTTGAACCTCATCGACGATGGCGCCCATGACGGTGGAAGACTCCAAAGGGTTGGCCGGTTGGTAGTTGGGCACCAAGGCCAGCGCACGCTCCATGAACGCGTCTTTGATGGACGCCTCCACAAACAAGCGCGAAGGCGCGTTGCAGCTCTCGCCTTGGTTGAAGAAGATGCTGCCCACCGCGGCTTGCACCGCGCGGCCCAAGTCGGGGCAGTCGGCGAACACGATGTTGGGCGACTTGCCACCCAACTCGGTCCAAGCACGCTTAAGGTTGCTCTGACCGGCCATGACGTGGATCTGTTTGCCCACGCGGGTCGAACCAGTGAACGCGATGCAGTCCACGTCCATGTGCAAGGCCAAGGGCGAACCGGCTTCTGGTCCGTAACCCGGCACCACGTTGAACACACCCGCAGGAATGCCCGCCCTCAAAGCCAGCTCGGCCAAGCGCAAGGCCGTGAGAGGGGATTTTTCGCTGGGCTTCAAAACCACCGAGTTGCCCGCAGCCAAAGCCGGCGCGATTTTCCACGCTGCCATGATGAGCGGGTAGTTCCACGGCACGATCACGCCCACCACGCCCACAGGCTCACGGGTGATGAGCGCCAAGGCCGTACTGGCCGTGGGTGCAATCTCGTCGTACACCTTGTCGATGGCCTCACCGTACCAACGGATGCAGTTGGCCGCGCTGTTGACGTCCACCGCGCGGGCGTACTTCAAAGGCTTGCCCATGTCCAAGGTTTCGGTCAACGCCAACTCATCCGCATGGTCGAGCAGCTCTTGAGCGAAGCGGATCATCACGCGCTTGCGCTGAGCGGGTGCCAAGCCGGACCAGCGGCGGTCCTCAAAGGCTTGACGGCCGGCGGCCACCGCCGCGTCGATGTCGGCCACACCGCAGCGCGCCACCGCGCCCAAAGAGCGGCCGTCCACGGGCGAGAGGTTGTCAAAGGTTTGCCCGTCCCGGGCGCCAACGCGTTCACCATTGATGAAGGCGCGGCCGTCGTACGTGTGGCTTGTCATGTAAAGGTCCAGTTGGGGTTGTCTGTCTCATGCGCGCGGTGCGCGGGGGCCGCGTCACTGGCGTGCAGCGGCGGCCATTTCACGCTCCCGGCGGCGCGTGCTGCGCGCCACCCACACGCTGTAACTGACGATGACGATGGTCACGGTCACAATCAGCAAGGTGGCGGCGGCGTAAATCGTGGGGTTGATGCCGCGTCGGGCATAACCAAAAATCACTTGCGGCAAGGTGTTGACACCGGGGCCCGACAAGAACTCCGAAATCACCACATCGTCAAACGACAAGGTGAAGGACAACAAAAACGCCGCCAAGATGGCTTGGAAAATGTTGGGCAGGGTGATCAAAAAAAACACCTGGTGTGGGCGCGCGCCCAAATCCATGGCGGCCTCTTCAATCGATCGGTCCATCTCCAGCAAGCGCGACTGCACCACCACCATGGCGTACGCCATGCCCAGCAGGGTGTGTCCCAAGATGATCGTGAGCATGCCGCGCTGCGGCCAACCAAACAGGTTTTGCGAACCCACCATCAAGAGCAGCAAGGACAAACCGATCACCACCTCAGGCATCACCAAAGGCGCGTTGACCATGCCCGAGAACACCGTGCGTCCCAAGAAAGCCCGGTAGCGCACCAACACAAAGGCCGCGAAGGTGCCCAGCGTGGCCGACAACACACCCGTGATCGCCGCCACCTTGATGGACAACCAAAAGCCTTCCACGATCTTGGTGTCGCGCATCAGCGCCTCGTACCAGCGCCAAGAAAAACCGGTGAACACCGCGTCTTGTCGGGTGCTGTTGAACGAGAACACCACCATGAACATCAGGGGCAGGTAGAGGAACAAGAAGACCGCCACCAGCCAAAACTTACCGAAGTGTTTTTCAAAAAAGGCTTGCATCTCAATCGCTCCAGGCGGGGGCCATCATTCTTTGTTGCGGTAGTAGAAGGCCAGTGGCACCACGATCACACCGATCATCACCACCGCCAAGGCCGTGGCGCGGGGCCAGTTGTTGCTCGTGAACATCTCGTCCCAAACCACCCGACCGATCATGATGTTTTCAGGACCACCCAAGAGCGAGGGGATCACGAACTCACCCACGGACGGGATGAACACCAACATGAAGCCCGCGATGATGCCGGCCTTGGACAGCGGCACCGTGATGAGCCAAAACGCTTTGAACGGCGAGGCGCCCAAGTCGTAAGCGGCCTCAAGCAAGCGGAAGTCCATCTTCACCAAGTTGGCGTACAGCGGCAGCACCATGAAAGGCAAGTACACATAGACCATGCCCACCAGCAGCGACACGTCGGTGTAGAGCATCTGGATCGGCTCGCTCGTCAAACCCACGGCCATGAACACTTGGTTGACCACACCTTGGTCGGCCAAGATGCCCTTCCACGCGTACACGCGCAGCAAGAACGATGTCCAAAACGGCAGCATCACCATCATCAAGAGCGCGGGGCGAACACTGGCCGGCGAACGCGCAATGAAATAAGCAAACGGATAGCCCAAGACCAAGCACAACACCGCCGTGCACAAGGCGTACCAAACCGAGCGCACATAGGCCTCGATGTAGAGCGTCTGAAACCAACCACCCTCCTCTGATTTGAAGATGGTGGTGTAGTTCTCGTATTTCAGCGACAGCAAACCGGTCTCGGTGTCCCAGATCGGCTTGAAGGGGTGGATGCTCTCGCCCATGTCCACAAAGCTGATGTAGAGCAGGATGAGGAACGGCAGGAAGAAAAACACGAACAGCCACACATAGGGCACGCCAATGACGAAGCGTTTGCCGGGCATGGAAATGGGGGTGCTCACCATGGGCTCCTTTGGCGTCAGTCGCGCAACACCACAGCGGCGCTGTCGCTCCACCAGAAGAACACCGTGTCCTCCCACGTGATGTCAGAGAGTTCATGGCGCGAGGTGTTGGCCTCGGTGATCTTCACCTTGCTGCCATCGCTGGCCTTGACGATGTAGGTGTTGTACGAGCCGAAGTACGCAATTTCCTTGACCTGTCCAGTGAACACATTGATGTTCGCATCGGGGCGGGTTTTGCTGACTTCGATTTTCTCGGGGCGCACCGCTAGGGTCACCGGCATGTTGAGCGTGCCGCTCACGCCATGGCCCACGTGCATCTCGCCCAAGGCGGTGGTGACGGCACAACGATCGGGCTCGTCCACCGTCAAGCTGCCCGAGAACAGGTTCACGTTGCCGATGAAGTCGGCCACGAACTTGTTGCGCGGGTGCTCGTAAATCTCTTCGGGGGTGCCCACCTGCAGCACACGCCCTTTGCTCATGATGGCGATGCGGCTGGCCATGGTCATGGCCTCTTCTTGGTCGTGGGTGACCATCACCACGGTCACACCCACTTGTTCAATGATGTTGACCAGCTCAAACTGGGTTTGCTCGCGCAGCTTTTTGTCCAAAGCGCCCAAAGGTTCGTCGAGCAACAAAAGCTTGGGCTTTTTCGCCAAGCTGCGGGCCAAAGCCACGCGCTGCTGTTGGCCACCCGACAACTGGTGCGGCTTGCGTTTGGCGTAGGGCGTAAGCTGCACCAAGGCCAGCATCTCGTCGGTGCGCTTTTGAATTTCGTCTTTGGGCAAACCTTCGCGCTTGAGACCGAAGGCCACGTTCTCCCAAATGTTCAGGTGCGGGAACAGCGCATAGGACTGGAACATCATGTTGACCGGCCGGTCGTAGGGCGCCATGGCCGCCACGTCTTGGCCACCCAACAAAATGCGACCAGAGGTCGGCTTCTCAAAGCCTGCGAGCATGCGCAACAGGGTTGACTTGCCGCAGCCGGAACTGCCCAAGAGCGCAAAGATCTCGCCCTTGCCTATCGAGAGCGACACCTCGTCCACGGCCACCGCGTCGTCAAAGCGCTTGGCCAGTTTTTCGGTAACCAAGTACCCCGCTTGTGCCCCAGGCTGTGTCATTCGTTAACCCCGTGCGTCGAATAAATCAGAAACAAAAAGGGCTGTTCATACGGCGTGTACAAACAGCCCTGGTTTTCGGCGTGAACCGAAATTACTTGCCTTGCTTGAAGCTGTTGTAGGCGTTGGCCATGGCTTCACGCGCTTCGTTGGTCCAGCTGGCGGGCTGGATCATCTTGGGCATGTATGCGGCGTCCACAAAAATGGTCTTGTTGGCGGCCATCTCAGGCGCCACCAAAGACAGGGAGGCTTTGTTGCCGGCGTTGTAGCTCATCTCGTTGGCCATCGCAGCACCGTTCTCAGGCTTCAAGAAGAAGTTGATGAAGGCGTGTGCGTTGCCTGGGTGCTTGGCGTCTTTGGTGATGGCCATGGTGTCAAAGAAAGACAAAGCGCCGGTGCTGGGCAACAGGGCTTGGATCACGTCTTTGGACTTGTTCTCCACGGCGCGCTGTGCCGCGATGTTCACGTCACCGGCCCAAGCAACGGCCACGCAAGCTTTACCGCCAGCGATGTCATCGATCATGGTCGAGCTGAAAATGCGAACGTCTTTGCGAACCTTGGCCAACATGTCGGTGGCGGCTTTGTAGTCGGCTGGATCGTTGGAGTACGCGTCCTTACCGATGTAGTGCAGCGCCACGGGGATGATCTCGGTGGGCGAATCCAGGTACGCAATACCGCAAGACTTCAGCTTGCTGGTGTACTCGGGCTTGAAGACCAAGTCCCAAGCGTTCTCAGGCATGGCCATACCGCCCAAGGCTTTTTCAACTTTGGTCTTGTTGATGCCCACGGTAGTGAAGCTCCAAGCCCATGGCACCAAGTGTTGGTTGCCGGGGTCGGCCTTGGTCAAGACGGCCATGACGGACTCGTCGAGGTTGCTGTAATTGGGGATCTTGCTGCGGTCCAGCGGCTGGAAGAAACCTGCGGTGATTTGGGGCTGGGCAAAGGTGGTGCCGGGCACGACGATGTCGTAGCCGGTGTTGCCCGCCACCAGCTTGGCCTGCAGAGCCTCGTTGGTCTCGAAGGTGTCGTAGTTGACCTTGATGCCGGTCTCTTTTTCGAAGGCCGCGATCATGCCTTCGGGGATGTAGTCGGGCCAGTTGTAAATGTTCA
>CAMDCY010000042.1 GCA_945890705.1 Hydrogenophaga intermedia | reverse complement strand
AAGATGGACCTGCCCAACGCCGACCCCGACAACGCCAAGGCGGAAATCGAGGACGTGATCGGCATCGACGCCACCAATGCCATCCCCTGTTCGGCCAAAACCGGCATGGGCGTGGATGAGATTTTGGAAGCCGTGGTGGCCCACATACCGCCACCCCAAGGCAATCCTGAGGCGCCGCTGCGCGCCATGATCATCGACAGTTGGTTCGATACCTATGTGGGCGTGGTCATGTTGGTGCGTGTGGTCGACGGCCGTTTGCTCAAGGGCGAGCGTTTCACCATGATGGCCACCCACGCCGTTTACAACGCAGACAACTTGGGTGTCTTCACTCCAGCCAACCAGCCACGCGAGTCCCTCAACGCGGGTGAGGTGGGCTACATCATCGCGGGGATCAAGGAATTGGCCGCGGCCAAGGTGGGCGACACCATCACCCTAGAGAAAAAGCTGCCCAACAACCTCGGTCCCGCCACCGAGGCCCTGCCCGGCTTTAAAGAAATCCAGCCCCAGGTGTTCGCTGGTTTGTACCCGTCGGAGGCCAGCGAGTACGACCAACTGCGCGATGCCTTGGAAAAGCTTCAGCTCAACGACGCGGCCTTGCGCTACGAACCCGAGGTGTCACAGGCCTTGGGTTTTGGTTTCCGCTGCGGCTTCTTGGGCCTGCTGCACATGGAAATCGTGCAAGAACGTTTGGAGCGTGAATTCGACCAAGACCTCATCACCACCGCGCCCAGCGTGGTCTATGAGGTCAAGCGCGCCGATGGTGAGGTGGTCAAGGTCGAGAACCCCTCCAAGATGCCCGAGGTGGGGCGCATCGAAGAAATTCGCGAGCCCATCGTGACCGTGCACCTGTACATGCCTCAGGAGTACGTGGGCGCGGTGATGACCTTGGCCAACCAAAAGCGCGGCGTGCAAATGAACATGGCCTACCACGGCAAGCAGGTCATGCTGACCTACGAGATGCCGCTGGGCGAGATCGTGCTGGACTTCTTCGACAAGCTCAAGAGCGTGAGCCGCGGCTACGCCTCCATGGACTACGAATTTAAAGAGTACCGCGCCTCGGACGTGGTCAAGGTGGACATCTTGCTCAACGGCGAGAAGGTCGACGCCCTGTCCATCATCGTGCACCGCAGCCAGTCGCAGTACCGCGGCCGTGCGGTCACGGCCAAGATGCGCGAGATCATCAGCCGCCAGCAATTCGACGTGGCCATTCAAGCGGCCATTGGTGGCAACATCATCGCGCGTGAAACCATCAAGGCGTTGCGCAAAAACGTGCTGGCAAAATGCTACGGCGGCGACATCAGCCGCAAGCGCAAGCTCCTTGAGAAACAAAAAGCAGGCAAGAAACGCATGAAACAAATCGGTTCGGTCGAAGTGCCTCAAGAAGCCTTCTTGGCCATTTTGCAGGTGGAAGATTGATGAACGCCCTCATGTCCTCTTTTACCGCCGTGGTCTTGGCCGCGTTCGCGTCGTACACCGGCGCTTGGTACCTGGGCCTGTTCGAGGGCAACTTCGCGCTGTTGCTCTTACTGGCCGTGGTCGTCACCGGTGTGTATTGGGTGCTGGAGAAGGTTTACTTCTTGCCCGAGCGCCGCCGCGCCGCCGAGCATGCCGACGCCGCCCAAGCCCAGCGCATCGCCGAGTTTGCACGTCAAGGCATTACCCAAGTGGACACCGACACCAGCGCCGCGACCCGTCAAGCCCTGTTGCAGCAACCGTGGTGGCTGGACTGGACCGCGGGCTTGTTCCCCGTCATCTTGGCGGTGTTTGTCTTGCGCTCGTTTTTGTTCGAGCCTTTCAAGATCCCTTCGGGCTCCATGATCCCAACCCTGCGCGTGGGCGACCTGATCTTGGTCAACAAGTTTCACTACGGCGTGCGCTTGCCCGTGGTCAACACCAAAATCATCGACAACCACGAACCCCAGCGCGGCGATGTGATGGTCTTCCGTTACCCACCCCAGCCCACACTCGACTACATCAAGCGCGTGGTGGGAGTGCCGGGTGACGAAGTGGCCTACCTCAACAAACGCTTGACCGTCAACGGACAAGCCATCGATACCCAAGCCCAGCCCGAGTTTTTTGATGCCGATACGCTGCGCTACAGCCAGCAGTGGCGCGAGACCTTGGTCGATCGCCAATACAACGTGCTCACCGACGACACCCGCCCCGCCTTTGTGGGGGGCGCCAGCGAGTTTGAGGGCCGCGAGGCCTGCCATTACAGCGCCGAAGGCGTGGTGTGCAAGGTGCCCGCGGGCCACTACTTCATGATGGGCGACAACCGCGACAACTCGCTGGATTCGCGCTACTGGGGCTTTGTGCCCGAGAGCCACATCGTGGGCAAGGCCTTCTTTGTCTGGATGAACTTTGGCGACCTCGGTCGCATCGGCGGGTTTGAATGAACGTGTCGCCACAGGGGGTCTCATGGGCTTGAGCTTGGAGTTGTTGGCCCTACAAGACCGCTTGCAGCACCGGTTTGAGCAGCCGCGTTTGTTGGAACGTGCCATCACCCACCGCAGCTTTTCCAGCGACCACTACGAGCGCCTGGAATTTTTGGGTGACTCGGTGCTGAGCTTGGCCGTCTCGGCCCTGCTGTTCGAGTCGCTCACCGACCTGCCCGAAGGCGATTTGTCCCGCGTGCGAGCCAACCTGGTCAAACAAGAGACCTTGTTCGACATCGCCACGCGCATGGGCTTGCCCCAAGTGCTCAAACTGGGCGACGGCGAAAAGCGCTCGGGCGGTCACAAACGCCCATCGATATTGGCTGATGCATTGGAAGCCATCATCGGCGCGGTGTACCTCGACGCTGGCTTTGAAGCCGCCAGTGCCTTGGTGCGCCGCCTCTTCAGTGGCTTGGAGCTCAACGCGCAGATGAGCGCCATGGGCAAAGACCCCAAAACCGCCTTGCAAGAATGGTTGCAAGGGCGCAAGATGAAACTGCCTCAGTACCGCGTCGTCGGTACCCAAGGCGAAGCCCACCGCCAGACCTTCGATGTCGAATGCTTGATTACAGAAACGGGCCATTGCGAGCGGGGCATTGGTGCTTCGCGCCGCGCCGCCGAGCAAGCCGCGGCGGCGGCGATGCTCGAACACCTTCAAGAGACATGAACACACCGACCCCCAAGCCACCCAAAAACGACCTCGACGCCATGCTGGCCCAAGCCCTGGGCGGCGTGCGCGCCCCGGCCACTGAGGCGGCCGAAGTGGCGGGGCCTCAGCGCTGCGGTTATGTGGCCATTGTGGGCAAGCCCAACGTCGGCAAATCGACCCTGCTCAATGCCTTGGTCGGACAAAAAATCAGCATCACCTCCAGCAAAGCGCAAACCACTCGACACCGCATCACCGGCTTTCGCACCGAAGGTGCCAGCCAGTTCGTGTTCGTGGACACGCCCGGCTTTCAAACCCGCCACGGCAACGCCCTCAACCGCGCCTTGAACAAAACCGTGCTCGGCGCGGTCAACGACGTGGACCTGATCGTGTTCGTGGTCGAGGCCGGGCAGTTCAACGCCGCCGATGCCAAGGTGCTGTCTTTGTTGCCCGCCAATGTGCCGGCCATTTTGCTGGCCAACAAATTCGATCTGGTGCACCGTCGAGGCGAACTCGCGCCTTGGTTGCAAAGCATGCAAGAGCGCCACCCATTTGCCGAGTTCGTGCCCATGTCGGCCAAGAACAGCAAAGACATCCAGCGCCTGTTCGCGATTTTTGAAAAGTACCTGCCCGAGCAGCCGTGGATGGCCGCACCGGATGACCTGACCGACCGCAGCGAGCGTTTCATGGCCAGCGAGATGGTGCGCGAAAAACTCTTTCGCCTGACCGGCGACGAGTTGCCCTACACCTCCACCGTGGTCATCGACAAGTTCGAGGAAGAGGGTCGAATGAAGCGCATCGCCGCGACCATCGTCGTCGAGCGCGAAGGCCACAAAGGCATGGTGATTGGCGACAAGGGCGAGAAGCTCAAGCGCATCGGCACCGAGGCCCGCCAAGAGCTGGAAAAGCTCTGGGACTGCAAGGTGTTCTTGGAGCTGTGGGTCAAGGTGCGATCGGGTTGGGCCGACGACGACGCGCGCGTGCGCTCCTTCGGTTATGAGTGATGGCCCTGCGCCGCTACACCGATGAACCTGCCTTTGTGCTGCACCGCTACGACTGGAGCGAAGCCAGCCTGGTCCTAGAGGTGTTCAGCCGCCACCACGGTCGCATGGCCTTGGTGGCCAAAGGGGTCAAACGCCCCACCTCCCAATTCCGCCCAGTCTTGCTGCCCTTGCAGCCGCTGCTCCTGTCGTGGGGCGGTGACGCTGAGGTCCGCACCCTGAAGTCCGCCCAGTGGCAAGGCGGTCACGTCATGCCCACCGGCGACGCCTTGCTCGCGGGCAGCTACCTCAACGAGTTGCTGATGCGTTTGCTCGCCCGCGACGACCCTCACCCGCGTTTGTTCGATCACTACCGCCGTGCGGTGCAGCTGCTCGCCAACGGGCAGGGTACCGCGCCTTGGGTGTTGCGTGCTTTTGAGCTGGTGCTCTTGCGCGAAACCGGATTGCTGCCCGACTTGGCCCACGAGGGTAGCACCTTGGCGCCGGTGCAGGCCGATCGCCACTACGCCTTGGACGCCGAAAACGGTTTGCGCGTAGCCCGAGCCGACGAGGCCCACACCTTGTTCGGGGAACAAGCTTTGCTGTTGCAAAGCGCCCTCGACGCCAGCGAGCCCGACGCCGGCCTCTGGGCCGCGTGCGCGACTTGTGAGGCAGCCTTGCGCCGACCCTTGCGCACCTTGCTGCACTACCATAGCGGGGTGCAGGTGTTCAAAACCCGCCAACTGATGCTCGACGTTCAAGCCCTCAACCGCGCCCCGACATGACTTATCTCATACGCACCGCTTTGTCGGTCAACCTCAACAAAGTCGCCTTGGTGCGCAACACCCGCCATTTGGGCATCCCGTCGGTGACCCGCGCCGCGCAGCTCTGTTTGAGCGCCGGCGCCAACGGCATCACCGTGCACCCCCGACCCGATGAGCGCCACATCCGCCCGCAAGACGTGTGGGACTTGGCCAAGCTCATGCGCGAATGGCCAGGGCGCGAATTCAACATCGAGGGCAACCCCTTTCACAACCTGATGGACGTGGCCCAAACCGTTGTCCGTTTGGGCGGTCGGGTCGACCAGCTGACCTTTGTGCCCGACAGCGAAGGCCAGTTCACCAGCGACCACGGTTGGTCTTTCCCGGCCGACGCGGATCGCTTGCGCCCCCTGATTGCCCAAGCCCAAGCGCTGGGGGCTCGCGTGAGCTTGTTCATGGACGCCGACGCCCCGGCCATGGCCGGCGCACGCGCCGTGGGTGCCGACCGTGTGGAGCTCTACACCGAACCCTACGCCGCGGCTTGGAACACCCCAGAGCGCGCCGCGCAGTTGCAACGCTTTGCCTCGGCTGCCCAAGCCGCCATCGACGCAGGCTTGGGGGTGAACGCCGGCCACGATCTGAACCTGGACAACCTCGCGGCCTTTGCCCAAGCGGTGCCGGGTGTGCTCGAGGTCTCGATCGGACACGCCCTGATGGCCGACGCCTTGGAGCGCGGCTACAGCGCCACCGTGGCGGCGTATTTGGCCTGCTTGGAGCGCTCATGAAGTTGAGCGCCACGATCGTGGGCATCGGCAACGACATCTGCGACGTGCGGCGCATCGAAGCCGCTTGGCAACGCCACGGCGAGCGTTTTGTGCAGCGGGTGCTCGGCGAGGCCGAGCAGCGCGTGTGGCTGCAACGCAGCCAGCGCTGGCCGGGGCGCGGTGTGCGTTACTTGGCCACGCGCTTTTCGGCCAAAGAGGCCTTCAGCAAGGCCGTGGGTTTGGGCATGCGCATGCCCATGACTTGGCGCGATTGCGAAATCCTCAATCACCCCAGCGGCCAGCCCTATGTCCGTTTGTCGGGCGAGCTCAAGACCTGGTTTGAAGCCCAGGGCTGGCGCGCCCACGTCACCGTCAGCGACGAAACCGATTACGCCACCAGCGTGGTGGTGGTCGAACACCACCCTTTGTGAGAACCCCATGAACCTGCACGCCCCTTTGATCATCGATGTGGCCGGCCTGGGCTTGACCGATGCCGACCGCCAGCGCCTGGCCCACCCTTTGGTGGGCGGTGTGATCCTGTTTGGGCGCAACTGGCAGGGGCGTGAGCAGCTCACGGCCCTGTGCCGCGGCATCAAGGCCGTGCGCGAGGACCTGCTGATCGCGGTCGACCACGAGGGTGGTCGAGTGCAGCGTTTTCGCAACGACGGTTTCACCCACTTGCCACCGATGGCGGCATTGGGCGCGCTCTGGAGCGAACCCGAGCGCCGTGGTGAGATGGCCGGCGCTTCGGTGCTGCGCGCCACCAACGCCGCCGTGGCCACCGGTTATGTCTTGGGTGCCGAGTTGCGAGCCTGCGGCGTGGACATGAGCTTCACGCCCGTGCTCGACCTGAACCATGGCGACAGCGCCGTCATCGGCGATCGCTCCTTTGGCCGCGACCCCCGCACCGTGGCCTTGTTGGCGCAAAGCCTCATGCACGGCTTGGCGCTCAGCGGCATGGGCAATTGCGGCAAACACTTCCCCGGCCATGGCTTTGCCCAGGCCGACTCCCACGTGGCCTTGGCCGTGGACACGCGCAGCCTGAGCACCATCTTGGCCGACGACGCCTTGCCCTACGCTTGGCTCTCGGCGAGCTTGCAGGCCGTCATGCCAGCCCACGTGATCTTCCCCAAGGTGGACAACTGTCCGGCCGGTTATTCGGCGCGTTGGCTCCAAGCGGTGTTGCGACAGCGTTTGGGCTTCACCGGCGCCATCTTCAGTGATGACCTGAGCATGGCCGCGGCGCGCCAGATCCAAGGCCAAACCCTGAGCTTTGCCCAAGCCAGTTTGGCGGCTTTGGACGCAGGCTGCGACATGGTGCTCTTGTGCAACCAATCGGTGGTGGACGGTGGCTCACCCATCGACGAGGCCATCGAAGCCCTGTCGCGCGCGTGGATGCACCGCGAATGGCAACCCAACCCGGCCAGCGAAGAACGCCGTTTGGCTTTGTTGCCGACCCAAGCCGCGCCCGATTGGGATGAACTGATGGTTTCGCCGCGCTACATGCAGGCGCTGGCTTTGTTGCCTTAACAGGCTTCAGCCGTTCACGCCGTGTTGTTCGAGCAGGTCGCAGACCAGCTCCAAGCGCAACAAGGGGTTGTCCAACGACATGAGTTGCTGTCGTGTGGCCAAGGGCAGGGGTAAGAGCTCGGCCCAGCGGTTGGCCAGCCAGCCGCTGTCGGTCCAAGCGAAGGGCGGTTGCAAAGGCCAATCCGCCAAAACCTCGGGGGCTTGCTCTTGCATGCTTTGCAAGACGGCCTGCAAAGACGTTTGGGCGGCCGTGAGGTCGGGGGGCACGCTCACCCAAGGGTCGGGTGTCAAAACCTCGATATCGGCCACCCACAGGCCGTTGGGCTTTTGTTCGCTGGACAACACGCGGAACCGCTGGCGACCTTGGCATTGGATGCGCCACAAAGCAGGCTGGACTTTGTCGAATTGCTGCAAATGGGCAAGCGTGCCAACAGGTTCTAAGCGCGCGGCTGAGCCCGAGGGCGTGCGCACTTCTCGACCTTCGGCCAAGGCCACCACACCAAACGGTGCTTGTTCTTGCTGGCAACGCCCAATCATCTCGAGGTAACGCACCTCAAAGATTTGAAGGGGCAGATGCCCGCCGGGGAACAAGACGGTTTGCAGCGGGAACAGCGGCACCGTGTGCCGCGATCCGGGTGCAAAAGCGTCGCTCAATCGGCCGCCACCACGTCGGCGCTTTGGCGCTGCAACATGGCCAAGGTGTTGGCCACCGTGCTGCGCAGCTCGCGGCGGTCACAAATGAAGTCCACCGCGCCCTTGGTTTGCAAGAACTCGGCGCGTTGAAAGCCCTCGGGCAATTTCACACGCACGGTGTTTTCGATCACACGCGGGCCGGCGAAGCCGATCAGCGCCTTGGGCTCGGCGATCACCACATCGCCCATGAACGCAAAACCGGCCGACACACCACCCATGGTCGGGTCGGTCAGCACGCTCACATAGGGCAGGCCTTTTTTGGCCAGGCGCGTGAGCGCAGCGTTGGTCTTGGCCATCTGCATGAGCGAGAGCAAGCCCTCTTGCATGCGCGCGCCACCGGTGGCGGTGAAACAAATGAACGGCACTTTTTGGGCGATGGCTTCTTCGACGCCACGCACAAAACGCTCGCCCACCACCGAACCCATGGAGCCGCCCATGAAATCGAATTCAAAACAGGCCACGACCACGTTGACGCTCTGCACCGAGCCGCCCATGACGATGAGCGCATCGGTCTCGCCAGTGTTCTCCATTGCTTCTTTGATGCGATCGGGGTATTTGCGGCTGTCCCTGAATTTCAAGGGGTCGACTGGCACCACCTCTTGGGCGATTTCGTAGCGGCCTTCGGCGTCCAAAAACGCGTTCAGGCGCGAACGCGCACCGATGCGGTGGTGGTGGCTGCAGTGGGGGCACACGTTCTGGTTTTTCTCCAGATCGGTTTTGTAGAGCACCGCTTCGCAGCTGGGGCACTTGACCCACAAACCCTCTGGCACGCTGCGACGCTCTTTGGGGTCGGTGTGCGTGATTTTTGGGGGTAAGAGCTTTTCAAGCCAAGACATAGGAATCTCCTTCAGCGCTGAATTAAACCATGGCCGGGTGGAGCCAGATCAGGCGTCCAAGGCCTGTCGAATATCGCTCAAAAAGGCCTGTGCCACGGGCACCACGCGCTCGCGCGGTTCGGCGTCGATGATCTGGATGATCCTGCTGCCAATGACCACTGCGTCGGCGCTCTCGCTCACGGCGCGCGCGGTTTGGGCGTCGCGGATGCCAAAGCCCACGCCCACGGGAATGCTCACGTGCGCGCGGATGCGCGGCAGCATGGCCTGAACTTGACCGACGTCGAGCGTGCCCGCACCGGTCACGCCCTTGAGCGAGACGTAGTAAACGTAGCCGCTGGCCACGCGCGCGATTTGCGCCATGCGCGCGTCGGTGGACGTGGGGGCCAGCAAAAAGATCAGATCCATCTGGTGGGCGCGCAGCGTGGCGGCAAAGGCCTCGCACTCTTCGGGCGGGTAATCCACCACCAGCACGCCGTCCACGCCCGCGGCCGAGGCGTCGCGCACAAACGCGCCCTCGCCATGTTTTTGGTCGTAACGCTCGATCGGGTTGGCATAACCCATCAGCACCACGGGGGTGTTGCTGTTGGTTTGGCGGAATGCGCTCACCATGGCAATGACCTGCGTCAGGCCAATGCCCATGGCCAAAGCGCGGTCGCCGGCTTTCTGGATCACCGGGCCGTCGGCCGAGGGGTCTGAGAAGGGCACGCCCAATTCAATGACGTCGGCACCGCCCGCAACCATGCCGTGCATGAGTTCGGGTGTGATGTCAGCAAAGGGATAACCGGCGGTGACGAAGGGAATCAGGGCTTTGCGGCCTTGGGCCTTGAGGCCAGAGAGGGTGGTTTCGATGCGGCTCATGGCGATCTCAAGGTTGAAAGCGAACGGGGGCTTCGCCGCCTTTGACCGATTGGCCTCGGCAGCTGGGGCGGCAGTAGAAGTCGGCGTTGGACAAGTCGGCCACGGTGCCGATGTCTTTGTCGCCGCGGCCCGAGAGGTTGACCAAAATTGATTGGGTGGGCTTCATGGCCTTGGCCATTTTCATGGCGTAGGCCACGGCGTGGCTCGACTCCAAGGCGGGGATGATGCCCTCGGTGCGGCACAGGTAGTGAAAGGCTTCGAGCGCTTCGGCGTCGGTGATGCCCACGTACTCGGCGCGGCCGATGTCTTTCAAAAATGCGTGTTCGGGACCCACGCCGGGGTAGTCCAAACCGGCGCTCACGCTGTGGGTCTCAGTGACTTGGCCGTTGTCGTCTTGAAGCACATAAGTGCGATTGCCGTGCAGCACGCCGGGGCTGCCTTTTTGCAGCGAGGCCGAGTGTTTGCCGCTGTCCAGGCCTTCACCGGCGGCTTCCACGCCGATCAGGCGTGTGCCGGTGTGCTGGATGTAGGGATAGAAGATGCCCATGGCGTTGCTGCCGCCGCCCACACAGGCCATGACCGCATCGGGTTGCTCGCTGGTGCAGCCAGCCTCACGCAGCATTTGCGGCATTTGCTTGATGCACTCTTCGCCGATGACGCTTTGGAAGTCGCGCACCATCATAGGGTAGGGGTGCGGGCCGGCTACGGTGCCGATGATGTAGAAGGTGTTGTCCACGTTGGCGACCCAGTCGCGCATGGCTTCGTTGAGCGCGTCCTTCAAGGTCTTGCTGCCCGACTCGACTGGCACCACGGTGGCGCCCAAGAGCTTCATGCGGTAGACGTTGGGGCTTTGGCGCTTAACGTCTTCGCTGCCCATGTAAACCACACACTCCAAGCCGTAACGCGCGCAGATGGTGGCGGTGGCCACGCCATGCTGGCCCGCGCCCGTTTCAGCGATGATGCGCGGCTTGCCCATGCGCTTGGCCAGCATGGCTTGGCCAATGGTGTTGTTGATCTTGTGCGCGCCGGTGTGGTTGAGGTCTTCGCGCTTGAGGAAGATCTGTGCGCCACCGGTCTCTCGGCTCATGCGCGCGGCGTGGTAGATGGGCGAGGGGCGACCCACGAAGTGCGCCAATTCGGATTTGAATTCGGCGATGAACTGCGGGTCGTGTTGGTACTTGGCGTACGCCTCTTTGAGTTCTTCGATCGCGTGGGTGAGCGTTTCGCTCACGAAGCTGCCGCCAAAGATGCCGAAATGGCCGCGCGCGTCGGGTTGTTGGTAGGTGTTCATGGTGTGCTTCAGAAGTTGGGGCCAGAGCGCTGGGCCCATGGTGGGCAAGGCGCGCTCAGGCGGAGCGGTCGGGGGAGGTGTCGGCCGCCATCACAGCGGCCACGAAGGCTTGCATCCGGGCGGGGTCTTTGACGCCTTTGAGCGTTTGGCCATCGGCGCTGAGCGCTTCAATGCCCGAACTCACGTCAACGGCCCAAGGCCGAACCCGACGTATGCCATCGGTCACGTTTGCAGGCGTGAGTCCACCAGACAAAACGAGGCGAGAGCTGGCGTTTAGAAGCGGATGTGACCAATTGAATGCCGTCCAGTCAAAAGATTGACCCCCGCCACCAAAGCCATCAACGTGCGCATCGAGCAGCACGGCTTGGGCCGCGGCGTGGTCTTGGGCGTATTTTAGGAGATCAAAGCCCGACCCGGCCGGACCCGGGGGAATACGGGCGGCTTTGAGGTGGGGGCGACCCGCGGCTTGGCACTGGGCGGGGGTTTCATCGCCATGGAATTGCAGCACGGCGTTGGGCACGGCCGCCACGGCTTGGGCGATGTCGCTGGGGGTGGCGTTGACGAACAGCAGCACCGGCGTCACGAAGGCCGGCAGGCGCTGGGCCAAGGTGGCGGCTCGGGCCACGTCCACGAAGCGTGGGCTGGGCGGGTAGAGCACAAAACCGATCGCGTCGGCCCCAGCGTGCACGGCCGCGTCCACATCGACCTCCCGGGTGAGGCCGCACATTTTGATGCGGGTGCGGTGCGGCATGGTGGATCTTAACGGGGCAGCCAGTCGAAGGCCGCGGTTTGGGTGGGCAAGTTCAAACCCTCATCGTAAACCGGTCCCAAAAAGTACAGGCCATCGGGGGAGAAGGTGGGTGCGGCGGCGTCGCGGTCGCGCGCTTGCAGCACCGTGCTCATCCAATCGGGTTGCTGCTGCTCGGCGCCGATGGCGATCAGGCAACCCATGATGTTGCGGATCATGTGGTGCAAAAACGCGTTGGCTTCGAACTCAAAACACCAGTAAGGCCCGCGCTGACGGATGTCGATGCGCACCATCTGCTTGATGGGCGACTTGGCTTGGCATTGCGAGGCCCGAAACGAGGTGAAGTCGTGCTCGCCCAGCAAATGCGCCGCACCGGCCTGCATGGCGGGCAAAGACAAGGGGCGAAACACCCAGCCCACGCGCCCAGCCTCGATGCTCGGGCGCACCGGCGAAGACAAGAGCACATAAGCGTAGCGCCGGCGGCGAGCGTCAAAGCGGGCGTGGAAGGTGTCGGGCACGGTGCGTGCCCACTGAATGGCCACGCTGTCGGGCAGGTAGGTGTTGGTGCCGCGCACCCATGAGGATTCGGCGCGTTCGACCTCGGTATCGAAGTGCACCACCTGCATCAGGCCGTGCACACCGGCGTCGGTGCGCCCAGCGCAGGTGGTGGACACCGGGCCTTGATCGATGAAGCGGCTCAAAGCCGACTCCAAGGCGTCTTGAACGGTCTGGCCGCTGGCCTGGCTCTGCCAGCCCTCAAAGCCTTGACCGTTGTAGCTGACGCCCAGAGCGATGCGCAAACCGGATCAGCCCAGATCGGCCAAGAACAGCTCGGCGCGGCGCTTGAGCAAGCCGGTGGCGTCGGCTTGCACCTCTTCGGCCAAGGCCTTGGCGGCCACGCGGTCACCCAAGGACAAGAACTCTTTGGCCAGTTCGAATTTGGTGAACAGGGCTTCGGAGTTGGCGCCTTCGGATTCGGACGCTTGTGGATTGGCGGGTGTCAGGTCGAGGTTGATGTCATCGAGGTTGAAGTTCAGCCCATTGGCCGGGGTTGGGGACAAGCTGTCGTCGTTGGCCGCGAGGCTGGGGGCGTTGGCCAGTGGAGCCTCGGTGGGTGCGCTGCGTTGGCGGCGGCTCATGCGGCTGATGCCCAAACCGATGAGCACGGCCAGCAAGCCAAAGGCCGCGGGCAAGGTCCATGGCTGGGCCATCAGTTGTTCGATGGCGCTGGCGGGTGGGGGTGTCTGTGCGGGTTCCGGTGCTGGGACGGGGGCTTCGGGTGCAGGGGCCACCGTGGGGCCGCTGCTGCTATCGGCGGGGGTCGTGCCCTGAGGGGTGGCGCCGGGCGTGGCTTCTGCCAAGGCTTTGAGTTCGTCGATGTTGCGCTTCAGATCCGCTTGCTGGGCTTGCTCATCCTGGGCTTGTTTGGCTGCCGCGATTTGGGCTTCGGCCTCGGCACCGGTGGCCACCGAGCCTTTGGACAAGGTCAGTTGGTCGGGGACGGGCGCTGACTCGGCTTTGTCTTGTACCTGTGTCTCGATGGCGCCGGTCGCCACTTGGGCTGCCGGGCTCACCGCTGGTGTGGGCGCGTTGGCGGCCAAACCACGGCGGTAAGCGTTGAAATCTTTGCTTTGGGCGATCACCAATCGACGGGCTTGCGCGGGGTCGATGGCCTGGGCTTCCTCTGCGGTGGGGACGGTCAGTTGCGCGCCGGACTTCAAACGGTTGACGTTGTTGTCCACAAATGCACTGGGGTTGGCGGCCAGCATGGCTTGGAGCATTTGATCCAAGGAAACCCCGGATGGCAGGTTGGCTTGAGCCAAGGCCGCGGCGGTGTCGCCACGCACCACGCGCAAACGCTGCGGGGCCGTTTGAGCGGCTTGAGCGACGGCGGTAGCTGTTTGAGCCGCGGGTTCGGGCGCTGGAGTTGGTGTTGGTGTTGGTGCGGGTTCAGCGGCGGCCACGGCTGGGGCCGGCTCGGGCGCAGCAGGGGTTGCGGCCGCGGGCGTTGGGGCTGCAGGCGCCGCATCGACCACGGGGCCGGCTGCGGTGTTTGGTTCAACCAAGGTAGCGGCTGGCAACGCCACCGCAGGATCGGTCACGGCAGGCGCTGCGGCGATGACGGGTTCGGTGCTCACCGTGGCCGCGACCGCTGTCGATGGGTTGAACAACAAGGTGTAGTCGCGAACGACCTTGCCCGAGGCCCATTTGATTTCGAGCAACATGTCCAAGAAGGGCTCACTGATGGGGCTGGAGCTGGTCAGGTTGACCACGACGTTCGAGGGTTCACTGGCGTCAACACTGATTTGGACGTTGTCCAAAATGGGGTTGGCCGTGATGCCCGCCGCTTGGTAAACCGCGGCAGGTGCAAAACCCGCGTTGATGCTGCTGAGTTCTTCGGGGGTGAGTTGTCCCAAGCTGAGTTGGGCGCGAAGCGGTTCGCCCAATGCAGACTGAACCCGCATACCGCCCAAGGTGATTGACCATGCCGACAGGGGTGTCAGTGCGATGGTGCCCAACAGCGTGGCGGTGAGCGCCCAGCGTTGCAAGGTGCGGTGGGATGGGGTTTGGGCGGGTGAGCGGTGGGGCTGAGAGAACACATGAACCTCTAGAAATGACAACTGACCAAATGGTAAAGCATTGTGTGAGGTATTTTGACGTAAGTCTTGAACTTCTCAGCCCCAGTGTTTTTCAGTCTTGCAAAAGAATGCGCAACATGCGGCGCAGCGGTTCGGCCGCACCCCACAGCAACTGGTCGCCGATGGTGAACGCGCCCACGTACTCGGGGCCCATGGCCAGCTTGCGCACACGGCCCACGGGGATCGTCATGGTGCCAGTCACGGCCACGGGGGTCAGGTCTTGGATGGTGGCTTCGCGGGTGTTGGGCACCAGTTTGACCCACTCGTTGTCGGCGGCGATCATGGCTTCGATGTCGGCCACAGGCACGTCTTTTTTCAGCTTGAAGGTCAGGGCTTGGCTGTGGCATCGCATCGCGCCCACGCGCACACAGAAGCCGTCGACCGGAATGGCTGAAGAGCCAAAAGCCTCGCCGAGCCCCAAAATCTTGTTGGTCTCGGCCATGCCCTTCCACTCTTCTTTGGACATGCCGTTGCCCAAGTCCTTGTCGATCCAAGGGATCAGCGAGCCACCCAACGGCACGCCAAAGTTGGCCGTCTCGTTGGCGGTGAGGGCGCGCTGCTTGGCCACGACCATGCGGTCGATTTCCAAAATGGCGCTCTTGGGGTCGTCCAGCAGGGCTTTGACCTCGGCGTTCAGGGTACCGTATTGGGTCAGCAGTTCGCGCATGTGTTGTGCACCACCACCCGAGGCCGCTTGGTAGGTTTGTGTGCTCATCCACTCCACCAAACCGGCTTTGTAGAGGGCGCCCACGCCCATCAACATGCAGGAGACGGTGCAGTTGCCGCCCACCCAGTTCTTCCCGCCGTTAGACAGCGCGTTCTTGATCACGGGCATGTTGACCGGGTCCAAGATGATGACCGCGTCTTTTTCCATGCGCAGGGTCGAGGCCGCGTCGATCCAGTGGCCGTTCCAGCCGGCCGCACGCAGCTTGGGGAACACATCAGAGGTGTAGTCGCCACCTTGGGCGGTGATGATGATCTCGCAGCGCTTGAGCTGCTCGATGTCGAAAGCGTCTTGCAGCGTGGTTTCGTTCTTGGCCATCGAGGGGGCTTTGCCGCCTGAATTGGACGTGGAGAAGAACAGGGGCTCGATCAGGTCAAAGTCATTTTCCTGAACCATGCGGTCCATCAGGACCGAGCCGACCATGCCGCGCCAACCAACCAAACCTACCAACTTGCTCATTTCAACGCCCTTTCAGTTTTAGAAAACAGTGCCAGACCCGACTGTTTGCCCGGCTCGTCTGGCCGGGAGGGC
>CAMDCY010000041.1 GCA_945890705.1 Hydrogenophaga intermedia | reverse complement strand
GCCATGCCGTTGGCCACGCAGCTGTTGAAGTCGTCCACGCCGTAAGCGGGTGAGGAGTGCACGATGCCAGTGCCGTCGCCGTCGCTGACGTAGTCGGCCAAGAAGAGTGGCGACAGGCGTTGGTAGCTGTAGGTGTTGCCGCTGGCCGGGAGATCGTAGAGCGGGTGGCGGAACACCTGGCCGCGCAAGGCCTCACCTTTGGCCGTGGCCAACACGGTGCCGGTGGTGCTGTAGCGCTCCAAACACTTCTCCACCAAATTCGCGCCCAGCAGCAGCAGCCCTTTGGGCGTGTCGACCAGGGCGTACTCAAGTTCGGGGTGGGCGTTGAGCGCTTGGTTGGCGGGGATGGTCCAAGCCGTGGTGGTCCAGATCACGGCAAACGCGGTTTTGCCCGCGGGCAGGGCCTGCAAGCCAAAGGCTTGGGCCAAGTGGCTCGGGTCGTTCGACTCAAAGGCCACGTCCAGCGTGTCGCTCTGTTTGTCGGCGTATTCGATTTCGAACTCGGCCAAGGACGAGCCGCAGTCAAAACACCAGTACACGGGCTTCAAGCCGCGGTAGACAAAGCCGCGCTCGATGACGCGTTTGAAGGCGCGGATTTCGCCGGCTTCGTTGGCAAAGTCCATGGTGCGGTAGGGGCGCTCCCAGTCGCCGAGCACGCCCAAGCGCTTGAAGTCTTCGCGCTGCTGGTCGATTTGTTCGGTGGCGAAGGCGCGACTCTTGGCCTGCATGTCGTCTCTGGAGAGCTTGCGGCCGTGGAGTTTTTCGATCGCGTTTTCGATCGGCAAACCGTGGCAGTCCCAGCCTGGGATGTACTGCGCGTCAAAACCGCCCAATTGCTTGGACTTGACGATCATGTCTTTGAGCACCTTGTTGAGCGCGTGGCCGATGTGCAGCTTGCCGTTGGCGTAGGGCGGGCCGTCGTGCAAGACGAACAGCGGCGCGCCATGGCGTGCGGTGCGCAGGCGCTGGTACAGGCCGCTGCTGTGCCAGTCTTGGGCCCATTGGGGTTCGCGCTTGGGCAAGTCCCCCCGCATCGGGAAGGGCGTGTCGGGCATGTTCAGCGTGGCGCGGTACGGGCTCGGGGCCGGGGCTTTTTTCGGGTCAGACATGGGGGCTGTGTTTCGCGGTTGTGGGCATGGAGGCAAAAAATGCCCTGGCGTCTTGGGTGTCTTTGGCGATGCCTTGGGTCAAGGCGTCCAGGCCGTCGTACTTGAGTTCGTCGTGCAGCTTATGCAGCAACTCCACACGCACGATTTTACCGTAGGCCTCCCCACCGGGCAGGGCTTGGCGCAAGGCCTCGGGCCATTGCAGGCAGTGGGTTTCGAGCAGCACGCGACCGCCGTTGACGTCGTTGGGGTCGAGCGAGGGACGAACGCCCAAATTGGCCACGCCAGGCAGGGCGCTGCCGTCGGGCATGAGACCGAAGACCTGCACCACAAAAATGCCGCTGGCCGCGGGCTTCCAATGCGCAAAGCGCAGGTTCAGGGTGCGAAAACCGTCGGCCGCACCGGGTGCGCTCTCGGCAAGTTGACGCCCGAGCTGTCGCCCGCGCACCACGTGGCCGCTGATGCTGTAGGGCCGACCGATCAGGGCGGCGGCCTCGTCCATGTGGCCCGCGCCCAAGGCTTGGCGCACCGCCGAGCTGGACACGCGGGTGTTGTGCACCTCGTAGCTTTGCATGCGCGCCACGTCAAAACCCAGCCGGGCACCGGCTGCGTCCAAGAGCGTGTAGTCGCCCGCGCGGCGCGCGCCAAAGCGGAAGTCGTCGCCCACCAACACATAGCGCACGCCGAGCGCGCCGACCAGGCTGTCTTCGATGAAGCGCTCGGGGGCTTGGGTGGCCAAGGCGCTGTTGAAGGGCATGATCACGCACTGGTCCACGCCGCAGCGGCGCAGGCCTTCGAGCTTGTCGCGCAAGGTGGCGATGCGCGCCGGTGCGAGCTCGGGTTGTTGGCGTTGTTTGGCGAAGAAATCCCGGGGGTGGGGCTCGAAGGTCATGACGCAGCTGGACACACCGCGCTGGCGCGCCTCGCCGATCAGCAGCGAGAGCATGGCCTGGTGGCCGCGGTGCACGCCGTCGAAGTTGCCGATGGTAAGCGCACATGGGCTGGCGAGTTCGGGGTGGTGAAGGCCGCGAAAAATCTGCATGGTGTTGTTCAGGTCTGCAACAAAGCGGCCACCGCTTCGGGGTAGATGCGGTGCTCTTGGGTCAAGACCCGAGCGGCGAGTGTGTCGGCCGTGTCGTGGGGTAGCACCGGCACCACGGCTTGCGCCAAGATGGGGCCGTGGTCGAGCTCAGCGGTGACGCGGTGCACGGTGGCGCCCGCGAAGCGGCAGCCCGCGTCCAAGGCGCGTTGGTGCGTGTGCAAGCCGGGGAAGGCCGGTAATAGCGAGGGGTGGATGTTGATCAAGCGCCCTTCGTAATGCGCCACAAAGCCCGGCGTGAGGATGCGCATGAAGCCGGCCAAGACCACCAGGCTCGGTTGGTGGCGGTCGATCTTGGTCATCAGCGCGGCGTCAAAGGCTTCGCGCGGTTGAGGCTGTTCGGAAAAAGCCCGGTGATCGACCACCGCGGTGGCGATGCCGTGTTCGCGCGCGAACACCAAACCCCCTGCATCGGCCTTGTTGCTGATGACGGCGCTCACCCGAGCCCCCCAACGGGCTTCCCAGCGCTGGGCCTGCGCGGCGCGCACGATGGCGCTCATGTTGGAGCCGCCGCCGGAGATGAGGATGACGATGGATTTCATGGGGCGCTGGACACCGCTTGGAAACGCGCTTGATCCACGCCGTCGATGGTCACGCGTTCCATGAACATGGCCGCGGGGCGCACCCACAGGCCGCGCTGGCCATACAGGGCGCGGTACAGCGTCATGGGCTCCAGGCTCTCGCTGTGGCGCACCGTGTCGATCACCTCGTACAGACCGCCTTTGTAGTGGCGGTACAGGCCGGGCGGGGTCTGGATCAGCGGGGGCAGGTCGTGGTCGTTCATGGGTTGTCAAAGGCGGGTCACCAATACTTGCTATATTGGAACATGGCTGGACACACGGCCCGCCGCCCCAGCGGTTGGCCTTTCAGACGCGATGCCGCTGACCCGTGGTCAACAAGGAGTCCGATGTGAAGGTGTTGAAACTCTCCGCCCAAGGCTTGCCCCAGTCTTGGATCAGTTTGGAAGAAGCGGTCTTGCATTACGCCGCGGATGAGGTGCGCTGGGAAATGGGCGAACGCATCGCGGTGTTCCACGGTGGGCACAACGCGGTCACGGGCTTGCAGTCCGAAATCGCCATCAACTCCATCATCGGTACGCGCGGGGTGCCCAAGGTCAACCCCTTCGACGCCATGCCCACGCTGACCAACAGCAAACTCTTCTCGCGCGATCGCTGTGTTTGCGGTTATTGCGGCAACCGTTTTCATGAAGACGTGCTTACCCGCGAGCACATCCGCCCCTTGGGGCAACGCGGTCAAGACCACTGGATGAACGTGGTGACGGCGTGCAAGTCGTGCAACCACCGCAAAGGCAACCGCACGCCCGAGCAAGCCCATATGCCACTGCTGTACGCGCCTTACACGCCCAGTCTGTGGGAAGACTTCATCCTGCGCAACCGCCGCATCCTGGCCGATCAGATGGCGTTTTTGGTCACCCAACTGCCCAAGAACTCGCGGCTGCACACCTGAATCACATCGAGCGGTGGAACACCAAGCCGGCGTGTTCGCGCATGGCGTGGAATTTGATCTTTGGCCATTGCGCCTCGACCGCGCGCAACGTCGCCAAGTGGTCCACCAGTAAGGTGGGCGCGTCCACCGCGTCCAAGGCCACGCGGTGGCTGTTGGCGTCGATGAATTTTTTCAGCTCCACCTCGCCGCCGTCTTCCGGTGCGCAGGTCACCCAACGCGCCACTTGGTAAGGGCTGTTCATGATGCGGGCTTTGACCCCGTACTCGTGCTCCAAGCGGTGCGCCACCACCTCGAACTGCAGCTGGCCGACCGCGCCGAGCAACAAGACCGAGCCGGCCACTGGGCGAAACACCTGGATCGCGCCTTCTTCGCCAAGCTGGGTCAAACCGGCGCGCAGCTGTTTGCTGCGCAGCGGGTCGGCCACTTCGACGCTGCGGATGATCTCGGGCGCAAAAAAGGGCAGGCCGGTGAACTGCAGGTTCTCGCCTTCGGTGAGCGTGTCGCCGAGCTGCAGCACCCCGTGGTTGGGGATGCCGATGATGTCGCCGGCAAAGGCTTCGTCCAGCAATTCGCGGCGCTGGCTCAAAAAGCTCACCACGGTGTTGGGGCGCAGGTCTTTGCCGCTGCGCACCACCTTGAGCTTCATGCCGCGCACAAAGTGGCCGCTGGCCAAACGCACAAAGGCGATGCGGTCGCGGTGCGCGGGGTCCATATTGGCTTGAATCTTGAACACCACGCCGGTGAATTTCGGCTCTTCGGGTTGCACCGTGCGCTGAATGGACGTGCGTTCGCCTGGCGGCGGGGCCAGGTCCACCAAGGCGTCGAGCACCTCGCGCACGCCGAAGTTGTTGACCGCCGAGCCGAACAGCATGGGGGTTTGTTGGCCGTTCAAAAACTGGGCCTCGTCAAACGTAGGCGAAGCGCCCGCGACCAGTTCGAGCTCGTCTTTGGCTTGGGCGAATTCCGAGCCGAAGCGCTGCAAGCTGTCGGCGTTGTCCAAACCCGCGAGCACCTCTTCTTCGCCACCACGGCGGTCTTCACCGGCCGCGAACACGCGCATCTGGTCGGTGCGGCGGTCGTACACACCGCGAAAAGTCTTGCCCATACCCACGGGCCACGTGAAGGGCACCACGGTCATGCCGAGTTCGCGTTCGATCTCGTCCATCAAGTCCAGGGGCGACTGCACCTCACGGTCCATTTTGTTGACAAAGGTCAGGATGGGCGTGTTGCGCGCGCGGCAAACCTGCAGCAAACGGCGGGTTTGTGGCTCCACGCCGTTGCCCGCGTCGATCACCATGAGCGCGGCGTCCACCGCGGTGAGCACGCGGTAGGTGTCTTCCGAGAAGTCTTGGTGGCCGGGGGTGTCGAGCAGGTTGATCACGCAGTCGCGGTATTCCATCTGCATGACTGAGGAGGCCACGGAAATGCCGCGCTGCTTTTCGATCTCCATCCAGTCCGAGGTGGCGTGGCGCGCGGCCTTGCGTGCCTTGACCGAACCGGCGATGTTGATCGCACCCGAGAACAGCAAGAGCTTCTCGGTGAGCGTGGTTTTACCTGCGTCGGGGTGGGAGATGATGGCGAAGGTGCGGCGGCGCTTCACCTGGTGTGCGATGTCTGACATAGATCTCGATTATCCCCGGTGGGACAATACACCCCATGCACCCCAAAGCCCTCCTCGAAGAAAGCGCTCGATTGATCGAGCAAGTGTTCAAGTTTGACCATCCGGCCGACGCCGTGGCGGCTCGGTTTTTCCGCGAGAACCGATCCCTCGGCCCGCGCGAACGCACCACCCTGTCCGACACGGTTTACGCTGCCTTGCGACAGCGCCTGAAGTTCGAGGCCTTGGCCCGTTCGGGCAGCGGCTCGCGCTGGCGCCGACTGGCCATCTTGGGTTTTGCCGCCGAGCGCGACTTTTTGCTGGGCGCCATCACCGAGCCCGAAAAAGCTTGGCTCGCCCAGTGCGACGCCGTGGATCCGGCCGACTGGCTGCCCCAGCACCGCCACAACTTGCCCGAGTGGTTGGCGCAGTCGCTCCAAGCCCAAGTGGGCGAGGGCTTTGACGCCTTGGTCGCCAGCCTGAACCAGCCCGCGTCCTTGGATTTGCGCGTCAACAGCCAAAAGAAAAAGCGCGAAGCCGTGTTGGCCGAGCTGCAGGCGGTGGGCCTGAGCGCCCAAGCCACGCCGCACTCCCCTTGGGGCATTCGCCTGCAAGGCAAGCCCTCGCTGGCCAAAGTCCCCGCTTTTGTACAAGGCGACGTCGAGGTGCAGGATGAAGGCTCGCAGCTTCTGGCCCTGCTGCTCGACGCCAAGCGCGGCGAGATGGTGGTGGACTTTTGCGCTGGGGCCGGCGGCAAGACCTTGGCTATCGGCGCTGCCATGCGCAACAGCGGCCGTCTGTACGCGTTTGACACCTCTGGCCACCGTCTCGACGCGCTCAAACCCCGTTTGGCCCGCAGCGGCCTGTCCAATGTGCACCCGGTGGCCATCGCCCACGAGCGCGACGAGCGCATCAAGCGCTTGGCCGGCAAGATCGACCGTGTCTTGGTCGACGCCCCCTGTTCGGGCTTGGGCACCCTGCGCCGCAGCCCCGACCTGAAATGGCGCCAAACCCCCGCCACCGTGGCCGCTCAAGCCGAGCTCCAGCAAGCCATTTTGAAGAGCGCGGCGCGCTTGCTCAAACCCGGCGGGCGGCTGGTGTACGCCACCTGCAGCCTCTTACCCGAGGAAAACGAGCAGGTCGCCCAGGCCTTCGAGGCCGCCCACCCGGGCTTTGTGCGCTTGCCGGTGCGCTCGGTGCTCGAGCAGGCACAGGTCGCCTCAGCGGGTGATTTGTGCGCCGGTGAGGGGGGCGATTGGCTGCGTTTGTGGCCGCATCGGCACCAGACAGACGGGTTTTTCGCCGCTGTTTGGCAGCAAAAGACGTAAAAAAAGCAAAAAATACGGCTTTTTTGAAGGAAGCCGGCCGGCTAATGCCCTTTTAGGGTGTCCACCCCTTGGTGAATCACCCCCCCGGCTTTAAAATACGGGTTCTGGTCAGCCCATCGGGGCAGGGCCGATTTTTGGCACCGCTTGACAAGAGCGGCAACAAGGACAGACATGACTTTTTCGATGGCAGACACCCTTTTGATGCTCTGGGACGGCCTGATCAACTTCTTGATCCACGGCCTGACCGGTGCCACCTGGTGGCAGGTGCTGATCGTGACCTTGGTCTTCACCCACATCACGATCGCCAGCATCACCATCTTTTTGCACCGTCACCAAGCCCACCGCTCGCTGGACCTGCACCCCATTCCTTCGCACTTTTTCCGTTTCTGGTTGTGGATGACCTCGGGCATGGTCACCAAAGAGTGGACCGCCATTCACCGCAAGCACCACGCCAAGTGCGAGCAAGAGGGCGACCCCCACAGCCCAGTCATGTTCGGTATCAAGAAAGTCCTGTTGGAAGGTTCTGAGCTGTACCGCGCCGAAGCCAAGAACAAAGAAACCCTGGAGCGCTACGGCCACAACACCCCCAACGACTGGTTGGAAAAGCACGTCTACACCGGCCGTTCGCGCCTGGGCGTGAGCTTGATGCTCATCATCGACGTGGCCTTGTTTGGCGCCTTGGGCCTGACGGTCTGGGCGGTTCAAATGGTGTGGACGCCCGTGACGGCCGCCGGCATCATCAACGGACTGGGTCACTGGTGGGGTTACCGCAACTTCGAAGCGGTCGACGCCAGCACCAACGTCTCGCCTTGGGGCATCATCATCGGCGGTGAAGAGTTGCACAACAACCACCACACTTACCCCACTTCGGCCAAGTTGTCGGTCAAGCCGCACGAGTTCGACATCGGCTGGATGTACATCAGCATCCTCCAGTTCTTCGGTTTGGCCACGGTCAAAAAAGTGCCACCCAAAATGGCTTTTGGTGAAGTCAAAGCCGTGGCCGACGAGAAAACCCTGGAAGCCATCATCGCCAACCGCTACGAAGTGATGGCCGGTTACGCCCGTGAAGTGCACGCCGCTTGCCAACGCGAGATCAACGCCGTGCGCAGCAAAGGTGCCGACATCTCTGCCATCAAGGCCGCTGGCCGCTGGTTGCACCGCGACGCAGACAAGGTGCCGGCCGATGTGCAGCCCCAGTTGGAACAGGCCCGCGCCGAGCACCCCGTGCTCGACAAGATGGTGACCATGCGCGAAGAACTGCGCGCCCTGTGGTCCAGCACCAATGCCACCCGCGACCAACTGGCCGCCGACCTGCAAGCTTGGTGCCGCCGCGCCGAAGACAGCGGCATCGCTGCCCTGCGCGACTTCTCCATACGACTGCGTTCGGCCCGCGCTTAACGCTTCGCTCTGGCCCAGCAAAAAGCCCGCTTCCGAGCGGGCTTTTTCTTGACATGAACAGTCCATGAAAAAGCCCGCTCAAGAGCGGGCATTTCTTCAAGGCTGAGGCCGAATCACTTCAGTTTGATTTCCTTGTAGTCCACGTGCTTACGAGCGACGGGATCAAACTTCTTGATCAACATCTTGTCGGGCGTGGTCTTCTTGTTTTTGGTCGTGGTGTAGAAGTGGCCGGTTCCAGCGGTGGATTCCAGCTTGATCTTTTCGCGCGTGCCTTTGGTTGCCATGGTGGTTCTCCTTAAGCTTGACCGCGAGCGCGCAGGTCTGCGAGCACAGAGTCGATGCCGTTTTTGTCGATCAAGCGCAATGCGGCGCCAGAGACGCGCAAACGCACCCAGCGGTTTTCGCTCTCAACCCAGAAACGACGGTATTGCAGGTTCGGCAAGAACCGGCGCTTGGTTTTGTTGTTGGCGTGGGAAACGTTGTTTCCCACCATGGGCTTTTTGCCCGTTACTGCGCAGACGCGTGCCATGAGGACACTCCGATACATATACAGCCGTTGGCGCGAACCACCGGCCTCACCTCGCCAAAAGGGTGGCGGTAACCCGTTCTCTTGTTAGCTGGGTTTCCCCAGCAGCAAAGCCGATGATTATAACCCGTTCCCGGCTTGGTTCAAACGGGGTGGTTTTCCAAGAAGCGCTGGGCGTCCAGGGCCGCCATGCAGCCGGTGCCGGCGCTGGTGATGGCTTGGCGGTAGATGTGGTCTTGCACGTCGCCCGCCGCAAACACGCCGGGCACGCTGGTCATGGTGGCCATGCCGTTGTTGCCGCTTTGGGTGACGAGGTAGCCGTCTTTCATCTCGAGCTGGCCTTTGAAGATATCGGTGTTAGGGCTGTGGCCGATGGCGATGAAGCAGCCTTTGACTGCGACGTCTTCGGTGGCGCCTGTGTTGACGTTCTTCAGCCGCACACCGGTCACGCCGCTGGCATCACCCAAGACCTCGTCCAAGGTGCTGTGCAGCTTGAGCTCGATCTTGCTGGCCGCGACCTTTTCGTGCAGCTTGTCGATCATGATGGCTTCGGCACGGAAGGTGTCGCGGCGGTGGATCAGCGTGACCTTGTTGGCGATGTTGGACAAATACAAGGCTTCTTCCACGGCCGTGTTGCCACCGCCCACCACGCACACGTCTTGGCCACGGTAGAAAAAGCCGTCGCAGGTGGCACAACCTGACACACCTTTGCCCATGAAGGCCTCCTCAGAGGGCAGGCCCAGGTACTTGGCCGAGGCGCCGGTTGAGATGATCAGGGTGTCGCAGCTGTAACTGCCCGAATCGCCTTTGAGGACGAAGGGGCGCTGGCCCAGTTGCACTTCGTTGATGTGGTCGAACACGATCTCGGTATTGAAACGCTCGGCATGCGCCAAGAAGCGCTGCATCAGTTCAGGACCTTGAACACCGCTGGCGTCGGCCGGCCAGTTGTCAACCTCGGTGGTGGTCATCAATTGGCCGCCTTGGGCGATGCCGGTGATCAGGGTCGGTGAGAGGTTGGCACGGGCGGCGTAAACAGCGGCTGTATAACCCGCAGGGCCTGAACCTAAAATAAGTACTTTCGAGTGTTTCATGGTGAAATCAAATACCAAAGAATGTTTTATGGTTGGCGAAACGGCGAACGCCGAAGTGTCTGGCCAAGTGCGAGGTCCTCAAGACTTGGGGGTCTTGGGTTCATTGTAAGAGTCTGTTGACCGACATCCTGAGAGGAAACGCCACATGTCCTTGCTGTCCCATTTGGATTTGATCCGCCGCATCCCCATCTTCTCCATGCTCACCGAGGCGGAGGCTGCCTTGCTCAGCCAACGCGCCAACAAACAGCGCTACAAGCGGGGTGAGAATTTGCTGACCCAAGGCGAGCGTTCCAATGCGCTGTTCATTGTGTTGACCGGCAAGGCCCGAGTGGTGGTCAAAGACCAGCGTCAACGCGAGGTGATTTTGAGCGATTTGCAACCCGGTGAGTGCGTGGGTGAAATGAGCTTGATCGACAACGAGCCCCACAGCGCCTCGGTCAGGGCCGATACGGTTTGCGATGTGTTGGTGCTGGAATCACAAGCGTTTGCCCGTTGTTTGGCCGAAAACTCTTCTTTGTCCTATGGCGTGATGCGGGGCTTGGTGCAACGCTTGCGCCAGGCCGATCGAAAAATTGAGTCTTTGGCCTTGTCGGATGTGTATGGGCGAGTGGCCACGGCGCTCTTGGACATGGCCGAGACCCCGGCCACAGGTCCCATGGTGATCCGCGATCGTGTCTCTCGTCAAGATTTGGCCAAAATGATCGGAGCCTCGCGTGAAATGGTCAGCCGAGTCATGAAAGATTTTGAAAAATCTGGCTTCATTAAGATGGGCGATCAGGGTTGCACCTGGATCCGCAAAGACCGCATGCCCGCCATGGCCTGATACCCCTCCCAAGCTTGGGGGCGCCTTCGGTTAAGCTTGAAGGCTACGTTTGTATGCGTGCCCATGAACCGACCCATCAACACCCTTAATGCCGACCGCCGGCCCCGCACACCGCCTGTGTTTCAGCGGTTTGCCCAAGAAATTGCCTTGATGTTTGGGGCCTTGCTCTTGCTGTTGGTGTGCTTCGCCCTGGCCAGCCATTCCATGAACGATTCGGCTTGGAGCACGACGGGCCAAGCGGGGGATGTTGCCAATTGGTTGGGCACATGGGGCGCGTTGTTTGCCGATGCGGCCTATTACGTTCTGGGGTTTTCGGTCTGGTGGCTGTGGCTCATCGGACTGCGCCAATGGCTGGCGACCTTGGCTCGTTGGTTGCGAGGCCCTGAGCCTGCCCAAGTCTCCGCTGAACGCGAAGTGCCATTGAAGCCTTGGCAACGGTGGCGCGATGCCGCCGTGGGGTTTTGGCTTTCCTTGTTCGTGCTTTTGGCCGCCAGTACCACCTTGGAGTGGACGCGCCTGTACACCTTGGCCGAGCGTTTGCCCGCCGATGCCGGTGGGGTATTGGGTCAGATCTTGGGTCCTTGGTTCATGGGGGTGTTGGGTTTCACGGGATCGGCCTTGGTCTGTCTGATCCTGATCGTGGCGAGCACCACGGTGGTGCTGCGCTTTTCTTGGTTGAGCTTGGCGCAGCACATCGGCGAGCAACTCGATGCTTGGTTCGATTCGCGACGCGAGCGGCGCGAAGCCCAAGAAGACCAACTCATCGGCGAGCGCGCTGCTCGCGAGCGCGAAGTGGTATTGGCCGAAGAGCGCATCGAAATTGAAGAGCAACACCAGCCGCCGGTCGTGATTGAGCCGGTGCTGGTGGACGTGCCGCGCAGCGAGCGCGTGGCCAAGGAGCGCCAAAAACCGCTGTTCCAAGAGATGCTCGACAGCAAGCTGCCGCAGGTCGACTTGCTCGACAGCGCGCCCGCGAAGGCCTCCACCGTCTCGCCCGAGACGCTGGAGATGACCAGCCGCTTGATCGAGAAAAAACTCAAAGATTTTGGTGTGGATGTGCGCGTGATCGCCGCCGCGCCTGGCCCAGTCATCACCCGTTACGAGATCGAGCCCGCCACGGGCGTGAAGGGTTCGCAAATCGTTAACTTGGGCCGCGACTTGGCTCGCTCCTTGTCCTTGGTGTCGATCCGGGTGATCGAAACCATCCCCGGCAAAAACCTGATGGCCTTGGAGCTACCCAACGCCAAGCGACAGACCATCAAACTCAGCGAGATCTTGGGCTCGTCTATTTACAACGACGCGCGCTCTTTGCTCACCATGGGCTTGGGCAAAGACATCAGCGGCTTGCCAGTGGTGGCCGACTTGGCCAAGATGCCGCACTGCTTGGTGGCTGGCACGACCGGTTCGGGTAAGTCGGTGGGCATCAACGCCATGATCTTGTCTTTGCTCTACAAGGCCGACGCCAAAGAGGTTCGCTTGTTGCTCATCGACCCCAAGATGCTGGAGATGAGCGTCTACGAAGGCATTCCGCATTTGCTCGCGCCGGTGGTCACCGATATGAAGCAAGCCGCGCACGGCCTGAACTGGTGCGTGGGCGAAATGGAGCGCCGCTACAAGCTCATGAGCAAAATGGGCGTGCGCAATTTGGCTGGCTACAACAGCAAGATTGAAGAGGCGGGTGAGCGCGGCGAGTTGATCGGCAACCCGTTCAGTCTCAACCCCGATCAGCCTGAGCCCTTGGAGACCTTGCCCTACATCGTGGTGGTCATCGACGAATTGGCCGATCTGATGATGGTGGTGGGCAAGAAGATCGAAGAGCTGATCGCGCGTTTGGCACAAAAGGCGCGCGCCGCGGGCATTCACCTGATTTTGGCGACCCAGCGGCCCAGCGTGGACGTGATCACCGGCCTCATCAAAGCCAACATCCCCACGCGCATTTCTTTCCAGGTCAGTAGCAAGATCGACAGCCGCACCATCCTCGACCAAATGGGTGCCGAGAGCTTGCTCGGCATGGGCGACATGCTTTACATGCCCAGTGGCACGGGCTTTCCCATCCGCGTGCACGGTGCCTTCGTCAGCGACGACGAAGTTCACCGTGTGGTTGCGTATTTGAAAGAGCAGGGCGGCGAGCCCAATTATGTGGAAGGCTTGCTCGAAGGCGGCACGGTGGATGGTGGCGGTGAAACCGGCGACATGTTTGGGGGCGGCGACAGCGAAAAAGACGAGCTCTACGACCAAGCCGTGGCCATTGTGCTTAAGGACCGCAAGGCCAGCATTTCCTATGTGCAGCGCAGGCTGAAAATTGGCTATAACCGCGCCGCGCGTTTGCTTGAAGAGATGGAGAACGCTGGCTTGGTCAGCGCCCTCACGTCCAGCGGGCAACGCGATATTTTGGTGCCTTCCAGGGGTGAATGAGATGTGGCGACGTGTGTGTGTGGCTTGGGGTTTCGCGTTGCTCGGCGGCGCGGCGCAGGCCGATGGCTTGGCCGCGCTCGATGTGTTTTTGCGTGAGGTCAAAAGCGCGCAGGCCGATTTCACCCAAGTCGTGACCGCGCCCAAGCGGGAGGGGCAAAGCGCAGGACGACAAAAAACCTCCAGCGGGCGCTTTGAATTCCGCCGCCCCAACCAATTCCGCTTCGAGTACCTGCGTCCGTTCGAGCAAAGCATCGTGGCCGATGGCAAGACTTTGTGGATCTACGACGTGGACCTGAACCAAGTCACCTCCCGCGCGCAGCAAGAGGTCCTGGGCAACACCCCAGCGGCGCTCATCGCCAGCGGCTCCAGCGTGGCCGAACTCGCGCGCCTGTTTGTGCTCACCAGCGTGGCCAGCTCGGACGGTGTGGATTGGGTGCAGGCCCAGCCGCGCCAACGCGACGGCAGCTTGAATCAGCTGCGCTTGGCCTTTTCGCAAGGTCAGCTCACCACCTTGGAAATCGAAGACGGCTTGGGCCAACGCTCGGTGTTGACCTTCCAAAACTGGCGCAGCAACACCGGTATTGGTAGCGAACGTTTTCGCTTCCAGCCGCCCGCCGGTGCGGCCGTCTTGCGTCCTTGAACACACCATGAGCTCGCCGCTCACTCCCATCCCTTTGGCCGAGCGTTTGCGGCCCAAGACCTTGGCCGAGGTGATTGGGCAACGCCATTTGCTGGGTGAGGGCATGGGGCTTCGGATCGCCTTTGAATCGGGTCAACCGCACAGCTGCATTTTGTGGGGCCCACCCGGCGTGGGCAAGACGACGATCGCGCGCCTCATGGCCGATGCCTTTGATGCGCAGTTCATCACCATCAGCGCGGTCTTGGGGGGTGTCAAAGACATCCGTGAAGCGGTGGAAGCCGCTCAAAACGTTCTTCACGGCCTGAGTCCGCAGCGCACCATGGTGTTCGTGGACGAGGTGCACCGCTTCAACAAAAGTCAGCAAGACGCGTTCTTGCCGCACGTCGAATCCGGCTTGTTCACCTTCATTGGCGCGACCACCGAAAACCCCTCGTTTGAGGTGAACTCGGCGCTCTTGTCGCGCGCCGCGGTCTACGTCTTGCAACCCTTGGACGAGGCCGATTTGGCGCAGATCGTCACGCGTGCGCAGGCGGTGGGTGCGGTGCCGCCCATGGACGAGGCAGCGCTCAAGCGCTTGGTGTCGTACGCCGACGGCGACGCCCGGCGCATGCTCAACACGCTGGAGACCTTGGCTGTGGCCGCTCAGGCGCAGCGGCGCGAGACCATCGGTGACGATTGGTTGCTCCAAGTCATGGGCGAGCGCATGCGCCGCTACGACAAGGGCGGCGACCACTTTTATGACAGCATCAGCGCACTGCACAAAAGCGTGCGCGGCTCCGACCCCAACGCGGCTTTGTACTGGTTCGTGCGCATGCTCGACGGCGGGGCCGACCCACGTTACATGGCGCGTCGATTGATCCGCATGGCCAACGAAGACATCGGTTTGGCCGATCCGCGGGCCATCCGTGTGGCCTTGGACGCGGCCGATGTGTACGAGCGCTTGGGCTCGCCCGAGGGTGAATTGGCGCTGGCGCAATGCGTCTTGTATTTGGCCGCCGCCCCGAAATCGAACGCGGCTTACAAAGCCTACAAAGCGGCCAAGGCTTGGGTCAAACAAGATGGCACGCGCCCTGTTCCCTTGCACTTGCGCAATGCCCCGACGGCCTTGATGAAATCGCTCGACCATGGTCAGGGCTACCGCTACGCCCACGACGAGCCCGATGCCTTTGCCGCGGGCGAACGTTATGTGCCCGATGGCATGCCCGAGCCCGACTTTTACCAACCGGTCAATCGGGGCTTGGAGATCCGGATTGCCGAAAAAATGGCGCACTGGCGCGCTTTGAACGCCCAAGCCCGCGACACATAAGCGCGGGTAATGCGACCTCACTTTGGCTGATGCGGCAGCCAAAACCGCCGATGGGTATTCATTTCCCTGCAGCCATAGGGCTTACACGTAGGCGAACGGTCGTTCGCAATGGCTACAATTCCCCACCACCCGCACCCGGTCTGCCCCATAGGCGCCTGAGGCATGCGGGCTTTTTTCTGGAGAGAAGCACATGGATACCTTGCTGCAGCAAGTCATCAACGGATTGGTTTTGGGCAGCATGTATGCCCTCGTGGCCCTGGGCTACACGATGGTGTACGGCATCATCGGCCTGATCAACTTTGCGCACGGCGACGTGCTCATGGTCGGCGCCTTGACCAGTTGGACCATCATCGTGGGTATGCAAGAGTCATCGCCCAGCATGCCGGGCTGGATGGTGCTCATCATGGCCACGCTCATTGCGATGGTGGTGGCCGCGGTGCTCAATTACACGATTGAAAAGCTCGCCTACCGGCCGCTGCGCAATTCGCCGCGTCTGGCGCCGCTGATCACCGCCATCGGCATGTCGATCTTGCTGCAAACCTTGGCCATGATCATCTGGAAACCCAACCCCAAGTCCTACCCCTCGGTCTTGTCGTCTGAGCCCATCCACATCGGTGGCGCCGTGATCTCGGTCACGCAAGTCACCATCTTGGCCACCACCGCCATCACCTTGGCTTTGTTGATGTGGTTGGTCAACCGCACCAACCTGGGTCGCGCCATGCGCGCCACCGCCGAAAACCCCCGCGTGGCCGCCCTCATGGGCATCAAGCCCGACGTGGTGATCTCCGCGACTTTCATCATCGGCGCCATGCTTGCGGCCATTGCTGGTGTGATGTGGGCCTCGAATTACGGCACGGTGCAACACGCCATGGGCTTCATGCCCGGCCTCAAAGCTTTTGTGGCCGCGGTCATGGGCGGCATCGGCAACTTGGCCGGTGCGGTGGTCGGTGGCATTGCCTTGGGTCTGATCGAGTCGCTCGGTGCGGGTTACTTGGGCAAGCTCACGGGGGGTGT
>CAMDCY010000040.1 GCA_945890705.1 Hydrogenophaga intermedia | reverse complement strand
TGCTGGGAATGCCGTCACATGGGCATCACTTATGTGGCGCACCAACCGTATTTGTGTCGCGCCATGGGCATCAAAACCCGCGCTTTGCCCGGCATCGAAGTTCTCAGAGCCGATGGCCGTCCGTGCCAAGGTTTTGCACCCAAGAAAGTTTCCTCATGATGTTTTTTGTTCGGCTCTTGGGCTACGGCACCTTGATGGGTTTGCTGGCCTGGGGCGCCTTGGTGCAGGCCCAAGCCCAGACTTTGGCCCAACCCAATGACCAGATCACCGCGGGCGTGGCCGCCATGGACCGGGGGCACTACTCAATCGCCATGCGGGCATTTCGGGTGGATGCCGATCAAGGCAACGCCATGGCCCAAAACAACATCGGCTATTTGTTCGAGCAAGGTTTGGGGGTGGGGCAGAGCTACCCCGAGGCCATGGCTTGGTACCGCAAAGCGGCTGAGCAAAAGTTGCCGCAAGCGCAATTCAACATCGGCACTTTGTATTTTTATGGCTATGGCGTGGAAAAAAACCTGCGCGAGGCCCTGAACTGGTTTCGCTTGGCTGCCGCGCAAAAACTGCGCGAGGCCGAGTACATGATGGGCTTGGCCCATTTTGAAGGGCAGGGCGTTCGGGCCGACCCCAAGGCGGCCCTAGATTGGTTTCACAAAGCCGCCTTGCAAGGCCACACCGGCGCTCAGCTGATGGCAGGGCAAACTTACCTGGGCGCCAACGGCGGCTCGGTGGACGAGGCCAAGGCCTTTGTGTGGGGCGAAGTGGCCCTGGCCAACGGCATGCCCGACGGCGCGATGGTGCGCGACTACGCGTCCTACAAAATCGCGGCCCGCGACTTGCCGGGCTTGAAAGTTCAAGCGCAGCGCTGCCTGCAAAGCTTGTACAAAGACTGCCCAAAACGCTGAAAGCCACGGCTGGCGTGGCTTGGCGGGGTGTCGGAAAGCCGCCAATTTAGGCTGGCACGTTGATTGCTTTGTGGGGTGTATGTACCACCTCAAGGCAACAGCGTGAAACCTCAAGACCCAACCTTGTGTCAAGCGATTTGGCTCGACCCGGCTGCCGCTCTGCAGTCGGTCGAGCAGTCGCAATTGGCCGCGGCCGGCTGGAGCGTATCGACCGTCCACACCCTCGACGAACTCTTTGAACAAGCCCCACTGGCCCAAGCTGTTGTGCTGCGTTTGCGTTTTGACGACGCCATCCTGCGTTCGGTCCAAGAGCAACTGGCCACGGTAGCGCCCCAATGCTTGGTGGTTTGCCGACTCGACGCCGAGGCCTTGGACTTGGCGGTTCGCGTGACCCAGCTGGGCGTGACCCACGTGGTCTCGGCCCAAGACTGGAACACCAGCACCTGGCGCCAACTGGCCCAACGCATCCAAAACAAACCGGCCAGCGTCGGCGCAGCCAAGCCCCATGCGGCGCCGGTGCGCAGCGCGGTATTCGTGGACCCATCGAGTCAAAAACTCTTGGCATTGGCCCAGCGCGTGGCGCAAGCCGAGGTCACCGCGCTCTTGGTCGGCCCCACGGGTGCTGGTAAAGAGGTGTTGGCTCGCGTGTTGCACGAAGCTTCCCCCCGAGCTCGTGGCCCATTCGTGGGCCTGAACTGCGCGGCCATGCCCGAGCAGCTGATCGAAGACCTGCTGTTTGGTCACGACAAAGGCGCTTTTACCGGCGCCCATCGCGACCACAAAGGTCTCTTTGAGCAGGCGCAAGGCGGCACAATTTTCTTGGATGAAATTGGCGAAATGCCTTTGCACTTGCAAGCCAAGCTGTTGCGCGTGCTGCAAGAGCGCGAGCTGACCCGTTTGGGTGGCCAAGGCACCATGGCTTTGGACGTTCGAGTGGTGGCCGCCACCAACAAAGACCTGCGCCGCGCCATCGCCGACAAAGAATTCCGCGAAGACCTGTATTACCGCTTGGCCACTTTCCAGCTGCGCTTGTTGCCTTTGGCTGAGCGTCCTGGCGACATCGTGCCCTTGGCCTTGCAATGCTTGAGCGAACACAGCAAGACACCCACACCGTGGCAGATCAGCCCCGAGGCGCAGGCCCAGTTGTTGCAATACCCCTGGCCGGGCAATGTGCGCGAGTTGCACAACGTGATGCGCCGCGCCATGGTCTTGGCCACGCAGCCCCTCATCACCCCCGACCAACTCATGTTCGATGAGTGGCACAGCGACATGGTGGATGCACAGCCCCAGGCCGCTCAGGTCTTGATGGCCAGCCAACAAGCCATGCTCGCCTTGCCGGACAACCACCGCGAACCCATCTTTGGCACCACGGCATTTCCATCCAGTGCCGGCCTGTCCAACGCCGTCAAAACCAGCGAACAACACATGATTTTGGCGGCTTTGGCCGCCACCCGCAGCCGCAACGAAGCCGCCGAGCGCTTGGGCATCAGCCCACGCACCCTGCGCTACAAGTTGGCGCAGCTGCGTGAGCGCGGCGTTTCTTTGGCCGCTTGCTGAAGCACGACACACAGGGGTCACACATGATTGAAAAAGCCACCTCCTTTGCCAACATCCAGTCGATGTTGGAAACCATGCGCCAGGCACAAGCCCAGGCGGCATCGGGCGCGGGCCTTCACCGTGTGGAACCCAACGGTCCCACCGAGCGACCCGGCTTTGCCGAGATGGTGCGCGGTGCGGTGGCCGATGTGAACCAGTTGCAAACCCAGTCGCGCGAAATGCAAGCGGGGTTTGAACGGGGTGAAGTGCCCCTGACCGATGTGGTCTTGGGCATGCAGAAATCCTCGCTGGCTTTTGAAGCCACGCTGCAAATCCGCAACAAAGTGCTCAAAGCGTACGAAGACGTTTTGAACATGCCGGTGTGATTCACCTTTAACTCAAAGCGAACACGACGATGTCTACAGCAACCGCCACCATGAACCCCGGCATGGCCATGGGCAATGCCCCCGCAGCCCCTGCGGGTTCCAGCGCCTTGAGCACCACCAACGGCAACTTGCCCGCCACCACCGACGCCGGCGCAGCACCCGCAGCGCTCAGCGTTCAGGACCAAATTCGTCGTGTGGTGATGCAGCCGGCGGTGCGAAAAGCCTTGCCCGCGATCGTGGCCCTGTTCGTCTTGGTCATTTTTGGTCTGACCTACGGCTGGATGCAATCTACGCCGTACCGCCCGGTCATGCCGGGTCTGAGCGCGGCCGACCAGCAAGAAGCCTTGGAAGCCCTCAAAGCCGCCAACTTCAACCCCCAAATTGACCCGTCCAACGGCCAGTTGTCGGTGCCCCAGAACCGCTACCACGAAGCCCGCATTTACCTCTCCGGTCAAGGCATTCCCAAGAGCGTGCCCACCGGCATTGAGGCGCTGCGCGACCAGTCCGCCATGACCACCAGCCAGTTCATGGAGCAAGCCCAGTTCAACGCGGCGACCGAACAAGAGTTGGCCCGCACCATCATGCAAATCGGCACCATCCAGTCGGCCCGTGTGCACTTGGCCTTACCCAAGCAAAGCGTGTTCGTGCGCGACCGCACGCCACCCAAAGCCTCGGTGGTCATCGGCACGCACGCCGGACGCATGGTCTCCAAGCCCCAGGTCGACGCCATCGTGCATTTGGTTTCGTCCAGCGTGCCCTATCTGTTGCCGGGTGACGTGACCGTGGTGGATACCTACGGCAACCTGATGACGCAAAACCCGACCGAAAAAGAGTTGGGTCTGACCTCGTTGCAAGCCGAACACAAGCAAGGCCTTGAGGACCTGTACCGCAACCGCATCTTGCAAATCTTGTCACCCGTGGTGGGCGAGCCCAATGTTCGATCGCAGGTCAACTTGGTGCTCGATTACACCCAGGTGGAAAGCACCACCGAAGATTACGACAACGGCGGCAAAGGTCCCAAGACCCGCTCTGAGGTGTTGGCCGAAGACCGCGAAGTCAAGCGCAACGCCGAAGGCATCCCTGGCGCCTTGTCCAACACCGCGCCTGAGCAGCCCGCAGCCACCACCGAAACCGCGGTGGACGAAGCCAAAGGTTTGAGCGAAGCTGGGCAAACCCTCAGCAGCCGCACCACCCGAAACTACGAAATCGACCGCGTGGTGCGCCACGTGAAGAACCCCACGGGCAACGTGCAACGCCTGAGCGTGGCCGTCGTGCTCAACGAGCGCCTAGCGCCGCCCCCAGCCGATGGCAAAGATCCCGCGCCCGATGCGCCCAAAACCATTCCCTACACACCCGAGGAATTGCAACGCTTGCAAGAACTCGTGCGTGGTGTGGTTGGCTTTAACGAGGCCCGCGGCGACGTGGTTTCGGTAGTGCCTGCTCGATTCGAGCCCGTGGTTGAAATCAACACCGTGCCGTGGTACACCGAAGATGCGGTTCACAGCGGCATCAAGAACGGTTTGCTGGGCTTGGCGTTTATCGTCTTCATGTTGGTGGTGATCCGCCCGCTGATGCACATCGTCACCGGGGCCGACAAGCGCGCCGCCGAAGCCGAAGCCGCCAAGACCAAAGTGCCCGATGGCGAGTTGACCGAAGAAGACATGCGCATGATTCAGATCGGCGAAGGCGAGACCTTGGAGGACATCAAGGCCAAACTCAAACCCAAGAAGTCGAGCATCTCGGCCGATATGCTCGACACGGCCAACACCTACGACGACAAGGTGGCCCTCATCCGGATGTTGGTGGCCGAAGACTCGGGCCGAGTGGCCAACGTGCTCAAGAACATGATCAAGGTGGCCTAAGCGGCCCCACCCAGAGGACACCACCATGGCCGATAAAAAAGACGCGGGCAAAGACGCCAAAAAGGACCCCAAGGCCAAAGACGCCAAGGGCAAGGATGGTAAGGACGCGGCGGGCAAACCACCGGCTTTGCCAGGCGGTCCTGAGATCGTCATGACCGAGGCCTTGCAGGCCGAGTTGGAAGCGCTCACCAGCACCCAGCGCGCAGCGGTTTTGATGCTTTTGCTCGGTGAGCAACAAGCCTCTGAAATCATCAAATTCCTCAACCCGCGCGAAGTGCAGTCACTGGGCGGCGCGATGGTGTCGGTGGCCGACCTGTCTCAAGAGGCGGTCAACATCGTCTTGGACGAGTTCGTGGCCACGCTGAAAAAACAAACCAGCTTGGGCTTGGGTACCGGCGACTATGTGGAGAAAGTGTTCCGCCGTGCCTTGGGCGATGACAAGGCTGCTTCTGTGCTGAGCCGCATCATGCCGGGGCAGGGCAGCAAAGGTTTGGAAATTTTGAAGTGGATGGACGCGCGTTCGATCGCCGACATGATCCGCGGCGAACACCCCCAGGTCACGGCCATCATTTTGTCGGTTCTGGAATACGACGTGGCCGCCGACGTGCTCAACTTCTTGCCCGTGGAAGTGCGCCCAGAAGTGCTGCAACGCGTGGCCAGCTTGGAAACCGTGCAGCCTTCGGCCATGGAAGAACTCGAAGGCATCATGAAGAAGCAGTTCGCTTCGAGCTCGTCGGCCAAGTCCTCGAGCTTCGGTGGCGTCAAGGCCGCGGCCAAGATCATGAACTTCGTGAAGGTCGACTTGGAGACCTCCATCATGGGTGGTTTGGAGAAGATCGATCCCGAGCTCAAGCTCAAGATTCAAGACAATATGTTCACGTTCGAGAACCTCTCGATGGTGGACAACCGCGCCATCCAGACCATCATGCGCAACGTCGAACCCGACATGCTCATGACCGCGCTCAAAGGCGCTGCTGAATACGTCAAAGAAAAATTCTTCGACAACATGTCGCAGCGTGCGCGTGCCATGTTCATCGACGAGATGGAAGCCAAAGGCCCTCTGCGCATCACCGACGTCGAAGACGCACAAAAAGCCATCATGCGCATTGCCCGCAAGTTGAGCGATAAGGGCGAGTTGGTCTTGGCGGGTCGCGGCGATGACTTTGTTTGATAAACCCAAACGCCCCGCGGCGTGGGAACCCGATCCCTTGTTGGCGACGGTCCAGTCACAACCCCATTTTTTGAGGGTGAATTGGAACGAAAAAAAGGCCACCGAGTTCGGTCCTTGGCGCATGGCTCCATTGGGTGAACCCTTGGATGCGGTCGAAGTGCCGCAAGACGATCTCGGGATTGAAGACAGCGCAGGTGCTGAGCCCGCCACCGATGCCATGAACGCCGATCTGCCCAGCGCCGAGGCGCCTGACAGCGACGCGCTTGGTGATGCCACGGTGTTGGACCCAGCGCCGATGCAAGGTGGCGTGTTGCACAGCCACGACGAATTGCAACGCATCGCCCAAGAGGCCCATGCCGAAGGCTGGGCCGAGGGTCATGCCCAAGCCCAAGCCGAATCGGCCGCACAGCAAGCCGCCCAAACGGCGCTGCTGGGCGAGCTCATGAACGGTTTGCAAGCCTTGAACCACGAACCCCAACGGTTTTTTGAGCCGCTCAAGCGCTTGGCCTTGCACATGGCCGAGCAGTTGGTGCGCGGCGAGTTGCAGGTGTCTGGTCAAGCCGTGGCGAATTTGGCCAAACAAGCCTTGGACACTTTGGGTGAGACCCGAGAAAAAGTGATTCTGCATTTGAATCCCATGGACGCCGATGCTTTGAGCGAAGCCGCGCCCGAATTGGTCGCGCAGTGCGCCATCGAATCCGATGCGCAATTGCAGCGCGGCAGCGTGCGCGTGGCCGTGAACGACACGGTCGTGGAGGACCTGATCGAACACCGCATGGAGGCTGTGGCGCGTCGCGTCCTGGCGCAACCCGATGCTTGGCTGAAACAGTCCAGCCTGATGCACCCGGTCTCGCCCGTCACGCCGCGTTGGGCCAAACCCGAGAGCAAACCCACGGTGAGCGAGGTTGAAGACGTGCAAGATCTGCGCGAATACACAACCGCTCAGTCCGAAAAAGACGCCGATAACAACACCGACGATCCCTCGCTGGAGCCCCGCCATGATGGACTTTGACGCCGAAGTCGGCCATCTGGTCCAAGACGTTCGTGCGCCTGAGCCACAGCGCAGTGGTACCTTGGTGCGCTTGGTGGGCATGCGTTTGGAGACGCGCGGCATCATGGCGCCCTTGGGTGCGTGCTGCGAGGTGCGCGGCCAGATGGGCCACAGTGTGGAAGCCGAGGTCGTGGGTTTCAACGACCAAACGCTGTACTTGATGCCCTTCACCGACCCTGTGGGTATTGGCCCTGGTGCTTCAGTGCGCTTGATCAGCTCGAGCGCACAGGTTCGCTTGGGCCCAGCCCTGTTGGGCCGAATTTTGGATGGACGTGGCGAGCCGCTCGACGGCAAACCCGCGCCCATTTGTGAGGATGTGCTCAGCCTGCACGGCCGTCTTATCAACCCCATGGAGCGCGGGCCCATCAACCAAGTGCTCGACGTGGGTGTCAAAGCCATCAACGGCATGCTCACGCTCGGCCGAGGCCAGCGTTTGGGCTTGATCGCCGGCTCGGGTGTGGGCAAGAGCGTGCTGCTCGGCATGCTCACGCGTTTCACCGAAGCCGATGTGGTGGTGATCGGCTTGATCGGTGAGCGTGGCCGCGAGGTTCAGGCCTTCATTGAAGAGTCCCTCGGCGCAGAAGGCCTGGCCAAATCGGTCTTGGTGGCCGCACCGGCCAACGTCTCGCCTGTCTTGCGCCTCAAAGCCACCCACATGACCCATGTGATCGCGGAATACTTTCGCGACCAAGGCAAAAACGTCTTGATGTTGGTCGACAGTTTGACGCGCGTGGCACACGCCCAGCGCGAAATCGGCTTGGCCATCGGCGAGCCCCCAACCGCCAAGGGCTACCCGCCCTCGGTGTTCGCTTTGTTGCCCAACCTGATTGAGCGCGCAGGTGTCGGTCGCCACGGGCACGGCTCCATCACCGCCATCTACACCGTGCTGGCCGAAGGCGACGACGGCAACGACCCGATCGTCGACATCGCCCGCGCATCGCTCGACGGACAGGTGATGCTTTCGCGCAAATTGGCCGACGCCGCACATTACCCCGCCATCGACCTCAACGGCTCGATCTCGCGCGTCATGCAAAACCTGTTGTCGCCCATCGACCTGAAGCGGGCCAACCGATTCAGGCGTTTGTGGTCGATTTACCAGCAAAACCAAGACCTGATCCAGGTCGGCGCTTACGAGGCGGGCAGCAACCCCGAGCTCGATGCCGCCATTCGCCTGCGTCCCGTGATGGAGCAGTTTTTGCAGCAAGACATGCATTCACCCCTGAGCTTCAGCGAGTGTTTGGCCACCGTGGCCCACGTGCTGGACGAATGACACCGGAGGCACCATGAGCACCCAACCCCGCCAATGCTGGTCTGTGCTGGTTCAAAAAACCACGCGCGACAAAACGGCTGCACAACTCGCGATGACCCAAGCGCAAGCGCAACTGGAGCGCTTGCAAGTCAACGCGCAGCGCATTGAAACGATGATGAGCGACTACCGCTCCCAGCACGAATCGGTGCAGGGGCAAGCGCACCAGATCGCCGACAGCTTGAATTACCGCCGCTTCATCGACCAGCTCGAAACCCTGCGCGAGCGGGTGCAGCGAGACGTCACGGCCGCGGCCACACAACGCGAGCGCTTGCGCCAAGTCCTGTTGGGTTTGGAGATGGAACTCAACAAATTGGCCAAGTTGCAAGAGCAAGACGCCCAAAAAGCGCAGCAACAACTCAACAAACGCGAACAAAACCGCTTGGACGAATGGGGTGTGATGCGCTACCAGTTCGGCAAACAAACCGGCTGACGGTCTTCAGATTTTGGTTTTGGCCATGCGCTGGCGTATGCGCTGGCGTCGACTCCAACGGGTTTTGAGTGCCCACAAAGCACTCACCACCACATACACCAAGACCCCAAAGACGCAGGCCAGTACGGCCAACCCAACCGCCAAGGGTTTGCCCACGGTGGTGATTTGCTCAAACCAGTGGGCGATGGTTTCGCCCCAGCTGCGTTCCACCACTTCAGGCGTGGTCTCAAGCGGCCTCAGGTCAGGCGGGGCTGTTGCGCTGTCTTCGCCCAACACCCACTCACCCAAATGGTAGGCGCCGTAATAGACGGGGCCAAAGGTGATGGGGTTGGTGACCAAGGTACTGGCCACAGCCATCGGCACGTTGGCGCGCAGGAGCACCGCCAGCGTGGCAGAGAAGGGAATCTGGGCGATCGGGATCAGCAAACCAAAAAACACCCCCAAGGCCATGCCCAACGCAATCCCCTTACGGCTGAAGTGCCACAGGCGGGGGTGGTTGAGGATGGGGCCCATCCACCGCAGCCAGCGGTTTTGGCGAACGGTGTCGGGAGAGGGCAACCAAGCTTTGATGCGGTTTTTCATCGATCGCGATTGTCACCGATAAATGGGCTGGGCGACGAAACGCGCGACAATATCGGCACCATGACGCCCCTGCAAGACATTCTTTTTTCTCAAGGTTTTGGCACCCGACGCGTGTGCTGCGGCTTGGTTCAACAGGGCCGTGTGCAGGTGGGCCCAGACGACCGGCCCGCGACCGACCCTCATGAACCCCTAGATACGCAAGGCCTGGTGTTTCGGGTCCAAGGCGAACGATGGGTTTATCACGAGCGGGCCTACGTTCTGATGCACAAGCCGGCGGGTCATGAGTGTTCGCATAAACCCGGCATGCACCCCAGCATTTACACGCTTTTGCCTGGGCCTTTGCGCACGCGCGGGGGCGGGGCGGCCGCGGGCGTTCAAGCGGTGGGCCGATTGGACCAAGACACCACTGGACTCTTGATTTTGTCGGACGACGGCAAGTTCATCCACCGGCTAACCTCGCCGCGCCACCACGTACCCAAGGTCTACGAGGTCACCGTCAAACACCCACTGGAAGCTCATCAGGTCGAGCGTTTGCTTCAAGGGGTGGTGCTCGACGACGATCCCAAACCCGTGAAGGCCGCAGCGGCCCAAGCGGTGGGTGAGCTCCATTTGCGCCTCACCCTCACCGAAGGCAAGTACCACCAAGTCAAACGCATGGTCGCGGCCGTGGGCAACCGCGTGGAGGGACTTCACCGCTCGGCCATGGGCGATTTGGTGCTGCCGGCCGACTTGGCCCCAGGCCAGTGGCGCTGGTTGAGTGCCGACGAAGTTCAAGGCCTGCGCGGATGAGCCCCTTATTGGATTCCGCTTGGCGGGCCTTGGCTTATTGTTTGCATCCCCGCGTCGTGGTGCTGTCGTTCTTGCCACTGGTGCTGATGCTGGCCTTGGCGTTTGTGTTTGGGTACTGGTTGTGGGACCCGTTACTGCAGGCGCTGAGCGAAGGTTTACAGTCGGCCCAACTGTTACAAGCCCTTTTGAATTGGCTCAGCGTGCTGGGTTTGGGCGACTTGCGCACCGCGTTTGCCCCATTGTTGTTGGTGGTGCTCATCACGCCCGTGGTGGTGGTGCTGTGCCTGCTCCTGGTGTCGCTGTTCATGACGCCGGCAATGGTGTCTTTGGTGGCCCAGCGCCGGTTTCCTGCGCTGTTGCGCTTGCGAGGCGCTTCGTGGTGGTCATCCCTGTGGTGGTCGCTGGGGGCCACGGCCTTGGCTTTGCTGGCTTTGGTGCTGACCTTGCCCTTGTGGTGGGTGCCGCCCTTTGTGATGGTGGTGCCCCCCCTGATTTGGGGTTGGTTGACTTACCGGGTGTTTGCGTTTGATGCGCTGGCCGACCACGCCACCGAAGAGGAACGCCGCGCCATTTTGCAGCGCCACCGTTGGCCTCTGTGGGGCATGGGCGTGGTGACCGGCTATTTGGGTGCCGCGCCCAGCGTGTTGTGGGCTTCGGGAAGTTTGTTCGTGGTGTTTGCCCCAGTCTTGTTGCCTTTGGCGATCTGGATTTACACCTGGGTGTTGGCGTTCTCTTCGCTGTGGTTTGCCCATTACACCTTGGCGCTGCTGGCGACCAAGCGCATGGCCCCTTCCGCAGCCGAATCTTCAGAGGTATTTTGACATGCAACCCAGCTTCGGTTTGATCATCGTGGGTGATGAAATTTTGTCGGGCAAGCGCGCCGACAAACACCTGCCCAAAACCATCGAGTTGCTGCAAGCGCGGGGCCTCGCGCTGTCGTGGGTGCGCGGCGTGGGCGACGAACGCTCGCGCATCACCGAGGCCTTGCGCGACGCGTTTGCCAGCGGCGACCAAGTTTTTTGCTGCGGCGGCATTGGGGCCACGCCCGATGACCACACGCGACAGTGTGCGGCCGCGGCTCTGGGCGTGGACTTGGTCCTGCACCCTGAGGCCAAAGCGTTGATTCAAGAGCGCATGCGCGACGTGGCCCTAGAAAAAGGTTTGCCTTACGAGCCCGATCAACCCGACAACCTGCACCGCTTAAACATGGGCGTGTTCCCGGTGGGCGCGCAGATCATCCCCAACCCTTACAACAAAATTCCCGGCTTTACCTGCGCCACCGAGCGCGGCACGGTGCATTTCTTGCCCGGTTTCCCAGTCATGGCCTGGCCCATGATGGCGTGGGTCTTGGACGAGCGCTACGCCGAGCAACACCAAGCGGGATCCTGGATGGAGCGCTCGGTGGTGATTTTTGGTGCCATGGAGGCCACGCTCACACCGCTCATGGAGCGCATCGAGGCCGAGCACCCGATCAAAGTCTTCAGTTTGCCCAGCGTGGACCACCCGGTGCATGGGCGCCACATTGAGTTGGGCGTCAAGGGCGAACCGGCGGCAGTGGGCCTGGCTTTTGAGGCCTTGATGAACGGCCTGGCACCGTTTGATCTGCGCTTAGGACCCGAATTGGTGCGCTCCTAAGGCCCACCAATTTGGTGCGTGAAGATTGTTTGCACCAAAATAATGCAAAGAAAAGCCGGTTTTATTGCACCATTTTGGTGAATAATGAGCCTCGAGCGAAGGACCGATCGATGCTGGCAGGGTGCTGCGATCAGCGATAATCCTTGACTGAACTGGGTTTGCGCAGAAAACACCCAACACCTTGCTGGTGGTGGCACACATTCTGCTCAGTCAGAGCATCGAATCCCTTCCAACCACCGCTACACAGGAGCTACTGATGGCCAAGACCGTCGCCGACGTCATGAACATGGTGAAAGACAACGAAGTCAAGTTTGTTGACTTCCGTTTCACCGATACCCGAGGCAAAGAACAGCACGTGACCGTGCCCGTTTCGCACTTCGACGAAGACAAATTCGTTTCTGGCCACGCCTTTGACGGCTCGTCGGTCGCCGGCTGGAAGGGCATCGAAGCCTCGGACATGCAACTCATGCCCGACGCCAACACCGCCAACATCGACCCCTTCTTCGAAGAAACCACACTGTTCATGCAGTGCGACGTCATCGAACCCGGTGACGGCAAGGCCTACGACCGCGACCCGCGCTCCATCGCCAAGCGCGCCGAAGCTTTCTTGAAAGCCTCTGGTTTGGGCGACACCGCTTACTTTGGCCCTGAGCCCGAGTTCTTCATTTTTGATGGCATCCGTTGGGCGAACGAACCCGGCCGCGTGATGGTGGAAATCGAAGAATACGAAGCCCCTTGGAACACCGGCTCCAAGCTCGAAGGCGGCAACCGCGGCCACCGTCCCACCACCAAGGGCGGCTACTTCCCTGTGCCTCCCGTCGACAGCACGCAAGACATGCGCGCCGAAATGTCCTTGATCTTGGAATCCTTGGGCATCCCCGTTGAGGTGTTCCACCACGAAGTGGCGGGCGCTGGCCAAAACGAAATCGGCACGCGTTTCAGCACACTGGTTGAGCGCGCCGACTGGACGCAACAGCTCAAGTACGTGGTGTGGAACGTGGCCAATGCCTACGGCAAAACCGCCACCTTCATGCCCAAGCCTTATGCGGGCGACAACGGCTCCGGCATGCACGTGCACCAGTCGATCTGGAAAGACGGCAAAAACCTGTTCGCCGGTGACGGCTACGCCGGTTTGAGCGATTACGCCCTGTACTACATCGGCGGCATCATCAAACACGCCAAGGCCTTGAACGCCATCACCAACCCCGGTACCAACAGCTACAAGCGTTTGGTCCCCGGCTTCGAAGCCCCCGTGAAGCTGGCATACTCGGCCCGTAACCGCTCGGCATCGATCCGCATCCCATACGTGGCCAACCCCAAAGGTCGCCGCATCGAGGCGCGCTTCCCCGATCCATTGGCCAACCCTTACCTGTGCTTCTCCGCACTGATGATGGCCGGTCTGGACGGCGTGGAAAACAAAATCCACCCCGGCGAAGCCGCCACCAAAGACCTCTACCACCTGCCACCCGAGGAGGACAAATTGGTCCCCACCGTGTGCCACAGCTTGGACCAGGCTTTGGAGCACTTGGACAAAGACCGTGCGTTCTTGACCAAGGGCAACGTGTTCAGCGACTCCATGCTCGACGCATACATCGAGTTGAAGATGGGCGAAGTGCAGCGTTTCCGCATGGCACCGCACCCCGTCGAATTCGACATGTACTACAGCCTGTGATGCGCACTGGCGCCTGAGAAAAAGGTGGCCCTGTGCCACCTTTTTTTTGGCCCATCACCCCAACCCACGGTTCAAGCCAACCCATGAGTGCTCAACGCTTTCAATCGCTGGACATGCTGGCCACTTTGGTGGCGGTCGTGCGTGGCGACGGCAGCTTGGTCTTCGCCAATGCGGCCTTGGAAGACGCCTTGGGTTTGTCGCGCCGGGCCTTGCAGGGCAGCCGTTTTCAGGACTGCTTTGAAGACCCGCCCGCCTTGGTCTCGGCGCTCGACGGTGCGCGTAACAACGACTTTGCCGCGCTGCGCTACGACGCTTGGCTCAAGCGCTTGAACCAAGACCCCTTGCAGGTGCACGTGGTGGTGGCGCAAACCGAGGCGGCCGATGAGGTGCTGGTGGAATTGTTGCCGCTGGAGCAACAAACCCGACAAGACCGCGAAGAGCGGCTCATGGAGCAGGCGCAGGCCAACAAAGAGCTGATCCGCAACCTGGCGCACGAAATCAAAAATCCCTTGGGTGGCATTCGCGGCGCAGCGCAACTGTTACAAATGGACCTGCAAAGCAAAGAGCTGATCGAGTACACGCAGGTCATCATCCGCGAGGCCGACCGCTTGCAGTCCTTGGTCGACCGCTTGCTGGAGCCGCATCGCCACGCCCATGTGGTGAGCGACGTCAACATCCACGAGGTTTGCGAGCGGGTGCGCAGCCTGATCTTGGCCGAATTCCCCAAAGGCCTGCGCGTGGTGCGCGACTACGACACCTCCATCCCCGAGTTCCGTGGCGACCGCGAACAGCTTATTCAAGCCGTGCTCAACATCGCGCACAACGCCGCACAAGCTTTGGCCGAACGTATCGTAGACCAAAGCGCCGTGCTGACCTTGCGCACCCGTGTGGGCCGCCAAGTGACCTTTGGCAAGCAGCGCTACAAACTGGCACTGGAATTGCATGTGATCGACAACGGCCCAGGGATTCCCGATGACATCAAAGACCGCATCTTCTTTCCCTTGGTCTCAGGACGCGACGGCGGTTCGGGTTTGGGGCTGACCCTGACCCAAACCTTTGTGCAGCAACACCACGGCTTGATCGAGTGCAGCAGCGAACCGGGCCGCACCGATTTCAAGATTTTGATTCCCTTGCCTTGAACTGGAAAACACACCCATGAAGCCGATCTGGATAGTGGACGATGATCAATCGATCCGCTTCGTGCTGGAAAAAGCCTTGTTGCGTGAGAACCTGCCCACGCGCAGCTTCACCAACCCGCAAGAGGTGCTCACGGCCTTGGCGCAGTGCACCGAGCACGAGCTGCCGCAGGTCTTGGTCAGCGACATCCGCATGCCCGGCTCCAACGGCCTGAACCTGTTGGAAAAAGTCAAAGCCCAACTGCCCCAGGTGCCGGTCATCATCATGACCGCCTACTCCGACTTGGACAGTGCGGTATCGGCATTCCAAGGCGGGGCCTTCGAGTACCTGCCCAAACCTTTTGACGTGCCCAAGGCGGTCGAACTGATTCGCCGCGCGTTGGAGGAGAGCTTGCGCGAAGAAGTGGCCGTGGAGAGCAGCCAAGACGCGCCCGAAATGCTGGGCCAAGCCCCGGCCATGCAAGACGTGTTTCGCGCCATCGGGCGTTTGAGCCAAAGCCAAGTCACGGTGCTCATCACCGGCGAATCCGGCTCGGGCAAAGAGTTGGTGGCGCGCGCCCTGCACAAACACTCGCCGCGCGCCGATGGTCCGTTTGTTGCCATCAACACCGCGGCCATTCCCAAAGATTTGCTCGAGAGCGAGCTCTTCGGTCATGAGCGAGGCGCTTTCACCGGCGCACAGGCCGCACGTCGCGGGCGTTTTGAACAAGCCGAGGGCGGCACGCTCTTCCTCGATGAAATCGGCGACATGCCGTTCGACTTGCAGACCCGCTTGCTTCGGGTGCTGTCGGACGGTCACTTCTACCGCGTGGGCGGCCACAGCGCCGTCAAAGCCCATGTGCGGGTGATCGCCGCGACCCACCAAAACCTGGAGCAGCGCGTCAAAGATGGTGCGTTTCGCGAGGACTTGTTCCACCGCCTGAACGTCATCCGCTTGCGCTTGCCGGCGTTGCGCGAGCGCCGCGAAGACATCCCCACGCTCACGCGCCACTTTTTGCAGCAGAGCGCACAACAATTGGGCGTGGAGCCCAAACGCATCGCGCCCAGTGCCCTGGAATGGATCGCGCGCTTCGACTTTCCGGGCAACGTGCGCCAGCTCGAAAACCTTTGCCACTGGGTCACGGTGATGGCGCCGAGCCAAACCATCGAGGTCAAAGACCTGCCGCCCGAAATTTTGGGGCAAGCCGATGCGGCAGGGCTGGAGGCTTCGCCACTCAGAAGCCCCATGCTGTCCGCTGCAGCCGGGGTCCCGGCATCACCTGCACCAACGATAGCAACGGTTTCGAGCAACGCTTGGCCTTGGGAGTTGGGCTTGCACACCGAGGCCTCAGCCTTGCTCAAAGAAGACCGACAAGACGTGTGGGATGTGCTGAGCCAGCGTTTTGAAGGCGTGTTGATTCAAGCGGCTTTGGCGGCCACGCGCGGGCGACGCATCGAAGCCGCCGTCAAGCTGGGCATTGGTCGCAACACCATCACCCGCAAGATCCAAGATCTCAAACTCGACGAGAGCCCCGAAGGGTCTTGAGTCAGTCGCCCAGCGACAAGACCACGGGAGCGTGGTCGCTGGGGCGTTCGTTTTTGCGTGGGGCCACGTCTACGGCACATGCACTGGCCTGGGCCTTGAGTGCCTCGGTGATCAGGATGTGGTCGATGCGCAGGCCGCGCTTGCGGCGAAAACCAAAGTCGCGGTAGTCCCACCAGCTGAAGTTTTTCTCGGGCTGTGGGAACAGACGAACCGCATCGGTTAAACCCAAATCGATGAGGGCGTTCAGGTGCAAGCGCTCTTCGGTGGTGCAGTGGATGGTCTCGCG
>CAMDCY010000039.1 GCA_945890705.1 Hydrogenophaga intermedia | reverse complement strand
GTCGCGGCGCGCCAAATCGTCTTCCAGCGTGACGCTGGGGTCGGCGTGGAACGCAAAGCCGTGGTAGCCCGGCGCGGTTTTGCGCTCGGTGCGCGCCAGCGCGTATTCCTCGTGGGTTTGGGGGTGCAAAAACACCGGAAAGTCGCGCCCGACCGGCACAAAACCCTGGGCTACCATGGCCTCGGGCGTGCTGCCCACAACCACCCAGTCGCGGTCGCTGTGCTGCGCGTCGCCCATCAGGGCATCGCGCACCGCACCACCGACCAAGTACGTGGGCATGTCTCAGCGACCCAATCGGTAGGGTTCTTCGAAGTCGAGGAAGTCGTGCTCTTGCAGCGCCTCGTCGATCCAAGCCTTCACGCCCGGGGCTTCGTGCACCCGCTCCACATACGCCAGCATGTCGGCGGGCAAGGGCAATTCGTAGGTGTGGATGCGCATGCACACCGGCGCGAAGTAGGCGTCGGCGATGCCGAACTCGCCGAACAAAAACGGTTGCTGTCCGTTGGGCAAGCGTGGTTGTGCGCTCAAGAGTTCCCCCCACAAGCCACACAGACGCGCCACATCGGCGCGCAAGGCGGGCTGGTCGCGCCAAAGCAAGCGGCCCATCTCGGGCAAGTGGGCTTCGATGTTCATCGGGCAATGGCTGCGCAAGGCGGTGAAGCCGCTGTGCATTTCCGCGCACACGCTGCGCGCGCGGGCCCGCGCCAATCGGTCGCTGGGCCACAGGCCGCGGTCGGGAAAGCGCTCGGCCAGGTACTCGGCAATCGCCAAGGTGTCCCACACCACGAACCCATCGTCCACCAATACCGGCACCTTGCCCAGCGGGCTGATGCCGCGCAGCTGTCGTTTGAAGGCCGAGTCGGCGTTGAAGGCGTCAAAGCGCACCATGACTTCCTCAAACTCGATGCCGGCTTGGCGCATCAAGACCCAAGGTCGCATGGACCAAGACGAATAGTTTTTGTTGCCGATGTACAGCTGCAGGCTCATGGTCAGGCGGCGCCTTGGCGGGCGCTGATGTAGGTGGGAACGATGGCGGTCACACCGGCCGGTGTGATGTCCAAGCTGTGCAGGTCCGGGCCGCGGCCCGTGCGCACATTGTCCACGCGCATGGAGCGCAAATTGTCGCTGCTCATCAGGGGCTCGCCAGGCATGAGCGCCATGGCCCCAGCCTGGAGTTGGCCGACCCATTCGGGCACGCCAAAGACCGGGCGCGGGTGGCCGCTGGCCATACCAGCCAAACGCACCAAGTCCGCCAAGGTGAGCACATCGGGACCCACGGCATCGATGGTTTGCCCGATGGTGTGGGCGTCGCTGGCGCAGCGCACCACGGCTTGCGCCACATCGCCCACCCACACCGGTTGGAAGCGTGTACCCGCACCGGCCAGCGGCACGAAAGGCAAGACCGATTGCAAAGCGGCAAAGGTGTTCAGGAACTTGTCTCCCGCGCCAAAAATGACGCTGGGGCGGATGACCGTCAGGTCCAAGTCGCCGGCGTCGGCCGCGGCTTGCAAGACAGCCTCACCACGCGCTTTGCTGCGTTGGTAGAACGACGGCGCTTTCGCCTCGGCACCCAAGGCGCTGACGTGGATGAGCCTGCGCACGCCTTGGGTACGGCAGGCTTGGGCGATCAGGCTGGGCAGGCGCACGTGGTTGTGTTCAAAGCTGTTGGCGTTGCCGTGCAGAATGGCCACGAGGTTGATCACCACGTCGTGGCCCGCCACCAGCGCGTTCAGCGCGGCGGCGTTGTGCACATCCGCTTCCAACACCGTCAAGCGCGGCAGGTGCTGAATGGCTTGCGCGTTTCGCGCGCGCCGTGTGGGCACGGTGATGCGCCAACCCGCGCGCTGCAAGGCTTCACAAACTTGGCGGCCCACAAAGCCCGTACCGCCCAATACCAATGCGTTCTTCATCGATGTCTCCCGCCAATCAAGGCAATTCGGTGTTGATGGGCGTGGCGCTGATGCGCGGCCCCACGGTGCCCAAACGCGCGCGCAGCGATTGCGGCTGTCCGCTCATCAGGGCGTTGTAGTTCACGTTGTTTGAGAGAACGCGTTTGACGTAGTCGCGCGTTTCTTCGAACGGGATGTTTTCCACCCAAATGTCGCCGGCCAAGATGGGGCCGTTGCGCCAAGTGCGCGAGCGGCTGGGGCCGGCGTTGTAAGCGGCCACTGCCAGTGGCAGCGAACCATCGAAGTCGTCGATCACCATCTTCAAGTAGGCGGTGCCAATGCGCACGTTGGTGAGTTGGTCGTTGATGTCCTTGGGCCGGAAGTTGCTCAAGCCGATGCGCTTGGCCGTCCATTTGGCCGTGGGCGGCATGACTTGCATCAGCCCCGAGGCGCCCACGTGTGAGCGCGCATCGGTGACGAAGCGGCTTTCTTGTCGGATCAGGCCAAACACCAAACCGGGGTCCAAGCCGATGGCGCTGGCGTGTGTCAACACCAAGTCGCGGTGGGGCAGGGGAAAACGCTGACTCGGCTCGTGCGCGATTTGCGTGCGTTTGCTGGTGTAAATGCAGCGGTCCCAACGCGCTTGCTCACAGGCCCAATCGGCCGCGGCCAAGAGTTCTCGGTCGTTCATGCCACCGGGCGTGTGCAGGCTCACGGTGTAGTTCCACTCGCGGTTGCCCTCGGTGCGCAAGCCCAAACGGATGGCGGTCAAGGCGCGCTGTAGGCCAGGGTTGTTGCGGGCCGTCAAGCGCTCGTCGACCGACAGGGGCTCGGGCAGGGTGGGCAAGGTGATGCTTTGCCCCAAGGCCTCGGTGGCCAATTGCCCGTAAAAGTGGCGCGTGGAGGCGATGCTGCGCAGCAAGTGTTGGGCTTGTTCGGTTTGCGCTTGGGTCGGCATCTGTGCCAATTTCACGCGGGCCTTCCAATACACCCACGTCGGGTCTAGTTGTTGTTCAGCACTCATGGCGGCGATGGCGTTGTCGGCCACGCCCCACTGACCGGCGCGCAAGGCCGCGCGGGTCTTCCAAGCCAGGTGATCGTCGTGCATGCCGTTGGTGGAGCCCTTGGCAAAGGTTTCCAAGGCCGTGTCTTGCAAGCGCTGTGCTTGGCGTTTGCCGATCGCCCCCCACACCCAACTGCGTTCTTCGCTCGTGAGTTGAATGCGCCAGCGGTTGTTCTGCAAGGCGTTCACCGCCGCTTCGGGGTCGTTGGCGGCCAAGCGGATCAAGGCCAGGGTGACCAGCTCCTTGGTGCTGGTGCGAAAGGCCGTGATTTTCTCGTTCAGGTAGCGTTCGGGTTGTTTGGCGATGGCGTGGACGGTCTTGGCCCGAGCGGGGTCGACCATGGCCATGGCCTGCTCAGCCGCACTGGGCTGGTTGACCTCCATGGCCCAGCGAGCACGGCGCCAGACCACGTCTTCGCCCAAGGCCTTTTTGGCCAACATGAGCCGTGCGGCTTGGGCGCAGCCTTGGTCGATCTCACGCTGGGCATGCCACCAGCGCGCAATGTCGGCGGCGGCCCGCTCGGATGTTGCCGTGCCGCGTTGCCAGTCGCGCAGCGTGCCACTGCACAAGAGGCTGCGCTCGTCGCGCATGCGGTAGAGCGGCCATTGCGCATCGAACGAGTCCCACTGTTCGCGGCGGGCCAAGAGGGCCAACCAATCGGCACGCAAGCGGTCTTCCCAATAACTGCCTTGCAACACGGCCAAGCGTTGGGTGATTTGGGCGACCGGCGCGGTGTCTAGTCGCACGCGCAGCTCCCAATAGGCCGCCATCGGCTCCAACACATGCCCGCGCAACTGAGGCAGCGTTTGGCTCAGGGTGGTGCTTTGGTTTTTGCGAAAAGCGTCTTGCATGCGCAGCAGCGCCGCATCGCTCGCGCTTTGCGCGAGCGCAGCCTGCATGGCCAGCACGGCCATAATGGTCACAATCCCTGTTTTCATGAGCCGATTATGAACAACAACCCCGACCAGCCCAGCGCTGGCGCGCCGAAGCCCTCAGACGGCGCCTTGGCCAAAGCCGCTTGGCGCAAAACCTTGGTGACCAAACGCCAGCAATTGGTCGACCGGGCGTGGCGCAACGACCTGATCCAGCGCACCATGCGCACCTGGCTGATCGACAGACCCGACGCGGTCATTGGCGCATATTGGGCGATCAAGGGCGAGTTCGACCCACTGCCGGCCTTGTTCCGCTGGCAAGAGGCGGGCATGGAGGCCGACGCTCTGGAAGCGCAGCTGCAGCGGCGCATCGCCCTACCGGTCGTGAACAAGCAAACCAAAACGCTGACCTTTCACACCTGGTACCCGGGTTGCCCGATGGAAGAAGACGCCTACGGCATCCCCAAGCCCAAAGACACCGAGGTCGTCACGCCCACGCTCATCTTTGTGCCCTGCGTGGGCTTTGGCCCCGGGGGCTACCGCTTGGGTTATGGCGGCGGTTTTTACGACCGCACCTTGGCCGAACTCAGCCCCAAGCCCTTCACCGTGGGGTTGGGTTACGACTTCGCTTACCTGCCCGAATTGAAGCCCGAGTCGCACGACGTGCCGCTGGACACCATCCTGTGTGACAGCGGTGTGGCTTGGCCGCGGTCTTGAGCGTTGGTCATGAACCGCTGCGGGCTTGTGCGATGAGTGCGCCCACATCATCGATGTAACCCTGAAGACGCGCTTGGGCGTGTGCACGTTGTTCGGCGCTCATGCGCTGGTGCATGTCGGCGAATTGTTGGCAGCCTTGGCGCAGCCACTGTTGGCGTTGGCTTTCTCGAGCCGGCGTGCTGGCCGAGGCGTAGCGCAACAGGTGTTCGCGAATCGCCGCAGCCGCTTGTGCGGGTTGCTGTTGGCTGCGTTGCACCGTGGCCAAGAGGTCCGCTTGGCGCCAGCGCCGTTCCTCCAAGGTGACGGCCGCGTCCCACGGTGAGGCGCGCAGCTGTTGCTCCAGCGCCTGCACTTGGCTCGGGCTCAAGCGCCCATACCAATCGGTCCAGCGTTCGCGGTTGTCTTTCAAACGCTCTTGGAAACGTTCGGCTGCCGGGGATTCGATGTGCTCCTCAGCGAAATCTTGGTTACGTTCGTCGAACTTTTTTTGCATGCGTTGGATTTGTTCGGGGCGAAGGCCAGTGGCCCAACGCGCCAACGGCGCCGCGCCTTGCTCGCCCATGAGGCGCAGCTGCGCTTGCACCCAGCCGAATTCGCGGCAGGCCTGATCGGCGCTGATGTCTTGGGCCAGCAGACCGTGCCAGCGCTGCAGCTGTTGTTGGATCGGCGGCAAAGCCTCGCGGCGGTGCCAAGCAAAAAAGGCTTGCAGGTCTTGTTTGACCTGAGGGCTTTGGCTGTCTTGGAAGTCCACGTAGCGGTCGGCCCACCAATACGCCGCGGTGGGGGCTTGGTTGTAGCTCAGCCGCAAAGTGCTGCAGGCCGAGAGGGACACCACGGCCAAGACGCCCAAAGTCCAGCGCCACCACGGCGCGATAATGCGAAAAGCGCCGCGGCCCTGTTGGCCGCTGGGGCGTTCAAACCAAGAGGTGTTCATGTCTTTTCCTGTGGATGTGGTGGTGATGGCGGCCGGCAAAGGCACGCGCATGAAAAGCCAGAAGCCCAAAGTGTTGCACCGTTTGGGTGGCCGCGCTTTGGCCCAGCACGTGATTGACACCGCCGCAAGGGTATCGGCGCGTTTGGTGGTGGTCATCACCGGCCACGGCGCCGAGGTGGTCGAGGCCGGCCTGACGCCGCCCGACGGACTTCAATTGCAATTCGTGCGCCAGATGCCGCAGCTCGGCACCGGGCACGCGATACAACAAGCCGTGCCGGTTTTGGCCGACGACGGCATCACCTTGGTCCTCTCGGGCGACGTGCCCCTGACCGAAGCCGCTACCCTGCAAGCCCTCATCGACTGCTGCGCCGGCCAAGCCTTGGCCTTGCTCACCTTGGACATGCCCGACCCGACCGGCTACGGCCGCATCGTGCGCCAAGGCGAGGCGGTGCAAGCCATCGTCGAACACAAAGACGCCACGCCCGAGCAACGCGCCATCACCGAGATTTACAGCGGCATCATGGCCGTGCCCACGCGTCTCTTGCGCGGCTGGTTGGCGCGGCTGGACAACCACAACGCGCAGCAGGAGTACTACCTGACCGATGTGGTGAAGTTCGCCGTCGCCGACGGTTGCGCGGTGCAAGCCCACCGCATCGGCGACGCTGCGCAGGTCGCGGGCGTCAACAGCCCCTTGCAACTGGCCGAGCTCGAGCGCGTGTTCCAGCGCCGTTTGGCCGAGGCCTTCATGACCGAGGGCGTGCGCTTGGCCGACCCGGCGCGTTTCGATGTGCGCGGCAGCTTGGTGTGCGGCCAAGACGTGGACATCGACGTGAATTGCGTGTTCGAAGGCGGCGTGCGTTTGGGCGACGGTGTGCGCATCGGCGCGAACTGTGTGATCTCCAACTGCAGCATCGAGGCCGGCGCGGTGATCCACCCCTTCACCCACATCGACGGCGAAAAAACGGGTGTGAGCGTAGGGGCGGGTGCCTTGATCGGCCCCTTTGCTCGCCTGCGCCCCGGCGCGCAGTTGGGCGCGGAGGTGCACATCGGCAACTTCGTGGAGGTGAAAAATTCCACGATGGCCAAGGGCGCCAAAGCCAACCACTTGGCGTACCTGGGCGACGCCACGGTGGGTGAGCGGGTGAACTACGGCGCGGGCAGCATCACGGCCAATTACGACGGTGCCAACAAACACCGCACCGTCATCGAGGCCGATGTGCACATCGGCAGCAACTGCGTCTTGGTGGCCCCGGTGACCATCGGCGCGGGCGGCACGGTGGGCGGCGGCTCCACCATCACCAAGAGCACCGAGCCGGGCAGCTTGAGCGTGGCGCGAGGCAAACAGGTCAGCATCGCCAACTACCAGCGGCCGAAGAAAAAGTCTTAAATCGGCACCGGCCAAGTCGTGGTGAACTTGGCGCGTTTGGTGGCAAAAAAGGCCTTCACGTTGCGCACGTTGGCGTCTTGTGTGAACAGGGTTTGGCTGATGGCCAAGTAGTGCGGCATGTCGCGCGCTTGCAGCACCAGCATGAAGTCCGGGCCGGGCGAGACGCGCCAGCACTGTTGAACCGCTGCGTGCGCCACGGCGCGGGCTTCGAAGGCGTCCAGGTGTTCGGCACCCTGTCGGTCCAGCGAGACCTCGACCAAGGTGCTCAGGCCGTGGCCCAGGTGTGCGCCGATGCGGTCGGCGTTCAACATCGCGATCTGCCGCTCCACCCAACCGCCCGCGATCAAGCGCTTGACGCGTCGCAAGCAGGTGGGCGGCGAGAGGTTCAGCGCCTCGGCCAAGGCCACGTTGCTCAGGCTGGCGTCGTGTTGCAGCAGGTTCAGAAGTTGCCAGTCCGTGACATCGGGCTCGTAGGGTTTCATAAAACTCATTTTATTGAAATTTAAATTCAAATGAATGGTTTTGTGAAATAAAACAAGAAAATTCTGTGAATATTGTTCTGAAATTTCTTTTGAGCATGCCTACCATGGTGACCATTGTGCAAATTCCCCAGCAGGAGTGTTTCTATGTGTGGCATCGTCGGCGCCGTTTCTTCCCGCAACATCGTTCCCATCTTGGTCCAAGGCCTGCAGCGGTTGGAATACCGGGGTTATGACTCCTGTGGTGTGGCCGTGCACGCGGCCAGCCTGAGCGGCGGCACGGGCGGCTTGCAGCGCGCGCGCAGCACCGCCCGCGTGGCCGAGCTGATGGACCAGGTGAGCGCCGACCACATCGAAGGCGGCACCGGCATCGCCCACACGCGCTGGGCCACACACGGCGCGCCTGCCGTGCACAACGCGCACCCGCACTTCAGCCACGGCACGGGCGCGGCCGACGGCAAGCCGGGCAAGGTCGCTTTGGTGCACAACGGCATCATCGAAAACCACGACGAGCTGCGCGCCGCCCTGCAAGCCAAGGGCTATGTGTTTTTGAGCCAGACCGACACCGAGATCATCTCGCATTTGGTGGACAGCGTGTACGACGGCGATATTTTTGAAGCCGTCAAAACCGCCATCCGCCAGTTGCATGGCGCCTACGCCATTGCCGTGTTTCACAAAGACGAGCCGCAGCGCGTCATCGGCGCACGAGCTGGCTCACCGCTGATTCTGGGTGTGGGCCCAGGCGAAACCTTTTTGGCCAGCGACGCGATGGCACTGGCCGGCGTGACCGACCAAATCGTGTACCTGGAAGAGGGCGACGTGGTCGACATCCAGCTCGGCAAATACTGGGTGGTGGACCGCGACCACAAGGCCGTGACCCGCGCCGTGAAGACCGTGCACGCGCACAGCGGCGCGGCCGAGCTTGGGCCCTACCGCCACTACATGCAAAAGGAAATCTTCGAGCAGCCCCGCGCCATTGCCGACACGCTCGAAGGCGTGGAGGGAATCACGCCCGAGCTGTTCGGCGACGGCGCCTACAGCACCTTCAAGGCCATCGACAATGTGTTGATTCTGGCCTGCGGCACCAGCTACTACAGCGGCTGCGTGGCCAAGTACTGGATCGAAGCGATCGCCAAAGTGCCTTGCCAGGTCGAGATCGCCAGCGAATACCGCTACCGCGAATCGGTACCCAACCCCAACACGCTGATCGTCACCATCACCCAAAGCGGCGAGACCGCCGACACCCTGGCCGCGCTGCGCCATGCGCAGAGCTTGGGCATGACGCACACGCTGACCATCTGCAACGTGTCCACCAGTGCCATGGTGCGCGAGTGCAAACACGCTTACGTGACCCGCGCCGGGGCTGAGATCGGTGTGGCGTCGACCAAGGCCTTCACCACACAGTTGGCCGGTTTGTTTTTACTCACCTTGGCCTTGGCGCAGACAAAAGGCCGCTTGAGCGATGCGGACGAGGCCATGCACATCAAGGACATGCGCCACCTGCCCGCCGCGCTGCAAGCCGTGCTGGCGCTGGAGCCGCAAATCATCGCCTGGGCGGAAGATTTCGCCAGCAAAGAAAACGCCCTGTTCTTGGGCCGCGGCACGCACTACCCCATCGCGCTGGAAGGTGCATTGAAGCTCAAAGAAATCACCTACATCCACGCCGAAGCCTACGCGGCGGGCGAACTCAAACACGGCCCGCTGGCCTTGGTCACCAGCGCCATGCCCGTGGTCACCGTTGCGCCCAACGACCTGTTGCTGGAAAAGCTCAAAAGCAACATGCAAGAGGTGCGCGCCCGCGGCGGTGTGCTGTACGTGCTGGCCGATGGTGACACGAAGATCGAAAGCAGCGAAGGTGTCAATGTCATCCGCATGCCTGAGCACTATGGTGTGTTGTCGCCCATCTTGCACGTCGTGCCGCTACAGTTGCTGTCCTATCACACGGCGTGTGCTCGTGGGACTGACGTGGACAAACCACGCAATTTGGCGAAGTCGGTCACGGTGGAGTGAACGCGGTGTTTGCTAAAGTCTCGCCCTTCTTCGGTTGAATTTGACCCCCTCCTATGCGCTACTCCCTCTCGCACCAAAAACTCCAACTCGTGCTCGCGGCTCAAGGACTCAGCAGCAGCTCGGCTGCGGCCATAGACAAGCTCTTTGGTGGCGCCGATGGTTATTACTGGTACGGCACCTTGCGCGACTTGTGCCCGGCTGGAAAAACCTTGGTGTGGGAAGACCAATACGCCATGGTCAAAGCGATTCAAGCGCATGAAAACGCCACCGCTGCAGAAGACGAGATGCCGCCTCAGGTGCCCACAGCGGCGCACATCGCGGCCATCTCCAAACTGCTGGGAAATCCGCTTTAAACGGCGCCGTTTACCAGCCGCAGGCTTGAAGGGCGCGTTGCAAATCCGAGGCCTGCATGGGCTTGGGGACGAAGGCGGTCACACCTTTGGCCAAGGCCTTTTCTCGGGTGTCGTTGATCACGTCGGCGGTCACCAAGATCACGGGGATATCGCGGTTGACGCTTTGGCTGTGGCGCAAGGCTTCGGTGGTGCCCAAACCGTCGAGCTCGGGCATGTGGTAGTCCAACAATGCGACATCAAAGCGATCACGGCGCAGGTGCGCCAATGCTTCCGCGCCGTTGCCACAGTAGGTGGCGGTGTGCCCCATGTTTTGGATCACGATGCTGATGAATTTCATGTTCACCGGGTGATCCTCGGCCACCAAAAAGTGCAGAGCGCGCGACGTCGCTGAAGGGGTGGATGGCAGCGCGGTGGGTTCGGGCAGGTCGGGTGCATCCACATCCGGCAAAGGCAATCGCACCATGAACACCGAGCCTTGACCAGGCTCGCTGATCACGCTGATTTCGCCGCCCATCATGTCGCACAGCTGGCGGCTGATGTCCAAACCCAAGCCGGTGCCGCCCAAGCGGCGGCGCACCGAATCGTCGGCTTGGTAAAAACGGGTGAAGAGTTGGTCCAGGGTGGCTGGGTCCATGCCGATGCCGCTGTCGCGCACGCTGAAGACAAAGCCTGCAGAGCCGTCGGGCGTGGCGTCCAAATTCACGGATACACCGCCTTGGCTGGTGAATTTGATGGCGTTGTTGATCAGGTTGAAGAAAATTTGCCGCAAGCGCGTGGCGTCTCCAATGACCCAAGTGGGCGCCAGGGGGTAGATGCGCAAACTCAGGGCAATGCCTTTTTGCTGTGCGGGAAAGCGCATGAGGTTATCCACCTCCTTGACGATGCTCGGCAAGTGCACTGGCGCGGTGTTGAGTTTGAAGTGGCCCGACTCAATGGTGGAGACGTCCAAGATGTCGTTGAGCACGCGCAAGAGGTGCGTAGCCGACTCGCGTGCGGTGTGGATGTAGTCGCGTTGCTCGGGTGAGAGTTGGGTGGCGTCGAGCAAATTGAGCATGCCCAACACGCCTTGGAAAGGGGTGCGGATTTCGTGGCTCATGTTGGCCAAAAAAACGCTCTTGCCACGGTTGGCCGAGTCGGCGTCGTCGCGCGCTTTCTGCAGCGCTTGGCTGACAGCGGTGATTTGCTTGTTTTGCTGCAGTTGTTGGCGCAAGTGTCGACCCAGCAAGACCAGCAAAGCCAGCAAAAGCAGCGTTTGAGCCGCCGCCAACCCCATGATGAGCTTGCTTTGTTGCAGCAGCAAACGCTTGCGTTCGTCTTCAACGCGGGCCATCGCTCGGCTGGCCACGGAGGTGAGTTCGGCCAACAAAGGCCGCAAAGCTTGCGTGCGCGTGAGCAAGCGCTGGACCTCGGCGGGCTGCTTGATCCACGCGGCGGGGTTGGCCACCAAGGGCTCGGCCAATTGGGTGAAGGACACGATGCCCGACAAGGCTTGAACGTAGGCGGTCTGGGTGTCCAAGTCGTCGCGACGCGGCAAATCGATCAGCACCCCGACGCGGCTGAGAAAAATTTCGTAGCGTTCGCTCAGGTCGTCGGCACCGATTGCGGGCTGTCGCAGACCACTGGCTTGTTCTAAGGCCCGCTCGAGCTGGTGCAACTCGCTCTCCAACTGGTAGGCGTGCCACATCGGCGATTCGGTTTGGCTGCTGGAAATGTCATCGAGCAGACGAAATTGCTGCCACTGAATCCATGCCAAGGGCGTGATGGTGACGGTGAGCACCAAGCCCACCGTCCAGACCCAGCGCGTGATGCTCCAACGTGTCATATCACCCAATCAGCGCTCACTGGATGTTGATTTGCTTGAGCTGCCAAATCGAGCGCTCGTAGTACTGCGCGGTGCGCAGTGCGGCATCGTCGTCGTAGGGGAAAGCGATGAACAGTGGCCCTTTGGCTCGAACGGGAATGGGCTGGTCGTTGATCCTCCAAGCCATGACCACGGGGTAGCGCTCAGCATCGCTGATGGGTATGGTGATTTGGTAGTTGTTGATGGCCACCGCTTGGATGTCCTTGCCTTGTGCGCCCACCGCGGCCAGCACGTCGGCGAGTTTGGGGCCGGTGAACTTCACGGGTGTGCTGTACCAAGGTGTGCGGGTGGTGAAGCTGTGCTGCGGCAGGGCTTCGATCATCTTGAGGTCAAACAACGCTTGTTTGTTCGCGTTGTGCTTCGAGATGTTGCCGGTCACGGTCAGCACGACTTTGCCAGTGGGGGCGGCCAATGGGCCGCTTTGTGCCCATGCCGGCAAGCTCATAACGCCTGACAAACAAACCCCTATAAATAACCAAAAACGCGAAATCATGGTGTTACTCCCTTGGTGAAACACGCATGATAAAGGACTCATTTTGCGTCAGGCATTGGAGATGCCGGAGGCCACATGCCCCGAAGGCACGTGGCGCGAAGCCGATTCGATGTGGCCGGTTTGGTCGTCAAAGAAAAAGTCGGGTTCGAACTCGCGCAAAAACTCACCTTTGGGCAAGCCGCCCAAGAACATGGCTTCGTCCACTTGGATGTTCCAGTTCATCAGGGTGCGGATGGCGCGTTCGTGCGCGGGTGCGCTGCGGGCGGTCACCAAGGCGGTGCGGATGCGCATGTGGGGCGTGCTTTCGCTTTGCAAGCGGTGCAGGGCTTCGAGCAGGGGTTTGAACGGCCCGCCGCTGAGCGGCAGCGAGGCTTTGCTGGCCTCGTGTGCCTGGAAGGCGCTCAGGCCTTCCGCTTGGAACACGCGCTCGGCCTCGTCGGAGAACAGCACCGCGTCACCGTCAAACGCGATGCGCACTTCGTTGGGGTGGGCGTCGCTGGCGTGCACCGATTGGGGGTAGACCTGGGCGGCGGGCACGCCCGCGTCGAGCGCTGCGCGAACATCGGCCAAATGCGTCGACAAAAACAGGTTGGCCCGCAGGGGCTTGAGGTAGCGCCAGGGGGCTTGGCCCCGGGTGAAGCTGCCGCGCTGGATCGGCAGGCCGTAGTGCTGCGCCGAGCGAAACACGCGCATGCCCGAGACAGGGTCGTTGCGCGAGAGGATCACCACCTCCACGCGCTGCGTTTGGGCGTCGTTGAAGGCCAGCAGCTTTTTCACCAAAGAGAACGCCACGCCGGGGCGCGCCGGGGTTTCCAAGCGCTGCAACTGCAGGTCCATGTACTGGCGGTCATCGCCCTGCTCAAAGACGGTGTTCTCTTCTTCGAAGTCGAACAGGGCGCGCGATGAAATCGCCACCACCAATTGCCCGTCGAGCGATGCGGCCATGGATCAGCTCCTCAAGAACAGGCGGTAAGCCGGGTTCTGGGTTTCTTCGGCGTGGGGGTAGCCCAAGGTGGCCAAAAATTGGTCGAAGGCCTTGTTGTCTTTGGGCGGCACTTGCAGGCCCACCACGATGCGGCCGTAGTCCGCGCCTTGGTTGCGGTAATGGAACAGCGAGATGTTCCAGCCCGGGCGCATGAGGCTCAAGAACTTCAGCAAGGCGCCAGGGCGCTCGGGGAATTCAAAGCGCATCAAACGCTCGTCTTGCGACAGGCTGGAGTGCCCGCCGACCATGTGGCGCAGGTGCTCTTTGGCCAGGTCGTCGTGGGTGAGGTCCAGCGTGTCAAAACCTTGTTTGTTCAAGCGCTTGGCGATCTGACCGCTCTCGCCTTTGGCTTGGGTGCTCAAGCCCACAAACACGTGCGCTTTCGACGAGTCGATCATGCGGTAGTTGAATTCGGTGATGTTGCGCGGGCCACCGGGCAGGGCGCCGATGGTCTCCAAAAAGCGCTTGAAGCTGCCGCGCTCTTCGGGGATGGTCACAGCAAAGAGGGCTTCTTTTTCTTCGCCCACGTCGGCGCGTTCGGCCACGAATCGCAAGCGGTCGAAGTTCATGTTGGCGCCGCACAAAATGGCCGCAAAGGTCTGGCCCTTGCATTTGTGTTGGGCCACGTACTGTTTGATGGCCGCCACGGCCAGTGCGCCAGCGGGCTCGACGATGGAGCGGGTGTCCACGAACACGTCCTTGATGGCCGCGCACACCGCGTCGGTGTTGACTTCCATGAACCCGTCAACCAAACCGCTGGCCACGCGGAAGGTTTCTTCGCCCACCAGTTTCACCGCCGTGCCGTCCGAGAACAGGCCCACATCGGGCAAGGTCACGCGCTGTTGTGCAGCGACCGACTGGATCATGGCGTTGGAGTCGTTCATTTGCACGCCAATGACTTTCACATCGGGGCGCACGGCCTTGATGAAGTTGGCCACGCCGCTGATCAAGCCACCACCGCCAATGGCCACGAACACCGCGTCTAGCGGCCCGGTGTGTTGGCTCAACATTTCCATCGCGATCGTGCCTTGGCCGGCGATCACATCGGGGTCGTCAAAGGGGTGGACAAAGGTCAGGCCGTGTTTTTTCTCCAAGGCCACCGAGTGTTGGTAGGCGTCGGAGTAGCTGTCGCCAAAGAGCACCACCTCGCCGCCGAGTTGCTTGACGGCGTCGATCTTCACTTGTGGCGTGGTGGTGGGCATGACGATGACCGCGCGCGCGCCGAGTTTGTTGGCGCTCAGCGCCACGCCTTGGGCGTGGTTGCCGGCCGAAGCGCAAATGACCCCTTTTTTCAACTGCGCGGGCGTGAGATTCGACATCTTGTTGTAGGCGCCGCGCAACTTGAAGCTGTGCACGGGCTGCTGGTCTTCGCGTTTGAGCAAGACGGTGTTGTTCAGGCGTTGGCTCAACTGCGCGGCCACTTCCAAGGGGGAGGCCACCGCCACGTCGTAGACCCGGGCGTTCAAAATTTTGATCAGGTAATCGGCGGGGCTCAGGGGCTGGGGGGCTTGGCGCGGGGCGGTTCGGGGCGTTTTGGCGGTCATGGGGCTTCCTCTGTGCGCATCATAAGCGCCGCCTCTGAGGACCAAAAAAAACCCGGGTGGCTGACGCCATCCGGGTTATGAATCCACCCCATGAGGGCAGAGGAGACAACCTTTAATACAATGCCCTAATTATATGCAATGCCTTGTTGCATTGCAACAATTATTCCCCCATCAGGACCCCAACATGGAATGCACCGTCACCTGGACCGGCGCCACCGGCACCCGCTCAAACATGGGTTTTGTCGCCGAAACCGGCAGCGGTCACGTGCTGACCATGGACGGTGCGCCCGACGCCGCCAAGCCCGAAAACGGCGGTGCCAACCTGGCCCCGCGTCCCATGGAAACGCTGCTGGCGGGCACCGGTGGTTGCACCGCTTACGACGTGGTGCTCATCCTCAAGCGCGGTCGCCACGATGTGCGCGGCTGCAGCGTCAAGCTCACCACCGAGCGCGCCGAGGTGGACCCCAAGGTGTTCACCAAAATCCACATGCATTTCACCGTGACGGGCCAAAACATCCCCGAAGCGGCGGTCGAGCGCGCCATCGCCATGAGCCACGACAAATATTGCTCGGCCAGCATCATGCTGGGCAAAACCGCCGAGATCACCACCAGCTTTGAGGTGGTGGCCTGATTCAGATGCGGTGCGCCACCGTCGTCATGACCTTGGCCGCCGCACGCATCACGCCCTGAACAGGCGCGGGCAGTGCCACGCCGCCTGAGCGAAGGGCTTCACTGGCGTGACGGGCTTCGTCGATGGCCATTTGGCGCACGATGGCGCGCGAGTCGTGGTCTTGTGCGGGCAGCCTGTCCATGTGGCTTTCCAAGTGCGCTTCCACCTGACGCTCGGTTTCCACCACAAAACCCAGGCTCACCCTACGCCCAGCCAAACCGGCGGCCAAACCAATGCCGAAGGCGCCGGCGTACCAGAGCGGGTTGAGCAACGAGGGGCGGCTACCCAGCTCGCGCAGGCGGTCCTCGGTCCAAGCCAAATGGTCGGTTTCTTCTTGGCCCGCTGCTTCGAGCTGCCGCGCCAAGGCCTCCCGGTCCGGGGCTCGGCTCAGGCGAGCCGCCAAGGCTTGCGCACTGTACAGCGCTTGGGCACACACCTCCCCAACGTGGTTCACGCGCATGAGCGCGCCCGACAGGGCTTTGTCTTCCTCGCTGAGCGCCGGCGTGGGCGCCAAAGGCGAGGGGGGTGGTGTGGCGCTGCGGTGCGGGGCAAACAAGGTGCGCAGGGCGCTGTCGGCGGCGGCGATGAGAGGGTGGCTCATGAAATATTGACGTCCAATGTCACAAAACTGTCACAATTTGCTGAATTAACAGTTGGTTTCCCATGTTGTTGCGCGGGTGCAACGTTATTCGATGGATTTACCCTCGAAATAGGTCGTAGTCATGGAAATCGGCGGTCTCTTCTGGTTGAATAGTAGCAACTTCCTGATTTGGAGGTTGGTGAGGGGTGTTCCCCCGATCCTCTTTTTTTCAACCTTGGAGAACTTCTCAATGAAAAAGACCCTGATTGCTTTGGCTGCTGTTGCAGTCTCTTCCGCCGCTATGGCTCAAGCTACCATCACTGGTAGTATCAATGCTCGTTATCAAAACTCCAATATTCTTGGAACTGCTGCTGGCAAGGTCAATGGCTTCAGCTTCAGCGACTCCGAAGTCAGATTCAACTTTGCTGAAGACTTGGGCGGTGGCTTGAAGGCCACTGGTAGTTTTGGTTTTGAAAACGGTACCGATCAAACAGCCGCTGTGGGCTCTGGCACCACCCTGGGCGTGTCTGGCGGCTTTGGTAGCTTGACATTCAGCACCCAAGATTCCAGCGACTACTTGGCAAACGATGAAGTTACCTCGTCAGCCTTTTCAAAGAACTCAATTAACGATCGTGTGACTTACTCTTCGCCCACCATCATGGGTGCACGTTTGTCTATCATCTACGGTGACAGCTTGGTTGGTCTTGGCAGTAACTCTGATGGATCCAACATTGTCTACTCCCTCGATTACGCTGCTGGTCCTTTGTCAGTCAACGTTGGCTCTCTTTCCACCCAGGCTCCTAACACCTTGACTGCTGGTACACGCGCCAAAGTCACTTACAACGCTGGCGTTGCAACTGTGTCTTATGGCATGGTGAACAC
>CAMDCY010000038.1 GCA_945890705.1 Hydrogenophaga intermedia | reverse complement strand
CCTGTCGCTTTGAAGTGCGCCACTTGCGCGTTGGTGGCCACCGAGCAACTGCCAGACACCACGGCTTGCAAGCCACTGGCCGCTGGCAACTGGCTGGCCTGCAGCGAAGGCTTCAGGCCAAAGTTGGCAGCCAGGCCGATCGCCACACCCGAACCGGCGGTGACCAGCGGCATACCCTTCAAAGCGGACCCAAGCAGGTGCAGATCGGCGTTGCTGGTCGCGTCGACCACCGCGACGCCCACACCGTCGGCGCGCAGCGCGGCGATGCGCGCGCGGATCGCCAACGCCCCAAGGGCCACGGTTATGTAATCGATCAAGCCCACCTTGCGTTTCGTTTGCGCTTGCATGACACGCACCAAATTCGCGTCATACATCGGTGTGAGTGGGTGGTTTTGCATGCCCGACTCGTTGAGCAACACGTTGCCCGCGAACAGGTAACCCTTGAACACGGTGCGGCCGTTGTCCGGGAACGCCGGTGTGGCGATGGTGAAGTCACAGCTCAGCGCGTCCATCAGCGCCTCGGTCACCGGGCCGATGTTGCCTTCGGGCGTGCTGTCAAAGGTGGAGCAGTATTTGAAATAGACCTGCTCGGCACCTTGCGCCTGCAACCACTTCAAGGCTGCAAGGGATTGCGCGATGGCCTCGGCAGCGGGGATGGTGCGCGACTTGAGCGCCACCACCACCGCGTCCACGTCAGCCGCCAAAGGCGCATCCGGCACGCCGATGGTTTGCACCACCCGCATGCCCGAGCGCACCAGGTTGTTGGCTAGGTCCGTGGCACCGGTGAAGTCGTCGGCAATGCAGCCCAGCTTCATGCCTGACCTTTCGGCAACTCAATGCCCGGGAAAATCTTGATGACCGCGCTGTCGTCTTCTTTGGCAAAGCCCGCGGTGCTGGCCTGCATGAACATCTGGTGCGCGGTGCTGGACAGTGGCAGCGGGAACTTGCTGGCCCGCGCCATGTCGAGCACCAGCCCCAAATCCTTCACAAAAATGTCCACGGCCGACAGTGGTGTGTAGTCCGCTGCCAGCACATGGGCCATGCGGTTTTCAAACATCCAGCTGTTGCCCGCGCTGTGGGTGATCACCTCGTACAAAGCGGCTGGGTCTACGCCCTCGCGCAGGCCCAGGGCCATGGCTTCGGCAGCGGCAGCGATGTGCACGCCCGCCAGCAGCTGGTTGATGATCTTGACCTTGCTGCCCGCACCCGCGCTGCCGCCCAGCTTGTAGACCTTGGCGGCCATGGCGTTCAAAAAGGGCTCGGCCAGTGCGTAAGCCTCGGGCTTGCCGGCCGTCATCATGGTCATCTGGCCACTGGCGGCTTTGGCCGCGCCGCCCGAAATGGGTGCATCTATATAGCGCAGGCCCATGGCTTCCAGCCGAGATTCGAGCGCCACCGACCAATTGGGATCGACCGTGGAGCACATCACGAACACGCTGCCGGGCTTCATGCTGGCGGCACAACCGGAGGTTTTGTCGTCGCCAAACAACACGGCTTCGGTTTGCGCGGCATTGACCACCACCGATACGACCACGTCGCACGCCGCGCCCAGCGAGGCCAGGGTGTCATGAGTGGTGCCGCCCGACTGGGTGAACGCCTCGGCCACCTCGCGGCGCACGTCAAACACCTGCACGCTGTGCCCTGCGCGGCGCAGCGATGCGGCCATGCCCGAGCCCATGGCCCCCAAACCGATCAATCCGACTGTTGTCATGCCTTACCCCATTTCCAAAAGAACGTGATCTCCATCGGATCAGTATCTCACTGGCTCGTCGGTCGCCCCGCCCTGTCCCGACGCGCCGAGTGGTCACCCGTGTGCGCTCTGCGTCGGCCCGCCCATGGAATTTAATTTTTTGGCGGTTTAAATTGAAAAAAATGTAACCGGTTGTCGGGTTTGTACTGAGAGCTCTGACAAACAGCACCACCATAATTAACTTCGTCTAGGACATTTAAATTTGACACCCCCTACCGGAGACACCATGACCCAAGAGATGCAATTCCCCCAAAACACTTCCGCCGACGCATCGGTTGAATCGCGCCGCCGTTTCTTCGGCAAAGCCGCCACGGCCGCTGTTGCGGTTCCATTGGCCGGCGTGCCCATGATCGCTACCGCGCAAGCGCCGATCGTTTTCAAGATGCAAGGCTCTTGGGGCGCCAACGAAATTTTCAGTGAGATGGCACAGCTGTACGTCAACCGGGTCAACGAAATGTCCGGTGGTCGACTGAAAATCGAATACCTCCCAGCAGGCGCTGTGGTGAAGCCTTTTGAGATCATCGACGCCGTCAGCAAAGGCGTGCTCGACGGTGGCCACCACGTGTCCGGCTACTGGTACGGCAAGAACAAATCGGCTTCGTTGTTCGGCACTGGCCCCGTGAGCGGTGCTACCCCTGAAATTGGCTTGAGCTGGATTCACTCCGGTGGCGGCCAACAGCTTTGGGACAAATTGGTTGCCAAGATGAACTTGAACGTCGTGGGCTTCTTCTCTTTCCCCATGCCTTCGCAGCCATTGGGCTGGTTCAAAAAAGCCCCACCCAAGACGGCTGCTGGCCTTAAGGGCTTCAAGTACCGCACCATTGGTTTGGCCGCCGACATGCTGCAAGAAATGGGCATGGCCGTGGCGCAGTTGCCTGGTGGTGAAATCGTTCCCGCCATGCAGCGCGGTGTGATCGATGCATTCGAATTCAACAACCCCACCGCCGACATGCGCTTCGGTGCACAAGACGTGGCCAAGTTCTACTCCATGGGCTCTTTCCATCAGGCTCAGGAATTCTTCGAGATCATCTTCAACAAAGACAAATACAACGCCTTGCCTGCCGATCTGAAGGCCGTATTGAAGTACGCCGCCGAAGCCGCTTCGACCGCATCGACCGCCTTGGCGCACCAAAACTACTCCAAGGACTTGCAGGAGTTGATCGTCAAGCACAAGGTGCGGGTCTCGCGTACATCGGCCGACGTCTACCGTGGTCAATTGGCTGCTTGGGACAAGGTCACGGCCAAGCTGGAAAAAGAAGTGGACATGTTCAAGGAAGTGAACGATTCGTTCAAAGCTTGGTCACGTCGCGTGGGCTTCTACCACTTCACCAACGAAGCCAACTACAAAATGGCTTACGAACACGTGCAAAAAACCAAATTGCCAGTCTGATCTTCGCGTAAGCTCTGAAGACTGCCGGAGTAAATGCCGGCAGTCTTTATTTTTGTCTGGAATAGGTGCATCACATGGAAGTCTGGATTCGCAGAATTGACATACTCAGCAAGTCGATTGGTCACGCATTTTCTTGGTGTGTGCTGATATTGACCGCCTCCACCTGTTTTGAGGTGTTCATGCGCTACGTGCTCAACAGCCCCACGGCCTGGGCCTTTGACATGAGCTACATGATGTACGGCGCCTTGTTCATGATGTCCGGCGCTTACGCCGTGTCGCGCAATTCGCATGTGCGCGGCGACTTTATTTACCGCAAGTGGTCCAACCGAACCCAAGCCAAGGTCGATTTGACCCTGTACTTGATTTTCTTTTTCCCCGCCATCTTTGCCATGGTCTACACCGGTAGCCAATACGGCTTTGAAAGCATGCGCATCTTGGAGTCCAGCGTCAACAGCCCAGCGGGTGTCCCTGTTTGGCCGTTGAAGATGGTGATTTTTGTGACCGGCGTGACCTTGCTCATCGCCGGTTCAGCCGAAATCATGCGCTGCTTGGTCTGCTTGCGCACCGGCGAATGGCTGTCGCGCAGCGGCGATGTTGAAGAACTTGAAGAAGTGTTGATCAAAGAACACACCCAGAAAGCATCATCATGAGTGACCCCATCATTGCCCTTTTCATGTTGGGCATCTTCATCGTTGTCATTTTCATGGGCTTCCCCATCGCCTTCACCTTGATGGCCATGGGCATCGGGTTTGGCTTCTACGCCTACTTCACACCCGATCAGTTGCTGTGGGATAACCGCATCCTCTACCTCTTCACGCAGAACACCTTCAGTGTGATGAACAACGATGTGCTCATATCGATACCGTTGTTCCTATTCATGGGCTACATCATCGAACGAGCCAACATCTTGGACAAGCTCTTCCTCAGCTTGCAGGTGGGTTTGCGCTTTTTGCCCGGCTCCATGGCTGTGGCGGCCTTGATCACCTGCACGCTGTTTGCCACCGCCACCGGTATCGTGGGCGCGGTCGTGACCTTGATGGGTCTGATCGCTTTGCCGACGATGCTCAAAGCCGGCTACGACCAAAAACTCGCCAGTGGCGTCATCACCGCCGGTGGCACGCTGGGCATCTTGATCCCGCCGTCCATCTTGCTCATCGTCTACGCGGCCACGGCCAGCGTCTCGGTCGTCAAGTTGTACGCAGCGGCCATCATTCCCGGCTTCACGCTGGCCATGTTGTACCTGATCTACATCATCGTGCGCGCCACGCTCAACCCCTCTCTGTGCCCCAAGCCCAAAGATGTGGAGCAGTACAGTGTGTGGGCAAGCATCGTCTTGGTGTTCAAAGCCTTTGTGCCTTTGGCCGCGTTGATCATGGCGGTGTTGGGCTCGATCCTCTTTGGCTTGGCCACCCCCAGCGAAGCGGCCGCCATGGGCGCCTTGGGCGGCATCATTTTGGCCATCATCTACCGCGCCTTCACGTGGCAGCGCCTGCGCGAGTCGGTGTACCTCACAGCCCGCACCTCGGCCATGGTGTGTTTCCTCTTCGTGGGTGCCGCCACCTTCGCCTCGGTGTTCTCGTACTTGGGTGGTGAGCACGTGGTCAAGGACTTCATGCTGGCCTTGGATCTGAGCCCGGTGCAGTTTTTGTTGCTGTCTCAGCTCTTGATTTTCATCTTGGGCTGGCCGCTGGAGTGGAGCGAGATCATCATCATCTTCGTGCCGATCTTCTTGCCGCTCTTGCCGCTGTACGACATCGATCCGATTTTGTTCGGCATCTTGATCGCCATCAACTTGCAGACCTCGTTCCTGACACCGCCGATGGCGATGTCAGCGTACTACCTGAAAGGGGTTGCACCCAAAAACCTCGAGTTGGTCACCATTTTCAAAGGCTGTATGCCCTTCGTTGGCATGGTCTTGCTCACCTTGGCCATGACCTACATTTACCCCTCGATGGTGACCTATTTGCCAGACCAGTTCTTCAACCAGGCCGTGGAAATCGAGCGCGACCCCAACGATGAGTCGATCGTCAACCCGGACTTCTTCAAAGAACAATGATGAGCGATCAACCCAAAAGCGTGGCAGAGCTCACGGCTCTTGAAATCCGTGAGCACCTGCTGAGCGGGCAGGAGACGGTGGAGGAATTCACCGTCAAGCTGGGACAATTTGTGGATGCGGCGGATCAAAACATCCGGGCTTTTGCGCACCGAGACGACCGTGTGGTGGCGCTTCAAGCCGATAACTTGCAGCGCGACCGCTTGGCCGGGCATTTGCCGGGTGAGCTCTATGGCGTTCCGGTGGCGGTCAAAGACATCATCGACACTATCGACTTCCCCACCGAATACGGCAGCCCCATTCACCAAGGCCGCTATTCTGTGTGCGACGCCTCGGTGGTCTCTCGTTTGCGCGCTGCGGGTGCGGTGGTCTTTGGAAAAACCGTCACCACAGAATTCGCCACCACCGAGCCTGGTCCCACCGTGAACCCCCACAACCCGGCACACACCCCTGGCGGCTCGTCCAGCGGGTCGGCGGCCGCGGTGGCCGCGGGCATGGTACCGGTGGCGCTGGGCACCCAAACCAACGGTTCGGTGATTCGACCCGCTTCGTTTTGTGGCGTTTATGGTTTCAAACCCTCTCGGGGTTTGCTGCCCAGAACCGGTGTGCTGGACCAATCGCCGTCCTTGGACGAGATTGGTGTCTTCGCGCGCAACCTGAAAGACATCGCCAAGGTCACCGAAATCATGTCGGGTGACGACGGCCATGACCCGGCCAGCGCCCGACAAGCGCCTCGGCGTTTGTTCGACGTGGCTGTGTCCGAGCCTCCCTTGCCGCCCAAGTTTTGCTTCGTCAAAACCCCGTGGTGGAGCGAAGTGGACGCAGAAGCCCAAGAAGCCTACGAAGCGTTTGTGGACCTCATGGGCGGCTGCGTCGAGTACGTCGAACTGCCGGAAATCGTGCGCAAAGTCGCACCTTGGCTGGCCACGGTCAATGAAGTGGAACTGGCTTTTTGTCTGCAAAAAGAATGGAACAACAACCGCGACAAGCTCAGTGAGCCTTTGCGCGGTCGCATTGAGCGGGGCATGTCAGTGAGCGCCACCGATTACTTGGCGGCCAAAGACCGCATGATGCATGTGATGAATGCGTTTGACGAATTCTTTGCCTCGTACGACGGGATTTTGTGCCCAGCGGCTTTGGGCACAGCGCCCGTGGGCTTGGCCTCGACAGGCAACCCCATCATGCAAACCACGTGGAGTTTTGCAGGCTTGCCCTGTCTGAATTTGCCACTGATGAACTTGTCCAACGGTTTGCCCTTGGGCATTCAATCGGTGGGCTCTTACCAAAACGACGCCCGCTTGCTGCGCTCCTCGCGCTGGCTGGTGTCTGAATTTATCCAAAGGACTACAGCATGAAATCGTTAGAACGCTACACCGGCTTGATCGGCTTCCTGTTGTTGGCGGCCTTCCTGACCCCTTACATCTGGAAACTCCCCCAACTCGACATCACGCTCATTTTGCTGGGCGGCTTGGGCTTGGCGGGCTACGACTATTTCTCCTCGGGCAAGGACGACAAGACCGAGTAAGCCCTACTGGCTAAGTCCTGTTCTAAGCTGTCTTGACCGGTTAACAAGCGCACCTTGACGGACTTTCCCTTGATGCGCCCGGCGTTCAAACGCGCCGCGGTCTGCGGTGCCAATTCGCGGCGAACCGCCACGTAGGTCGAAAAGTCGTTGACGTTGATCTTGCCCACGTCGTCGCGGCTGAGGCCGAGGTCGGCGGTGAGTGCACCCAACACATCGCCTGCGCGAATTTTTTCTTTGCGCCCGCCCTGAATTTGCAGGGTCTGCATGGGCGGCAACAGCGGCCCACCAGGGGCGTCGCGCAACTCATCCAAAGTCCCCCACGTCGCCTCTTGCCCCATGAGCTGCTCGATGCGGCCCACACGGCCCATCTCGTCCATGCTGGCCAAGCTCAAGGCCAAGCCCTCTTCGGCCTCACCCGCGCCGCTCTGACCCAAACGCCCCGTGCGACCGATGCGGTGCACGTGCACCTCGGCGTCGGCGGTCACGTCCACGTTGATCACCGCAGCCAAGCTGCTGATGTCCAAGCCGCGAGCGGCCACGTCGGTGGCCACCAAAACAGTGGCGCTGCGGTTGGCGAACTGCAGCAAGACCTGGTCGCGCTCGCGCTGCTCCAACTCTCCGAACAGGGTCAAGGCGCTGAAGCCCTCGGCCTGCAAGACCGCCGCCAAATCGCGGCACTGCTGTTTGGTGTTGCAAAACGCCAGTGCGCTGGCGGGTCGGAAGTGGCGCAACAACTGGCCCACGGCGTGCAGGCGTTCGCTGTCTTGCACCTCATAGAAGCGCTGGTGGATGCGCCCAGCCGAGGCCGTGGCCTCGACCCGAATGGTTTGGGGCTCACGCATGAAACGTTCGGCCAGCTTGGCGATGCCCTCGGGGTAGGTGGCGGAGAACAAGAGCGTTTGGCGCTGCGCGGGGCAGCGCTGCGCCACGCGTACGATGTCGTCGTAAAAGCCCATGTCGAGCATGCGATCGGCCTCGTCCAAGACCCAGGTGTTCAAAGCCTCGAGGTTCAGCGATCCACGGTCGAGGTGGTCCATCACGCGACCGGGTGTGCCCACCACGATGTGCGCGCCGTGCTCCAAAGACGCCGCTTGGCCGCGCAGCGGCACCCCACCGCACAGCGTGACGAGCTTGATGTTGTCTTCGGCGCGCGCCAAGCGGCGAATTTCCGTGCTGACCTGGTCGGCCAGTTCGCGCGTGGGGCACAGCACCAAGGCCTGCACGGCGAAGCGCCGGGGGTTGAGGTTGGTGAGCAAAGGCAGGGCAAAAGCCGCCGTCTTGCCGCTGCCGGTTTGGGCTTGGGCGATCAGGTCGCGGCCGAGCAAAGCGTGGGGCAGGCTGGCGGCTTGGATGGCCGTCATGCGCTCGTAGCCCAAGCGCTGCAGGTTCTGCAGCATGGCGGGGCTCAGGGGGAGTTGGGAGAAATCGTGGTGTTCAGACATCCCCCGATTAGACCCCATGGCCTATCGCTTTGTTTACCTGCCCGTGGGTGTGTTCAGCGGCGTCAGGGCCCGACCCGTGGTCAAGAAGGCGATCAGGTTGTCGGCGGCCAAGTCGGCCATGGCTTGGCGCGTGGGCAGGGTCGCGCTGGCGATGTGCGGGGTCAGCACCACGTTGGGCACGGTGAGCAGCTCGGGGTTGAGCTGGGGCTCGCCCTCAAACACGTCCAAGCCCGCAGCGGCGATGCGGCGCTCGCGCAACGCCACGGCCAAGGCCGCGTCGTCCACGATGCCGCCGCGCGCGATGTTGGTCAGCGTGGCCGTGGGCTTCATTTGCGCCAGTTCGGCCGCGCCAATGGCGTGGTGGCTGCTGGGCGAATACGGCAACACCAAGACCAAGTGGTCGGCCTGTTGCAGCAACTCAGCCTTGCTCACGTAGGTCGCACCGCAAGCGACTTCGGTGGCCGCGTCCAAGCGGCTGCGGTTGTGATAGATCACCTTCATGCCAAAGCCGAGCGCACCGCGCCTGGCAATGCCTTGTCCAATGCGGCCCATGCCCAAAATGCCCAGCGTGCTGCCGTGCACCTCGGCGCCGGCAAACATGTCGTAGCGCCAGCGCTTCCACAAACCGGCGCGCAAATAGTGTTCGCTCTCGGCCATGCGGCGGGCCGTGGCCATCATCAAGGCAAAACCAAAGTCGGCCGTGGTTTCAGTCAAGACATCGGGCGTGTTGGTGGCCTGCACACCTCGCTCGGTCATGGCCGCCAAATCAAAGTTGTTGTAACCCACGGCCATGTTGGCCGCGATGCGCAAGTCGGGGCAAGCCGCCAACAGCTCGGCGCCCACGCGCTCGGCGCCGGTGGTCAAGATGCCGGCCTTGCCTTGCAAGCGGCTGGCCAAATCGTCGGGGCTCCAAATGGCGTCGTCGTCGTTGCTGGTGACGTCAAAGTGTTCGCGCAAGCGCTCGATGACGCTGGGGAAGATGGCGCGGGCCACCAAAATCGCGGGTTTGCGCTGGGTCATGTTGTGGGTCTCCTGATCTGGATCAAACAGTTGGGCATCCTAACCGAGCCCCAGCCCGCGCGCTCTCACGTGGCGATCTCACCTGCGCGACAATCGGGTATTCATCCCTTCTCAATTTCTGGAGCACCCATGCCCGCGATTCAAACCATCGGCGTCATCGGCTCTGGCACCATGGGCAACGGCATTGCCCAAGCCTGTGCCAGCAGCGGTTTTTCTGTCGTCATGATCGACATCAACGAAGCCGCCTTGCAAAAAGGCCTGGTCACCATCGCTGGCAGCTTGGACCGCCTGATCAAAAAAGAGAAGCTCACCGAAGCCGAGAAATCCGCGGCCTTGGCTCGCATCCAAACCAGCACCCAATACGAGGCGCTCAAACCCGCGCAGCTCGTCATTGAAGCCGCCACCGAGAACGAGCCGCTGAAGATCAAGATCTTGCAGCAGCTCGACGCGCTCTTGGGCCCCGAGGTCATGGTCGCCACCAACACCAGCTCGATCTCCATCACCAAGCTGGCCGCGGCCACGCAGCGCCCCGACCGCATCATCGGCATGCACTTCTTCAACCCCGTGCCCCTGATGGCGCTGGTGGAGATCATCCGTGGCCTGCAAACCAGCGACGCCACGCACGACGCCGTCAAAACCATGGCCGAGGCGCTGGGCAAAACGCCCATCACCGTCAAGAACGCCCCCGGCTTTGTGGTCAACCGCATCTTGATCCCCATGATCAACGAAGCGTTTTTTGTGTTGGCCGAAGGGCTGGCCACGCCCGAAGACATCGACGCTGGCATGAAGCTGGGCACCAACCAACCCATCGGCCCCTTGGCCTTGGCCGACATGGTGGGCTTGGACGTGTGCCTGGCCGTCATGAACGTCTACATGGAAGCCTTCAACGACAGCAAGTACCGCCCCTGCCCCTTGCTCAAAGAACTGGTCTCGGCCGGTTACCTCGGCCGCAAGACCGGCCGCGGCGTTTACACCTACTGAAAATTTTCATGCACAACTTTGATTTTGATTTGATCGTGGTCGGCGGAGGCAGCGGTGGCGTGCGCGCCGCGCGCATGGCCGCGCAGCGCGGCGTGCGTGTGGCACTGATCGAGGCCTTGGGCCTGGATGGTTTGGGCGGCACCTGCGTGAACGTGGGCTGCATCCCCAAAAAGCTCTACAGCTACGCCGCGCACTACGCCGAGGCCTTCGAAGAAGCGCGCGGCTACGGCTGGAGCGCCGAGCGCCCCACGCTGGACTGGGCCACGCTCAAGCGCCAACGCGCCCAAGAGATCAGCCGCCTAAACGGCGTCTACAGCAACCTGCTGCGCAACTCGGGCGTGACCGTCATCAACGGCTGGGCCCAGCTCAGCGGTGAACACGACGTGAGCATCGCCGGCCTGAACGCCGACGGTAGCCCCTCACACCTCAAGCACACCGCCGCGCACATCCTGCTCGCGCCCGGCGGCACGCCGCACGTGCCGCACTTCCACGGTCGCGAACACGTCATCACCTCCAACGAGGTGTTCGACCTCGAGCCCTTCCCCCAGCGTTTGGTGGTGGTGGGCGGCGGCTACATCGCCAGCGAATTCGCGTCCATCTTCAACGGCTTGGGCGCTCAGGTCACGCAGCTCTACCGCGGCGAACAAATCTTGCGCGGCTTTGACGATGAGGTGCGCCACTTCGTGGCCGCTGAGATGGGCAAACACGGCGTGGACCTTCGCTTGCAGACCGACGTGGTCGCGGTGCACCGCGAAGCGCAAGGCTTGCGCGTGGTGCTCGGCGATGGCGAGGTCATGGCCGACGCCGTGCTCTACGCCACCGGCCGTGTGCCCAACACCCAAGGCTTGGGGCTGGCCAGCGCCGGTGTAGCCACGGGCGGCCAAGGCGAGGTGCTGGTCAATGAGCACTACCAAACCAACGTGCCGCACATCTACGCCGTGGGCGACGTGACCAACCGCGTACAGCTCACGCCCGTGGCCTTGGGCGAAGCCATGGTGGTGGTGGACCACTTGCTCGGCCCCGCGCCCGGCAAAGCGCCGCGCCAAATGGCTTACGACTTCATCCCCACCGCCGTGTTCACGCACCCGAGCATCGGCACCGTGGGCATGGGCGAAGCCCAAGCGCGCAAGGTGTATGGCCAGATCAGCGTATTCCGGAGCGAGTTCAAAGCGCTCAAGCACACGCTATCGGGCAGCACCGAGCGCACGCTCATGAAGCTCATCGTGGACAGGGCCAGCGACCGCGTCGTGGGCCTGCACATGGTGGGTGCTGAGGCCGGCGAGATCGTGCAGGGTTTTGCGGTGGCGCTCAAAGCGGGCGCGACCAAGGCGATCTTTGACAGCACGATCGGGATTCACCCGACCGCGGCCGAAGAGTTCGTGACGATGCGCGAGCCGGTCTCGCGCTGAAGGCGGCGTGTGACTGAATCACGGGCAGATCAACTTGATCTTCGGGAAGTAGCTCTTGTAGCGCCCCGCATCGCGGGTGAGCAATTTGTGGCCTTCGGCCTGAGCGTGTGCGCCAATAAAAAAGTCGGGCAGCACACCGGTTTTTGTGCCCCCACGTTGACGGTACGCTCTAAATGCCAGACCCGCCAGACGGGCGGCAGGTCGCGAAAGTTCCAGCATTTGGATGCTGAGCACATCCAGAAACTGGTCCAGATGCGCAAGCTCGGCCGGGTGCCCTGCCAGTTCGGCATAAACCACCATGTTGATGCCCAATTGACCTGCTTTGGCACTGCGCAGGTTTTTCAGAGACCAAGGCATCCAGATAGGGTCTGCTTTGTAAATGTCCAGCACGACATTGGTGTCCACGAGGATCATGGCTTGTCCCATTCCTCGCCGCGCGTGATCACCATCCATTCGTCGGTGCTAGGACCATCTTTGGCTGTGCCGATGAACTGACGTATCGGGTCATCGGGCGCGAGGAAGGAGAGATCGGGCTCGGGAACGGCCGTCTGGGACGCGGGTGCTTTGGCAGTCACCAAGTACTCCGCCAAGGCCTCTTGAACGACCTGCGATTTGGTCAATTTGCGCGACGCACAAAACTGCGCCAGATCGCGCTCCGTGGCTTCAGGTAAGCGTACCGACAGCATAAAAACCCCTTGTCATACGAATTTAAAGTCAATGTATGACATGCAGTATGACACATGATGGGCATTTGTCATACACCCCCGTGCAGGATGGGGTGGCAGCCCGATAGGCTCGACCTCCGCTGGACTTAGCCCTTGTGCCCCATGGCCTCACCCATGCGCACGCCGCGCTCGGCGACCCAGTCGGCCTCGAAGCGCATCGTGTCTTTCGGCCACAGCATGACGACCGTGGAGCCCAACAAAAAGCGGCCCATCTCTTCGCCTTGGGTCAGGCGAATGTCGACGTCGTCGTAGGTCCACTCTTGCACGTCGCGGGTGCGCGGTGGGTTGACCACCCCGTGCCAACGCGTGGCCATGCTGCCCACGATGGCCGCGCCCACCAAGACCAACACGAACGGGCCGTGCTCGGTGTCGAACACACAGACCACACGCTCGTTGCGCGCGAACAAGCCGGGCACACCGCGCGCCGTGGCGGGGTTGACCGAGAACAGCTCGCCCGGCACATAAACCATGCGGCGCAAACGACCGGCACACGGCATGTGGATGCGGTGGTAGTCCTTGGGGCTGAGGTAGATGGTGGCGAACGCACCGTCTTGGAATTGGCTGGCCAACTCGGCGTCACCGCCCACCAACGCACGGGTGGTGTAGTGGTGGCCTTTGGCCTGAAAAATTTGGTCGCGCTCGATGGCCCCCAGCTGGCTGATCGCGCCGTCCACCGGGCTCACAAAGGCCGCATCGGCCAGGGGGCGAGCGCCCGCAGCCAAGGGGCGCGTGAAGAAGTCGTTGAAGGTGGGGTACTGGCGGTGGTCGGGCTCGGCGGCTTCGGCCATGTTCACGCCGTAGCGGCGAATGAACCACGGGATCACGTTGCGCACCCAAGGCGACCACGTGCCGTTGGCGCACCAACCGGCAAAAGCCGTCAAAGCGTGTTTGGGGGTGAGGTGCTGGAACAGCACAAACAAAGCATCAGACACAGGCAGGGGCAGCCAGCTAAGGCTGTTAACACTGGGAGGGGCATTGTATGCGGGGCCGCCCCCGGCCTGTTCATACAATGCTGTGCAGGGGTCTGTGCGAGGTCGCGCCCCACCGACACCTGGATCAGAAAGTCCCCTGCACATGCGATATTCCCACCTGACCGACCGCCTGCAAGGACTGGGCGGCGACAAATGGGCGATTCACACGCTGGCCCGCCACATGAAGCGCGAAGGCCGCGATGTGATCGAACTCACCATCGGGGAGCCCGATGTGCCCTGCCCACCCGACTTGATTCAAGCCGCCACCGCCGCCATGGTCGCTGGACGCACGGGTTATTCCAATGGCCGTGGCGAACCCGACACGCTGGCCGCACTGGCCCAGCGTTACACCGCCCGCCGTGGTCGCCGCTTTGGCCCCGAAAACGCCATGACCCTGCCCGGCACCCAGACCGCGCTGTACGCCGTGCTGTGCACCTTGCTGGGCCCGGGCGATGAGGTCATCGTGGCCGACCCGATGTACGCCACCTACGAGGGACTGATCGCCGCCACCGGTGCCCGCGCCGTGCCGGTGACCTTGCACCCCGAACAGGGCTTTCGCCTGCAAGCCGCCGATGTCGCAGCACACATCACGCCCCGCACCCGCGTGCTCTTCATCAACACACCCCACAACCCCACCGGCGCCGTCCTGCGCGCCGATGAGATCGCCGCCTTGGGCGCACTGGCCGTGGCGCACGACCTGTGGATCGTCTCGGACGAAGTGTATGAGGACCTGGTGTTCGACGGCGTCACCTTCGCCTCCCCGCTGGACCTGCCCGAACTGGCCGATCGCACCGTCGTCACCGCCTCCATCTCCAAATCACACGCCGCCCCTGGCTTTCGGTCGGGTTGGTGCATTGGCCCGGCCGAATTTTGTTCCCGCATGCTGCCCCTGTCGGAAACCCTGCTCTTCGGCAGCCAACCCTTCATCGCCGACATGACCACCCGCGCCATCACCCAAAACTCACCCGTCGCGCGCGGCATGGCCACGCGCTTTGCCGCCCGCGCGCAAACGATCCACGCACGGCTGCACGGGTTGGACGGCCTGAGCGTGCACCGCCCCGAAGCGGGCATGTTCGCGCTGCTGGACATACGCGCCACCGGCCTGTCGGGCAAGGCCTTTGCCCATGCGCTGCTCATGCAGACCGGTGTGGCCTGCATGCCTGGCGAGAGCTTCGGCACGGGTCTTGCCGGTTGGCTGCGCCTGTCGCTGACCCAATCCGATGCTGCCATTGAGTCGGCCTGCACCCGCATCGCGGCCTTTACCGAAAACCCACGAACGATTTAATCGATCAGCTGCTCACCCTTGGCGTTGATCACATTCTGGTGAGAATAGTCGGCGCGGGCCGGGCGCTTGAGCGGGTTGCGGGTGCTCAGGTAGTCCACAAAACTCTGGGTGTAGAGCAAATAGGTGTTGAGCATGCGGCCCGATTTATTGACCACACCCAAGGTCGTGTAGCCATCTTTGCCATCGGCGATGAAGTCGTTGGTCACGACCACATAGCTGCGCTGGGGATTGAGCGCTTCCCATGCACCGCTGCTGCGGTTCTTCACCTGTAGGCCACTGAAGCGTTGGCCTTTGGCCTTGCTCATGTCCAAGTTCCAACGCAGACCGGCGGCGTAGGGATGCGAGCCGTCGGACGATTTGTTGTCCAAGTGGTTACTAGCGGCGTCTTCCAGTGCGGCCTGGATTTCAGCGCCGGTCATGCTCAGCTCAACCAAGACGTTGGTGAAGGGCAGCATGCTGATGGCGGTGTTCATGTTCACGCCACCGGTGGGGATGGCGATGCGCACGCCACCGGCGTTTTGTAGCGACAAGTCGGCGCGTTTGGCGGCGACCAAAAAGGCTTCGGCCACGGCCTGCGCAGCGTCGCTGCCACGGGCCAAGGTGTTGGCTCTCTCACAGCCGGCCACCGAAGCGCTGCGGTTGGTGGCTTCGCCGGGCACACGCACCAAGCACAGCGCTTCGGCCACAGCGCCCACTGAGCGTTGCTTTTGCTCATTCACCTGAGCACTGTAGCCAGCCAGCAATTGGGCGGCTTGGGCGTCGGGCGTGGTCACACGTACAGCGCCTTGGGATTTGAGGGTGTTGGTCAACGCATCGCGCTCGGCAGCGGGCATGGCCACCCATTTGCCGTCGGCGGCTTTGCGGGCGTAGTCGTCGCCCACCAGCAGCTGGGCACGGCCGCCGCACTGGGCCACTCGGCCTTGCTCGTCAAACTGGACGTTCATCAGGCCGATGGCTTTGGCGTATTCCCAGGCCTGGCCCACACACACGGTTTCGCCGTTGAGGTTTTTCACCACGGTGGGGTAGGCGCCGCTGCTTCTGAGGCCCAGGCTGCCAAAGTCGCCCAACAGGCTGTGCGAATCGCCGCCGATGATGACGTCCAAGTCGGTGAGTTTGGCTGCCATGGCCACGTCGCGGTCATAGCCCTGGTGGGTCAGCAGCACGATGTGGCGGATGCCTTGGCGGCGCAGGGTATCGATGGTGGCCTGTGCGGCTTTGACTTCGTCGGTGAACTGGGTGCTGTTGAGCGGTCGTGACGAGTTGGTGGTTTTGTCTGCGATGGTCAGGCCCACAATGCCCACTTTCACCCCGCCCACGGTTTTGACGGTGTAGGGCTGCACAACCCCAGCAATGGGTGTGCCAGCGGCGGGCTTGACGTTAGCCGATAGCACTGGCGTTTTGCAGTCGCCTTTGCCCAGCTCGCCCAGGAAGCTTTTGAGTGCGCCGTCGCCGTCGTCAAATTCGTGGTTTCCCAGCGCAAAGGCATCAAAGCAGACGGTGTTCATCAGACGGGCATCGGCCTGGCCTTTGAAGAAGGTGTAGTACAGCGTGCCGGTGATGGCATCGCCCGCGTGCAATTTGAGCAGGTTGGGGGTGGACTTCTCGATGTCGCGCATGGCAGCGGTGACTCGGGCAAAGCCGCCCAAACTCACGCGGGTGGGCTCGCTGCCCAGGTTGAGCGTGGCATTGGCCTGGGGCTCCAGTTGCGAGTGGTGGTCGTTGATGTGCGCAACATTGAGGGTTATGGCTGCGTAACGGGTCGGGCCAGTGGCACAGCCGGCCAACACCGCCAAGGCGCCCGACACAGCCAAGAATGAACAGATGAGTGATTTCTTCATGGCAGAAAATTTTGATGGTTCAAGTTGAGTTTTGACATACGTTAGAGGTCTATCGTGGCAATTCAATGACACTCACTGGATAGCCAAGGCACAATGCCCCACCATGACCACACCCCCTTTGTTTGAATGCCACACCCTCACCAAACGCTTTGGTGAACACACCGCCGTCAACGACCTGTCGTTTGCCATCGCGCCGGGCGAATGTCTGGGCGTGATCGGGCCCAACGGCGCGGGCAAAACCACCACCATCCGCATGTGCTTGGGCCTGACCGTGCCCGACGAAGGCCGCGTCAGCGCTTTTGGCCTGGAGATGCCACGCGACGCGCTGGCCATCAAAGCGCGGCTGGGCGTGGTGAGCCAGTTCGACACGCTCGACCCCGACTTCAGCTGCGCCGAAAACCTGTTGGTTTACGCCCGCTACTTTGGCCTCAAAGACGCCGACATCCGCCCACGCATTCCCGAGCTGTTGGAATTTGCCGCCCTCAGCCACAAGGCCGACGCCAAACCGGGTGAACTCTCGGGCGGCATGAAGCGCCGCTTGAGCCTGGCGCGTTCGCTGGTGGCCAACCCCGACTTGCTGCTGCTCGACGAGCCCACCACCGGGCTGGACCCCCAGGCGCGCCACCTCATGTGGGAACGCCTGCAGCGCTTGCTGCAACAAGGCAAAAGCATTTTGCTCACCACCCACTTCATGGACGAGGCCGAGCGCCTGTGTTCGCGCCTGCTGGTGATCGACCACGGCCGCAAAATCGCCGAAGGCCCGCCGCGCGAACTCATCGCGCAGCACCTAGAACCCGACGTGGTGGAGGTGTACGGCGAAGGCGCCGTGGCCTTGACCCAAGACGAGGCCCACGCCGCGCTGCGCGCCATGGCCAGCCGCGTGGAAGTCAGCGGCGAGACCGTGTTTTTCTACACCCGCGACGCGCGCCCACTCATGGCCGCGCTCAGCGAACACCACCTGCGCACCCTGCACCGCCCGGCCAATTTGGAAGACCTGTTCCTGAAATTGACCGGCCGACAAATTCGAGATGACGCTTAACACCATGAACCCCAACGCCGTATCCCCGTGGTCCGCCCCCCGCCTGTCCCTGCGCTGGTGGCCGGTGTTTTTGCGCAATTGGTTGGTCTGGAAAAAACTCGCCATCCCCAGCTTGGTGGGCAACATCGCCGAGCCGCTGATCTGGCTCGTGGCCTTTGGCTACGGCATGGGCACCTTGGTGGGCGAGATCCAA
>CAMDCY010000037.1 GCA_945890705.1 Hydrogenophaga intermedia | reverse complement strand
GTGGCCATTGGCGCTGGCGTGCTCAACACACTCAAAATCGCGATCATCGGTATCGTTTTGGCGACCCTGCTGGGTGTCTCCATTGGCGTCGCACGCTTCTCGCGCAACGGCTTGATCCGTGGTCTGTCTTATGGCTATGTCGAACTGTTCCGCAACATCCCCGTGCTCTTGCAACTGCTGATGTGGTACCTCTTCATGGTGGAGGTCTTGCCCGACTCGAGCGAATCTTGGAGAAGCTTCGACGCCTTCTTCTTGAGCAAGGGCGGACTGTCCATGCCTTGGCCCACCTCGGGTGTGGGTTGGGGTTGGGTCTGGCTCGGTGCTTTGCTGGGTTTGGTGGGGGCCGCCGTGTGGCGCCGCCGCGTGCACCAACGCTTTGAAAAAACCGGTCAAGACGGCGACCGTTTATGGGCCCCGCTGGCCTTGGTGGTGCTTTTGGCTGTGGTCGGCTGGCTCGTGGGCGGCATGCCCAGCCAATTCGATGTGCCAGAACAACTGGACTTCATGGTCGATGGCGGCGCCAGTGCCACGCCTGAGTTCTTGACCCTGCTCATCGGCTTGGTCACCTACACCGCAGCCTTCATTGCCGAAGTGGTCCGAGGCGGCATCCAATCGGTGAGCATGGGTCAAACCGAAGCGGCCAGCGCCTTGGGCCTGACACCGCAGCACACCATGAAACTGGTGGTCTTGCCGCAAGCCCTGCGCGTGATCATCCCGCCACTGACCAACCAGTACCTGAACCTGACGAAGAACTCGTCCTTGGCCGTGGCCGTGGGCTACCCCGACGTGGTCTCGGTGGCCAACACCACCATCAACCAAAGCGGCCGGGCCGTGGAGTGCATCGCGATCATCATGTTGGTCTACCTGACCACCTCGATCAGCACCTCCATTTTCATGAATTGGTACAACGCCCGCAGTGCGATCAAGGAGCGCTGACCCATGACCACCTCTCAAACCTTTAGCCCGATTGCGGCCCGTCCCTCGCCCACCGCCACCAGCGGCTGGCAGCAATGGATGCGCCAAAACCTGTTCAGCAGTGCCGGCAACACCGCCACCACGCTGTTCTTGCTGGCCTTGGCCATCTACCTCATCCCCGGCGTGCTCGAGTGGGGCTTGTTCCAAGCCGTGTTCGCGCCCAACGCCGAAGCTTGTCAGGCCGCTCGAGGCACGGGCGCTTGCTGGGGCGTGGTGAGCGAAAAGTACCGCATCATTTTGCTGGGACGCTACCCGTTTGAGGAGCACTGGCGCCCCGTGGTGGCCACCAGCATCATGGTGGGCGGCTTGATCCTGAGCTGCATGCGCGCCTTTTGGAAGCCTTGGTTGGCGGCCATGTGGGTGGGCATTTTGGCGGTGTTTTTCACCCTAATGGGCGGCGGCGTACTCGGTCTGAGCGAGGTACGAACCGATATGTGGGGTGGCCTGCCACTGACCATCATGTTGGCCACGCTCTCCATCTTCATGGCCTTTCCTTTGGCCGTATTGGTGGCACTGGGTCGTCGCAGCGACCTGCCCGCCATCCGCGCGGTGTGTATCACCTACATTGAATTGATCCGGGGCGTGCCTTTGATTTCGGTGTTGTTCATGGCCTCCTTCATGTTCCCGCTCTTCATGCCGCAGGGCATGAGCATCGACGTGTTGGTGCGCGTGGTCATCGGCATCACGCTGTTCGCTGCGGCCTACATGGCCGAGATCGTGCGCGGTGGTTTGCAAGCCATTCCCAAAGGTCAGATCGAGGCTGCAGCCACCTTGGGGCTGAGCTACTGGCAGACCCAGCGCAAGATCGTGATGCCACAAGCCTTGGCCATGGTCGTGCCCAGCATGATGAACAACTTCATCTCGATCTTCAAAGACACGTCCTTGGTGACCATCGTCTCGCTCTATGAGCTGACCGGCGCCTTGTCTTTGGCCTTGAACTCCGACGTGGATTGGCGTCCCTTCAAGATCGAAGCTTACTTTTTCATCACCCTCGTGTATTTCTTGTTCTGCTTTGCGATGTCCCGCTACAGCCTCTGGGTCGAAAAGCAATTGAGCGCCAGCAAGGCGCGTTGAAAGTTCCAACATGACTGAACCCATCATCCGTTTTGACAAAGTCAACAAGTGGTACGGCAACGACTTCCATGTCTTGCGCGATATCGACCTGAGCGTGGCCAAAGGCGAGCGCATCGTGATTTGCGGCCCTTCGGGCTCCGGCAAATCCACGCTGATTCGCTGCATCAACCGCTTGGAAGAACACCAACAAGGTCACTTGACCGTCGATGGCATTGAGCTGACCGACGACATCAAGGCCATCGATCAGGTTCGCAAGAACGTGGGCATGGTGTTCCAACAGTTCAACCTGTTCCCACACCTGACCGTGCTGGACAACCTGACGCTCTCGCCCATGTGGGTCGGCAAAATCCCCAAAAAGGAAGCCGAAGAAAAAGCCATGGCGCAACTCGAGCGCGTGCGCATCGCCGAGCAAGCCCATAAGTACCCGCTGCAACTCTCCGGTGGTCAGCAGCAGCGCGTGGCCATTGCCCGAGCCTTGTGCCTCAAGCCCAAGATCATGCTGTTCGACGAGCCCACCTCGGCGCTGGACCCCGAGATGATCAAGGAAGTGCTCGATGTGATGATCGAATTGGCCAACCAGGGCATCACCATGATTTGCGTGACCCACGAAATGGGTTTTGCCAAGGCCGTGGCCGACCGCGTGATCTTCATGGACCAAGGCCAGATCGTCGAGCAAAACACGCCCGAGGCCTTCTTCAACAACCCGCAAAACGAGCGCAGCCGGGACTTTTTGTCCAAGATCCTGGGCCACTGAGCCGTGTCGGACGCTGCGCGTGAACTGCAAGCCCTGCGCACCGCTTTCGAGCGGCTGCGCCGCGGCGAGCTCAAGGCCCACGCTTTCACCGAGCAGGCCGCCTCGCACAGCGCCCTCTTCGCGGCGCTGCCCCCGCGTTTTCAAGACGTGTGGCAAGACCTCGTGACACGCCTGGAATCGGGTGCGCTCTTCGACGCCGAGAGTTGTTCCTTCAGCCAGAGCGAGCTGCACGAAAGCATCCGGCTGTGGTTGGACAAGGCCGAGGAGCGCATCACACCGGCTTCGCTGGGGTCTTCGCGCTGAACCGGGAACCCTTTGGGCGTTCCCGGTATCATGATCTTCATGACGTATTGGCGTGTTCTTCTGTTGTGTTTGGCCGTGCTGCTGCCTTGGCGCAGTGCCATGGCCGTCACCATGGTGATGACGCCCACCCACCACAGCACGCCGGCAGCGATGGACCAAGCCCCCTGCCCGCACCACGCCAGCGCGAGTGATCAAAGCAACAACACCGATGTCACGACCGATCACGCCTCGTGTGACGTCTGCCACGTGCCGGCTTTGAGCGCCGATCTGCGAACATTCACCACTCCCCACGCCCACCCCATGCAGCCGCCGCCCCTCAGTGAGCGGTTTGCCAGTGTCGTGGTGGCGCAGCATCACAAACCCCCGATCTCGGCCTGACACCTTGCCTTGTTTGACCTGGGCGTCCCTGCGCGCCTGGATCTTGAGTGTCACCGGAGATCAACATGAAACCCCTTTTTCGCGCCACGTCGGTGGCGCTGGCTGGCCTGGCGGGCCTGACCTTGGCCGCCGCCCAAGCCGAAACCTTGAGCACCGCACAAGCGTTGGAGCGTTGGCGAGCGGCCAACCAAGCGGTGGGCGAATTCCCCCGCGGCCACATCGACTTGCTGCGTTGGGAACAAGCCCAATCACCCGCCAGCGCCAGCCCGACGGTCATGGATCTGCTGGCTTGGCCCGAAGTTTGGCGCAGCATTCAACGCCAGCGGGCCGAATGGGTGCTGCCACCGGCGGCCAACGCCTTGGAACGCCGTCAAGCGCAACGCCAATGGCTGACGCTGCAACAGCAAGCCCAACGCGCCTGGGCCAACGCCATCACCCAACAGGCGCTGCTGCGCGTGCAAGCCGAGCGTGTGCACGCCGCGCGCACCGCACTGAGCTTGGGCGAACGCATGGTGGCGCTGGGGCATTGGAGTGCGGCGCGCGGGATACCGGTTCAACTGACCAGCGTTCAAGAAGCCGCCGCCGAGCTCGCACTGCAAGCCCAAGCCCAAGCGGCTTTGGAAGCGCTGGCCGACCTGATGGGCGTCAGCGGTACCGAAGCCTTGGCCACTTTGTCCAAGCGCCTGCCCCAACAACTGCCCCAGCCCAGCACCGTGACGGCGCTGCCCGACGCCGAAGCCCTGGCCATGCAACAACGTCCCGAAATGCGTTGGCAAAGTAAAGTCGTCGCCCGGGAGGTGCAAGCCATCAGCGATGGCCAATGGCGCACCTGGGCACAAGCCCGCGACGCACTGCTGCAAGGCCAAAGTAATGACCCACCGCAATGGCCCATGGGCACTGTGCTGGGCGATCATGCGCTGAACAAAGCCATCGTGTCCCAAGCAGCGTGGGAGCGCGAGCAACGGGCATTCGCCAGCACCGTACGGCAAGCCTGGCAGCAATTGGAACGGACCCGAAGCTTGGACGTGCTCATGCACGAACAGCGTCTACCACTGCAAAAACAAGCCGAACAAGAAACTTTGCTGCGCTACAACGGCATGCTGCAAAGCACGTGGGAGCTGATAGATGCGGCACACGCCCGGCTGAGTGCGCAAGCCGATGCGCTGCAAGCCCGACAAGCCCATTGGCTGGCCCACGCCGATTGGCACACCCTCATGGCCGGTGGCGACATCGAATTGGCCAGCCCCCCTGTACCCGCCAACGAGCGCGGCAGCGCCGCCAAAGGACACTGAACATGAACGACATCCCCAACCCCCTACGCCGCCGCTTTTTAAGCGGTGCCGCGCTGGCAGCCACGGTGGCCACCGCGGGCACCACGGTCGCCCGATCGGCCTTGGCCGCACTGCCCGAGGCACCGATACAAACCAGCGCCGACACCCAAGCCCCTTGGACACCGCCCGGCGTGACCGGTGCAGGCCGCCCCTACAACCCGGTGGTCACGCTCAACGGCTGGACATTGCCATGGCGCATGAACAACGGTGTCAAAGAATTCCACCTGATTGCCGAACCCGTGGTGCGCGAGATGGCGCCCGGTTTTTTGGTGAACATGTGGGGCTACAACGGCCAGTCACCGGGCCCGACCATCGAAGTGGTGGAAGGCGACCGGGTGCGCATTTTTGTCACCAACCGTTTGCCCGAACACACCACCATCCACTGGCACGGCCAACGCCTGCCCAACGGTATGGACGGCGTGGGCGGTCTGAACCAGCCCCAAATCCCCGCCGGCAAAACCTTTGTGTACGAGTTTGAAGCGCGCCGCCCCGGCACCTTCATGTACCACCCCCATGCTGATGAGATGACGCAGATGGCCATGGGCATGATGGGCTTTTGGGTCACGCACCCCAAGCAAAAACACGCCCACATCGAGAACGTGCAGCGCGATTACTGCTTCTTGCTGAATGCCTTTGATATTGAGCCTGGGAGCATGACGCCGAAGGTCAACACCATGCTGGACTTCAACATCTGGAGCTGGAACAGCCGCGTCTTCCCCGCCATCAGCCCGCTGGTGGCTCGGCTGGGAGAGCGGGTGCGGGTGCGCGTGGGCAACCTCACCATGACCAACCACCCCATCCACATCCACGGCATTGAGTTTGAGGTGACGGGCACCGATGGCGGCCCCGTGCCGAAAAGCGCGCGCTGGCCCGAGGTGACCACCGACGTGGCCGTGGGTCAAATGCGGCAGCTCGAATTCATCGCCGACGAGCCCGGCGACTGGGCCATGCATTGCCACAAAAGCCACCACACCATGGGCGCCATGGGTCACGACGTGCCCACGCTGATCGGCGTGGACCACCGCGGCCTGGTCAAACCCCTGCAGCGCGTCAACCCCGACTACATGGTCATGGGCGAGCGCGGCATGGCCGACATGGGTGAGATGGAAATGGAGCTGCCCGCCAACACCTTTCCCATGATGACCGGCACCGGCCCTTACGGCCCGATCGAGATGGGCGGCATGTTCACCACCCTCAAGGTGCGCGCCGACCAGAAGGCCGGCGACTACCGAGACCCAGGCTGGTACAAACAACCACCGCTTACCCAATCACGACCTGTGGATGCCCCCGAGGCTGCGTCGCGCGCAGCCACACCCAGTGGCACACCGCAAGGCACCGCCAAAAAACCCGCGGTGGGCAAAGGCCACGCCCACCACTGAAACCCCAGAAAGGACATTTCATGAACACCACACGCCGTCACCAACTGCAGCAGCTGCTGGGAGCTGCCACCGTGCTGAGCTTGCCCCTGCTGGCCCACGCCCATGGCGAGATGCACAAAGACCACCACAAGGCCACGGGCCCCGTGGTCAAAGAACAAAAACCTTGGGGCATCGCCGCAGAGGCCAAGGAAGCTCAGCGCACCATCACCATCCGAATGAGCGACGACATGCGCTTTGCGCCAAAGCACTTGGACGTGAAATTGGGGCAGACCTTGCGCCTGCGTGCCGAAAACAAGGGCAAAGTGATGCACGAGATCGTGATCGGCACCCCTTCGGAACTGGCAGCCCACGCCGAGATGATGAAAAAACACCCCAACATGGAACACGACGAGCCCTACATGGCGCACGTCTCGCCCGGCAAAACCAGTGACATCGTGTGGACCTTCAACCGCGAAGGCGACTTCGAGTTCGCGTGTTTGTTGCCCGGCCACTTCGAAGCCGGCATGCGTGGCACCATCCGTGTTCGCGCCTAAAGCCACCAGGAGAAACCCATGCGAACCACCCTCTCCCGCCGCACCACCCTGATCGCCGCGGCCGCGGCCTTGGCCAGCGCACCTTGGGCCGTGCTGGCCAACAGCCCCAAAAAGTTACCCGTCATGCAGGTTTGGAAAGACCCCAACTGCGGCTGTTGCAAGGACTGGGTCGAGATCCTGCGCAAAGCCGGTTTTGAGATCCAAACCTTCGACACTGGCAACACCGCCATGCGCCAACGCTTGGGGATGCCCACGAAATTCGCGTCCTGCCACACCGCGTTGATCGACGGCTACGTGATCGAAGGCCATGTGAACGTGAGCGAGATCCAACGCTTGCTGCGCGAACGGCCCAAAGCCTTGGGTCTGGCGGTGCCCGGCATGCCGGTGGGCAGCCCAGGCATGGACGGGCCCGAGTACGGGAATCGCCGCGACTCCTACGACGTGCTCTTGGTGCAAAAAGACGGCAGCAGCCGCAGCTACCAAAGCTATTTCAAAAACGTTACCCAAGCGCCACGCGAGGGTTTCATGAAAACGCAGCACAGCACCAGCGCAACAGGGGCAGCCTTGCCGTGGGCTGAGGCCGAGATCCGGCGCATCGACACAGCGGCGGGCAAGATCAGCCTCAAACACGGCGAGATCAAAAACCTCGATATGCCGCCCATGAGCATGGTGTTCCAAGTCCCCGACACCAGCCAACTCGCGGGCTTGAAGGTGGGCGACGCGGTGCGCTTCACGGCCAATCAGATCAACGGCGCGTACACCGTCATCCGCATCGAGCGGCGACCTTGAGGAAGCCCCCATGCCATGGTTAGCCGACGGGGTCTTGGCCATCCATTTCGCCATCGCCGCGTTCATCGCGGCGGGCTTGCTGCTGATTCCAGTGGGAGCGCTCAGAGGCTGGGCTTGGGTGCGCTGGCGGCGTTTGCGCTTGACGCACGCTGGACTGATGGTATTCGTGGCGGCAGAGGCGGTGGTGGGGATGACCTGCCCACTGACCTTGATCGAGGCCCATCTGCGCGGCACAGAAGCCCCATCGTCTTTTTGGGGGTTCTGGCTGCAGCGACTGCTCTATTGGGACCTTCCACCCAACTTCTTTTTGCTGCTGTATCTCATCTGCGCCGTGTGGGCCCTTGTGCTCTGGGTGAAATTCCCATGCAAAGCCCCGCAGCGTTGAAGCCCATCTCGGTGATGTCAACCACCCCTATCAAACCCACTTTTAAAAAATGAAACACCTTTTTTTTGCAAGACTCGCTGCATGGATGGTGCTCGCTTTGCCGGTGATGGCTTGGGCCCACGGCATTTCAGACGAGGACCGCCAACGCATGCTCGACGGCGGTTACCTGCAATACGTGGGCTTGGGCGCGAGCCACATGCTCACGGGCTACGACCATTTGTTGTTCCTGTTCGGCGTGGTCTTCTTTTTGACCACCTTCAAAGACGTGGCCAAGTTCGTCACGGTGTTCACCATCGGGCACTGCATCACGTTGATCTTCGCGACCTATTTCAAGATCACGTGGAACTTCTATTTGGTCGACGCCGTCATCGCCCTGAGCGTCATCTACAAAGGCTTTGACAACAACGGTGGCTTTCAAAAACACCTGAACATGCCCTCACCCAACCTGCTCAAGGCGGTGTTTCTTTTTGGCCTGTTACACGGCTTTGGTCTGTCGACCCGCTTGCAACAACTGCCCTTGGGTGACGACCCCGTGGCCATGCTCTGGCGCATTTTGAGCTTCAACGTCGGCGTGGAAGTGGGGCAGATTGCGGCCTTGAGCGTGATGGTGGCCTTGCTCGCCTTGTGGCGGCACCGCGCCTCCTTTGCGCGTTTCAGCCACCTCGCCAATCTGGGACTGATTTACGCGGGCATTTACCTCTTGTTCACGCAACTGCACGGCTACCAACACGACAGCCACCCCGACAGCTTCCGCTTCCCGGCCGCCGAACACCAGCACGCGCACGAGGACATGGACATTCAAAACACCACCGACGACAGCCGCAACACTTTGAAATGATCAACAGATTGAAAGGAATCACCATGAAATTTCATACACTCGCCGCACTCACCATGAGCACCGCTTTGTGGGCTCCCGCCGTGTCCGCCGACCCCGGCGGCAACTGCCACTTTCACGGCAATAAACCCGCGGCCGAATCCACCATCGGCGCTTGTGCCGTGCAACGCAAAGATGCACTCATCAAAGGCGGCAAGCTCGACGCCACTTGGCGAGCGATCAAACCCCAGACCATCGCTTCGGTAGAGGGCAAAAAAGGGCGCGAGTGGAAAGTGACCTTCAAAGACCCTGGTGCCAAAGACAAAAGCAAAGAAGCGCTCTACATGTTCTTCACGCCACCCGGTAATTTCATCGCCGCCAATTTCACCGGGGAGTGAAGCGATAGCCCTATGGGGTAGAGTGCGCGGGTGAACAAAAACGTGCGCTTTTTTTTCTTCTCTTCCTTGTGGGAATGGCTGCTGTCTTTTGGGTCTTTTGTGTCACTGGGCGTGGCCCTCATGGTGGGGGCCTACCACTGGCTGGACCCCAACCCACCCAAACAAGTCGTGTTGGCCACCGGCCTGGAGCAAAGCGCTTACGACGCCATGGGCCAGCACTACGCCAAGGCCTTGTCGGTCTAGGCATCGATTTGACGCTCTTGCCCTCGGAGGGCTCGGCGCACAACCTGGACTTGCTGCGCAGCGGCCAAGTCGACTTGGCCTTTGTGCAAGGCGGCAGCGTGGCGTGGGCCGACACCGACCGCCAAAACCTCACGGCCTTGGGCAATTTGTTCGTGGAGCCCCTGTGGGTGTTTTACTGGCAAACCAGCGCGCAGCGTTTGGTCGGGCGCCCCAAACTGACACAGTTGCGTGACCTACAAGGGGCGCGCCATTCGCAACGGCCAGACTTGGCTGCAGCGCTATTTGCCGTTTTGGTTGGCGAACGTGGTCAAGCGCATGTGGCTGGCCGGGGGTTTGATTTTGGCTTTGGTCTTGCCGCTCTCGCGCATCTTGCCGCCGCTCTACACCCAGCGCGTGCGCTCCAAGGTGTTCCGTTGCTACGCCGAATTGCAAGAGATTGAAGAACGCGTGGAGCGCAGCTCTTGGCTTTGGACCGCTTAGAAGCCACGGTCGAGCACGTCGAAGTGCCCTTGCATTACGCCAACAAGCTCTCCGCTTTGCGCAGCCACATCCGCTGGGTGCGCAAGCGGCTCATGCAACACCTGCCTGCGAATTAAGCCAACAAACGCTTCCAGCCCTCGGGCCCCAGGTCGCGCAGGGTGCGGATGTTGCGCTCTACGATCTGCTCGGCATCGCCCCCGGCGCTGTCAACCGCCCGCGCCACGCTGTCTTCGCGCAGCAAGTGCAAGATGGGGTACGGCGCGCGGTTGGTGAAGTGGCTCATGTCGCCTTCGGGTTCACCGTCGAACACGAAGTCGGGGTGGAAGTGAGCGACTTGAATCACGCCTTCGAGTTCGTGCTCGACCAACACCTCATCGACCACGCCTTGGAAGTCGTTGAAGACAAAGAAGTCGGGGAACAAGGTCGGGTGGATGAGCAGCGTGGTGTCGGTGTCTTCGGCGCTCACCGCTTGCAGGTGGGCCAACTCGCGGTCGAGGTCGTCCAAAAAGGCGTCGATGTGACGCGCGCTGCTGACCACGATGCGCACTTGGTTTTTGACATACACCGCGCGCGCGAACGGGCACAGGTTCAGGCCGATGACGGCTTGCTCCAACCAGCGGCGGGTGTCGGCGATGATGGTCTCGTCGGCGGTTACCATGGCGCGGCGCAGATCGTTTACTTCAAGCTCTTGAAGCGCGCACGTTTCGGACGCGCCCCTTCTTCGCCCAAACGCTTGACCTTGTCGGCCTCGTACTCGGTGAAGTTGCCATCGTAGAAGTACCACTGGCTGTCGCCCTCATAGGCCAGGATGTGCGTGCAGATGCGGTCGAGGAACCAGCGGTCGTGCGAAATCACCATCGCGCTGCCGGCGAATTCGAGCAGCGCTTCTTCCAGCGCGCGCAAGGTTTCGACGTCCAAGTCGTTCGACGGTTCGTCAAGCATCAAGACGTTGCCGCCTTGGGCCAAGGTCTTGGCCAAGTGCAGGCGACCACGCTCACCACCGGAGAGGTTTTTCACCAGCTTTTGCTGGTCGTTGCCTTTGAAGTTGAAGCGGCCTATGTAGGCGCGGCTGGGCATCACAAACTTACCCACGGTGATGTTGTCCAAGCCGCCCGAGACGTCTTCCCACACGGTCTTGTCACCTTCTAGGCTTTCGCGGCTTTGGTCCACAAAGGCCAGTTTGGCGGTTTGTCCGATGGTGATGGCACCGCTGTCGGGCGTCTCCACGCCTTGGATCATGCGGAACAGCGTGGACTTGCCCGCGCCGTTGGGTCCGATGATGCCGCAGATGGCACCGGCGGGCAGCTTGAAGCTGAGCTTGTCCATGAGCAAGCGGTCGCCAAAACTCTTGGAGACGTTGTCAAACTCGATGACCTGCGCACCCAAGCGCTCGGCCACGGGAATGAAGATCTCGTTGGTCTCGTTGCGCTTTTGGTATTCGACGTCGCTCAACTCTTCGAAGCGCGACATGCGGGCCTTGCTCTTGGCTTGGCGGCCTTTGGCGTTGCTGCGCACCCACTTCAATTCTTCCTTCATGGCCTTGGAGCGGGCGTCTTCGCTCTTTTGTTCTTGGGCCAAGCGCTGTTCTTTTTGCTCCAGCCAGTCGGAGTAATTGCCTTTCCATGGAATGCCATGGCCACGGTCCAATTCCAAAATCCATTCGGCGGCGTTGTCCAAGAAATAGCGGTCGTGGGTGATGGCCACCACGGTGCCGGAGAAACGCTGCAAGAACTGCTCGAGCCAGTGCACCGACTCAGCGTCCAAGTGGTTGGTGGGTTCGTCAAGCAAGAGCATGTCGGGCTTGGAGAGCAACAAGCGGCACAGCGCCACGCGGCGCTTTTCACCACCAGAGAGGTTCTTCACCACCGCATCCCAAGCGGGCAGGTTCAGCGCGTCGGCGGCCAGCTCCAACTGCAGGTCGGCATTCTCCGAACCGCTGGAAGAAATGATGGCCTCCAACTCGGCTTGTTCGGCGGCGAGGGCGTCAAAGTCGGCACCTTCTTCGGCGTAGGCGGCGTAGACCTCGTCGAGGCGCTGCTGCGCAGCCAAGGCACCACCGATGCCCTGCTCCACCGATTGGCGCACGGTTTGGTCGGGGTCGAGTTGCGGCTCTTGCGGCAGGTAGCCGATCTTGATGCCGGGCATCGGCGTGGCTTCGCCATCGATTTCTTTGTCCACACCGGCCATGATTTTGAGCAGCGTGGATTTGCCCGAGCCGTTGAGACCCAGCACGCCGATCTTGGCGCCAGGGAAGAAGGACAGCGACACGTTCTTCAAGATCTGGCGCTTGGGCGGCACCGTCTTGCTGACGCGGTTCATCGAAAAAACGTATTGGGCCATGGAAAAAATCACCTCATCAAACAAACGCCTCGGGCCGACGGCCACGCGCGCAACCCGTCATTATCCCAGACTGCTCTGTCAGAGCTCCCGCACCGACACCTCACCCGGGCGCACCGAGAACTGCACACGGCTGTTGAGTTTTTCGAGCTGGACGCGGGCACCGCGAAAATAGACATGGGCTTTGAGCCAGTCGGTTTCGGCGTCCAAAGCCGCGTCGTCGCTCAACGAGCACCACCACACTCGGCCATCGGCGTCCCAGCGGTAGCCGCGCGCCTTGAGGCTGTCTTTGGCTTCGAACGGAGCGCCCGTGGCGCGCAGTTTGTAGCGCGACTGGGCGCTGCCTTCGATGAGGTGCAGCAAACGCGTTTTGAGACTGTCTTTGAGCGTGGCAGTAAGCACCTGCAAGAGCGCGTGGCAATCGACTTGTGCGCGGTGCGCGTCGTAAAACCAGCCCGACTCGCTGGCCAAAAATTCCAGCTTGGCCGAGCCGCTGCCTTGGGCTTTCCAATCCATGCCGGCGAAGGAACAGGCCCAGGCCTTGTGTTCGAACACGCGCCAACGCGCTTCCACAAAGGGGCGGTCAAAACCCGCGTTGTGCGCCAACACCACGTCGGCCGCGTGCACCAAGGCCTCGACCTGCGCGTCGTCGATGCGCTGGCCGCGCACGTCGTCGTCGCTGATACCGGTGATCTCGGTGATCTGCGGGGGGATGGGTTTGCCCGGGTCTTCAAACGCCTCAAACACCGTCACAGGCCCCACCGGCAAGCCCGTGGCTGTGTCCACCAAGACCGAGAGCATGGCCAGTTCGATGATGCGCTCTTGGCGGTGGTCTAAGCCGGTGGTTTCAGTGTCGAGCACCAACACCCGCTGCGTCTTCGCGCCCTCGGGCACCGGCCCGTAGTCCAAGCGCGACACCAAACGGCGCAGCACCCTGTAGTCGGGGTGCGCGTCCAAGGCCGAGGCCATGGCCTCGGGGCTCAGGGCGGCATCGGTGGACACGGCTTTTTGGGCCTTGGTCGCTTTGGCGGGGGTGAGCGTTGGGGCCGCGTCGTCGGCGAACATGCTTTGTTGGGTCATGGAAAATCCATCAATTGACACAGTGAGAAGAATAAAAGGCGTCCAAGGACAAGATTGGGCAACCATGCAGGCGCTCAAACGTCGAGGCCATCGACAACACATCGAGATCGCCCGAAACCAAGACCTCTGCACGACCCGCCACCGCCAAGTGCAGGAACGGCAAGTCCAAAGGATCACGACAATCCGGCACTTTCGGCGGGGGTTCTGGAACCCGAACCGTTTGAGCATAAGGCAGGTAATCGGCCAGCAATTCCTCTTGGTCCGAAGCCGTTAAACGGAACTTGGGGTACGCCAAAACGCGCACCAATTCTTGGGCGGTGAGTTTGCTCACCAATGGCACAAACACGCCCGATTGCCAAGCGGGGCGCAATGCGCCAGCCACCCCACCGCGAAACACCAAAGCAGACAAAACGACATTGGTGTCCAAGACCACGCGGCACGGAACCTTCATTTGTCGGAACGCTTCTTTGAAGTTGCCACCGGTTTGGCTTGGACGGCTGGGTATCCAGCCTCAGGTTCGCTGGCCAACACCGGTGGGCTTTGCTGGGCTCTGGCCCACGCCACCGCGTTCAGCATGTCGATGTCGGTGAGTTCGAGCTCCGTCAATTTGGCGCGCACGGCATCACCGCGCTGAATTCGCACTGGCGTCAAGATCAATTGCCCGTCCCGGGCTTGCACGTCAAAGTATTCGGTTGCACCCACGGCTTGCGTCAAACTTTTCGGCAAGGTGAGTTGGTTTTTGGCGGTGATTTTGGCCAGCATGGGCACACTCCAAAGTAAGGATTCATTACTTTAGCGAAAAACAATCCGTCCGTCCAGCCCTCCCACCGATTCGTGCGACAATGCATTCAGCGTCGGCCTCCAGTTGTTGGCGCGTCAGCACTTCTGCTGGAGTTTGACCCAGGCGCATCGCCTGCGGAGACAAGCTCAATTGATCGACCACATTGGCCCCGACTGGTCGCTGCTCACCGCAGCTAAAGAGCCAATGCCCGCGCCGCATACGGCGCTCTTGAAATGAACTTTGATGAATTGAATTTGGCCCCGGCCATTGTCCAAGCGGTGCGCGAGCAAGGCTACGAGACCCCCACCCCCATTCAGGCGCAAGCCATCCCCGCGGTGCTCGCGGGGCACGACTTGCTCGCCGGCGCCCAAACCGGCACCGGCAAGACCGCCGCCTTCACCTTGCCCTTGCTGCACCGCCTGCAAGCCGGTGAGCGCAGCAAGAACCGCTTTGGCGGTGTCGGCGTGCGCGCTTTGGTGCTCACCCCCACGCGCGAACTCGCCGCGCAGGTCGAAGAGTCGGTGCGCCAATACGGTGCCCACCTCTCGCTGACCTCGGCCGTGATCTTCGGTGGCGTGGGCATGAACCCCCAAATCAACGCCCTGAAAAAAGGCGTGGACATTTTGGTGGCTACGCCGGGTCGTTTGCTCGACTTGCAGCAGCAAGGCTTTCTGGACTTGTCCACCGTGCAGGTGCTCGTGCTCGACGAAGCCGACCGCATGCTCGACATGGGCTTCATCCACGACGTCAAGAAAATCTTGGCCTTGGTGCCCAAAGACAAACAAAGCCTCTTGTTCTCGGCCACCTTCAGCGACGAGATTCGCGACTTGGCCAGCAATTTGCTCAAAGACCCACAACACATCCAAGTCACGCCGCGCAACACCACGGTGCAGCGCATCACCCAAGTGATCCACCCCGTGGGCCGCGGCAAGAAAAAAGCGCTGTTGGTGCACATCATCAACCAGCACAACTGGAGCCAGGTCTTGGTGTTCACGCGCACCAAATTCGGCGCCAACAACGTGGCCGAGTTCTTGACCAAAAACGGCATCCAAGCCATGGCCTTGCACGGCAACAAGAGTCAGGGTGCGCGCACGCAAGCCTTGGCCGGCTTCAAGAGCGGTGAGATCCGCGCCTTGGTGGCCACCGACATCGCCGCACGCGGCATCGACATCGATGAGTTGCCACACGTGGTGAACTACGAGATCCCCAACGTCTGCGAAGACTACGTGCACCGCATCGGCCGGACCGGTCGCGCGGGCAACAGCGGCGAAGCCGTCAACCTCGTGAGCCTGGACGAAGAAGGCTTCATGATGGACATCGAGCGCTTCACCAAGCAACAAATCCCGGTGCAAATGTTCCCCGAGTTCATGCCCGAGCCCGGCGAAAAAGCCGAGCCCATCGCCATGGGTCGCCAAACCATCTGGGGCGGTGCGGGCAAGCCCCCGAGCCGCGACGTGATGGCCGCAGCGGCCAAAGCCGCTCGCACCGAAATGCTCACCCGCGTGCGCGAGAAAAAAGCCAGTGACGGCGGCAACGCCGGCAACGGCGGTGGTGGTCGCGGACAAAACCGTCCACGCCGCGCCGAACGCGCCGCTCAGCCCGGCGCTGAAGGTGGTTTTGACGGTGGTGGCCAAGAGCGCCGCGACACGCGCCGCCCGAACGGTCCACGTCCCAGCCACAACGGCCCGCGCCCACAAGGCAACGGTGGCCCACGTCCCGAGCGCAGCGCCGACCGAGGTGACCGCGGCGATCGCGCTGACCGTCCACCCCGCGCTGAGCACTTTGAGGGCGGTGACCGCCCCGAGCGCCAGCCCGGCCCGAACGCCCACTTGGGCAGCTTGCGCATCCGCGAGCCACGCCCACGCACCGGCAACCCCGGTGGCCAGCCCGACCCGCTGCGCACCAGCATCGACGCCATGCGCTCGGGCAACCGCAACAAGGGCGGTGGTGGCAAGTCCAATGGCGGCCCCAAAGGCGGCCCAGCCGATCCGCTGCGCACCAACTACGGTCGCATCCGCTGATAACGGGAGACACACATGCGACTGCTGCACACCATGTTGCGCGTGGGCGATTTGAACCGCTCCATCGCCTTCTACACCGAGGTATTGGGCATGCAGTTGTTGCGACGCAGCGAGAACCCCGAATACCGCTATTCCTTGGCGTTCATTGGCTTTGACGGGGGCAACCCTGGTCAAGCCGAGATCGAGTTGACCCACAACTGGGACACCAGTGAATACGATATGGGCACCGCTTACGGCCACATCGCTTTGGGCGTGCCCGATGCCTACGCCGCGTGCGACGCCATCAAAGCCCGTGGCGGTAACGTCACGCGCGAAGCGGGTCCGGTCAAGGGCGGCACCACCGTGATTGCCTTCGTGACCGACCCCGACGGCTACAAAATCGAACTCATCCAACGCGACGCATGAACATCGCCGACCTGCGCAAAAGCTACGAAAAAGCCGAACTCAACGAGTCGGCTTCTCACGCCGACCCGCGCGAGCAATTTGCGCAGTGGCTGCAACAAGCCATCGACGGCCAGCTGCCCGAGCCCAACGCCATGACCTTGGCCACGGTGGGCAGCGACTTGCGCCCGAGCACGCGCATCGTGCTGATCAAAGGCTTGGACGAGCGCGGCATCGTTTGGTACACCAACTACAGCAGCCGCAAAGGCTTGGAGTTGGGTGGCAACCCGTTTGCCGCGCTGCAATTCCACTGGGTGGAGCTCGAACGCGTGGTTCGCATTGAAGGCGTGGTTGAGAAGGTCAGCGACGTTGAGAGCGACGCCTACTTTGCCAGCCGCCCGCTGGACAGCCGCATCGGCGCGTGGGCCAGCCCACAAAGCCAGGTGATCGACAGCCGCACGGTGCTGGTCACCAACGCAGCCAAGTACGGCGCGCAGTTCATGCTACAGCCGCCTCGCCCTTCGCATTGGGGCGGCTACCGCCTCAAGCCCGAGTGCTGGGAATTCTGGCAAGGCCGCCCCAGCCGCTTGCACGATCGCTTGCGCTACCGGCTCGAGGCTGGTCAGTGGGTTCGGGAACGCTTGGCGCCTTGAAGGCCTCAAGCACGTACTCATTCGTAGTGCGTCCACATGCGCAATACGCGCACGGTTTTTTCTTTAAAAAACACCTCGTAAACGATTCGGTGTTGAATGTTGATTCGCCGCGAGTAAGCCCCTGAAAGATCACCCACCAACTTTTCAAACGGTGGGGGATTTTGAAAGGGGTCGGTGGCCAACAAGGTCAGCAAATCTTGCGCTTTGGGTTTGAGACCGTTGGCCGCCAACTTTTTGGCGTCTTTGAGCGCCAGTTTGGCGAACACCACCGACCAACTCACCACTTAAGTTCCTTGGCGCTGGTACCCAGGGGCTCAGCCATGCCGGCTTTGATGGACTCACGCATGCCCGGAATGGCCAGCAGATACAAAGTTTCCTGAATCGCTGCCCAATCCTCCGTAGACACCAAGACCGCGCTGTTGCGTTTGCCAGAAATTTGGATGGGCACATGCGACTCGGCCGTCTCATCCATGAGTCGGTAGAGATTGGCTCGTGCTTCGCTGGCAGTTAGGTTTTGCATGTCTGGACATTCTCAGTGTGGAAGTCCAAATGGTACGCAAAAGCGTACGCTACGTCAATACCTGTGTCGGCAGACGTGCAATGGCTTGGTCTTGCACCGAAGCCAAGACCTCGGCAGACACCCGCTCGGGTGCCAGCTCGGCCAAAGGCAAAAGCACAAACGCCCGACACCACATGCGGGGGTGCGGCACCTCCAGGGTGGGCGCTTGGATGCGCGCATCGCCGTAGA
>CAMDCY010000036.1 GCA_945890705.1 Hydrogenophaga intermedia | reverse complement strand
CCAACCGGTGGTGCCCAACATGCGGGCCGACTCATCCAAACTGGTGGGCAGGCGGGCGTAGCCGCTTTGCACCGACTGCAAGGCCACCGAGGTGAAACGCACCAAGTAGGCCCACACAATGCCCAGCGCGGTGGCGGTGATCCAGTAGCCCACGCCGCTGGCCGGGAAGACCTGCTGCAGCCACGCCACGGGCAACAACAAACCCACCACGATCACCGCGCCCGGCACGGCGTAGCCCAAGCCCGTGAGCTGTACCACGGCGCGGGTGGCCGGGCTGGGCTGGGTGCGCAAGGCAAAGCCCAAGGCCAAGGCCACGCTGGTGGCCAAGACGGCGGTCAAACCGGCGAGCCACAGGCTGTTGCGCGACCACTGCACGAACATGCCCCATGGCAACTCGTCCCAGCCGCCGATCAAGGGCCGCAACATGAAGATCACCGGCAACACAAAACCGAACAGCACCGGCAACACACACAGCAGCCAAGCCAAGCCCGCTGCACCCCCGCGCAAACGCACCGGCTGCGCTTCTTGGCTGCCCGCGCGCTGCCCGCGCAAAGAGGCAAAGCGCAAGCGCTGTTGCGATCGCCGCTCCACCCACAAGAGCAGGCCCACGGTGAACAAGAGCATGGTGGCCAGCTGCGCAGCGGCGGCGGCGTTGTCCATCGCCAGCCACGCTTTGTAAATGCCGGCGGTGAAGGTTTGGATGCCGAAGTAGCTTGCCACCCCGAAGTCGGCCAAGGTTTCCATCAGCGCCAGCGCCACGCCCGCGGCCAACGCCGGGCGGGCCAAGGGCAGCGCCACTTGGCGGATGCGGCGCAGGAGCGGCGCGCCCAACAAACGCGCGGCCTCCATGAGCTGCGCGGCGCGCTCCGACAAAGCCGTGCGGGCGAGCAAATACACATAGGGATACAAGGTGAAGGTGAACACCCAAACCGCGCCGGCGGTGTTGCGCACCTCGGGGAAGACGCGTCCCGTCAAGCCAAAACTCTCGCGCAGCCACGTTTGCAAAGGGCCGCTGAACTGCAAGAAGTCGGTGTAGGCGTAGGCCACCACATAGGCCGGCATGGCCAAGGGCAACAGCAAGGCCCACTCCAGCCAGCGACGGCCGGGGAAATCAAACAAAGTCACCGCCGTGGCACTGACCAAGCCCACGCTGGCCACACCCAGCGCCACCGCCACGCACAAAACCACCGTGGTCCAGGCGTAATCGGGCAACACGGTGTGGGCCATTTGCACGAGCACGTCTTGTGCCGCGGCATCCCACGCCAGCCACGAACCGGCCAAGGCCAAAACGGGCACGGTGAGCATGAGCGCCAAGGCGACCAGCAACAAGGGGAAGAGCCAGCGCAACAGGGGCATGGGGGGCGTGTGTGAGGGGTTGTTGACCGGGGTCAAGCCAAATGCGAATTGTACTTATCTACAATAAGACCATGTTCTTGAACCTCTCCCACCTCAGCGTGCGCTACCCCGGCGCCGAGCGCCCGGCCGTCGATGGCGTGAGTTTGGGGCTGGAAGCCGGCGACATTGGGGTGCTCATCGGCCCATCGGGCTGTGGCAAAACCACCTTGCTGCGTGCGGTGGCGGGCTTGGAGCGAGCCAACAGCGGTCAAGTCATTTTGAGCAAAGAAGTGGTCAGCAGCGCCGACCACCATATCGCGGCCGAGAAGCGCCGCATCGGCATGGTCTTCCAAGACTACGCCCTCTTCCCCCACCTCAACATCGGTCGCAACGTGGGTTTTGGCATTGAACACCTGCCGCGCGCTGCGCGCGCCGCCCGGGTGGACGAGGTCTTGACCTTGGTGGGCCTGGAGGGCATGCAAGCGCGCTACCCCCACGAACTCTCGGGCGGGCAACAACAGCGCGTGGCCTTGGCCCGCGCCCTGGCCCCCGAACCCCGGCTCTTATTGCTCGACGAGCCATTTTCGAATTTGGATGTAGACCTGCGCGAACGCTTGGCCCATGAGGTGCGCGGCATTTTGAAAGCCGCGGGCGCCACCGCGCTCTTGGTGACACACGACCAGCTCGAGGCCTTTGCCATAGGCGACGTGATCGGCGTCATGCACGAAGGCCACCTGCATCAGTGGGACGACGCCTACGCGCTCTACCACCGCCCCGCCACACGTTTTGTCGCCGAGTTCATTGGGCATGGCGTGTTCGCGCCCGCCACCATTGCCGTGGTGAACAACGAGGTGTCGGTGCACACCGCGCTCGGCGCCTTGCAAGACATGGACGAATGTCCCCTGCCCACCGCTTACGACTCAGGGTTGTGCGACGTGCTGCTGCGCGCCGACGACATCGTTCACGACGACCACGCGCCGGTCAAAGCGCAAATCGTGCGCAAAGCGTTTCGCGGCTCGGAGTTTTTGTACACGCTGCAACTGGCCAGCGGCGAAACCGTGATGACCCACGTACCCTCGCACCACAACCACGAAGTGGGCGAATGGATCGGCATCCGCGCCGAGGTCGACCACGTAGTGACTTTCGCGCGCGGGGGCAACGACGAATCCACACCCGCGCCGGGTGTGGCGGTGCACACAGAGGGCGTTTGATCCGCGCTTCAGTGCTTGTGCGCGCCGTGGCCAGCGTCGTGCTTCATTTGGCCGGAAGTTGCGCCCAGCGCATTCACAGGGGCTTGAACCACTTGGGTGAAGCGCCTCTTGGCGGCGTCTTCAAAGACCAAGGTGATGGACACGCGCTCACCCGCCTTCAGGGGCTGCTTGAGGTCCATCAACATGACGTGGTAGCCACCGGGCTTGAGCTCGACCGCTTTGCCGGCTGAGAGTTCCAAGCCAGGCACCGCACGCATTTTCATGACGTCTTTTTCCATGGCCATTTCGTGGATTTCCACCACACCGGCGGCGGGCGACTGGGCAGCGACCAAACGGGCGTTGGCCGAGGCGGTCAAGCGCATGAAAGCACCGGTGGCTTTCTGCGAAGCCACGGTGCCGCGCACCCAAGCGTCTTCCACCTTGACGGTGGTTTGTGCCCAAGCGGTGCTGGTGATGGCCAAGAGGCCAGTAATGATGAGTTTTTTCATGGAATGCTCCTGATTGAAACGAAAACAAGGGAAGAGAAGTGGACCCTGCGCGGCCGAGGGCGCGACAGGGTTGACCCAACCAACGCTGCCGCAAGGGGACAGCGCCGAAGGACCCGAAATCAAACGGAAAGGGGTGGGGCTCGGGATTGGGCCGGGGCCCAAAGCACAGCGGGGTGTGCCGATGAAACGAGCGCTTGCGGCTGCGCAGAAGACTGCCACAGGGCTGGCACGGCAATGTCCGTGAGCACGGGCGGTGCGCCGGTGACGGAGTGGGTGCAGATGTCGCAACCCTGCTCGTGCCCGACCATCGGCAGGGTGCCGTCGTCCGTGGTGGCCGAGTCGGCCTTGACCCACATCACACCGGTGGTGGTGCAGACTTCCAGCCACTCGGCGCGGTCGGACGACATCACCACCGCCTGCGACACCGTGGGTGCCAAGGCGCTCATCACCAAGGCGAGCATGGCCAGCCAAGCGGTGAAACGGCGGTGAATCCGGACGAAAGACATATCCTCAGTTTACCAGCGCTCAGACCGTGGCATGAAAGGCCACCGCGTCCATGGCCAACCAACGGTGCATGACCTCGCGGCTGAGGTAGTGCACGCTCGGCGCAGCCCCCGTGCCCCACTCGGCCGCCCCAAGGGAGAAATACAGGGTGCGCCAATGTTCGTCGGTGGGGTGGGCCCGCGCGGCTTGCGGAGCGCGCTGGCGGTAATCGAACAGGCTGTCTCGGTCTTGCGCTTCCAAGGTCTGCTCGACCCAACGCGCAAAGGCCGTTACGTAAGGCTCGGCTGGGCTGTTCTGTGCCTCGGGTTCGGTGAAAAATTCGCGCAGGTTGTGCGTCAGGCTGCCCGAACCCACCACCAACACACCCTCGTGCTTGAGGGATCGCAAGGCATGGCCCATGTCGTAAAGCATTTGGGGTGTGCCTTGGCTGGGCAAAGCGATCTGAATGACCGGCACGCGGGCCTCGGGCAAGAGGTGCATCATCGGCACCCAAGCCCCATGGTCACGCGGGCGCTGTGGGTCGATCGGTGCCGTGTGGCCCGCATCCGCCAACAAGCTTTGTACGCGTAAGGCCAAATCGGGTGCCCCGGGCGCGGGGTAATCGAGTGTGTACAAGACCTCGGGAAAGCCCCCGAAGTCGTGCCAAGTGTCGGGCGTGAGGTGGCCCATGATCACCGGCTCAGGCGCCATCCAGTGCGGTGACATCACCAACACACCGCGCAAAGCCTCGCCGCTGAGCTGCGTTTTGGCGTATGCGCGCAAGGCGGGGCCCGTGGTGCCGGGCTCGACCGCAAACATGGGCGATCCATGCGAGACGAACAAAGTAGGCAGGACAGCAGCGGAAGTCATGCCAATTTGATGCCGACTTGGTCGATGCGACCGTCTTTCATGGTGCGCACGTGCACCTCGACGGCGCCACACAGCGCCATATCGCCTTCCACCGGCGGTTTGCCCAAGGCCGCCAAGAGCCAATCGCCCACGGCTTGTTCGGGTTCTTCGGGTGTGGGCAAACCATAAAACAAACAAAAGTCGCCCATGGAGGCTTGGGCGCTCATCACGAAATCGCCGAACACCTGACGGGCCTCTTGGGTGTCGTCCAAGTCCGGCAGGGCCACGTGCCAGCGTTTGGCCGCCCAGGGAATGGTCGCCCCCTGCAAAATCAGCGAGGCCAACACGACCACAAAGGCCACGTTGAAAAAGGTTTGTGCACCCGGCACGCCGGCCATGACAGGGAACACCGCCAAGACAATCGGCACCGCACCACGCAAGCCCACCCACGAGATGAACTTGATCTCGTGCGCTTCGAATTTAAAGGGCTTCAAACACAGCCACACCGCCACCGGCCGGGCCACCAGCATCAAGACCACGGCCACGCCCAAGGCCGGCCACAAGGTGGTGAGCACGGCCGATGGCGTGGCCAAGAGGCCCAGCAACAAGAACATGCCCGCTTGCGACAACCACGCGTAACCGTCCATGGCCGACAAGGAGCGCGAGACCAGCAAGCGCGCGCGGTTGGCGGTGATCACCCCCATGAGGTAGACCGCCAAAAAGCCCGATCCACCCAAAGCCGAGGTGGCGGCGAAGACCGCCAAACCTGCAGAGACCAACAAGAGTGCACGCACACCGCCGCCCGTGTCGCGCCAGCGCGCCAAGAACCGCAGCAGCTGCGCCACACCCCAGCCGCTGGCCAAACCCATGGCGGCACCCCAACCCATTTGCAACAGAAAAGCGATGAACAAGCCACCCGCCGTGAAGGCTTGACCCGACACCTGCCCCAAGGTCAAGGTGATGAAAGCGATGGTCAAAAACACCGCCATGGGGTCGTTCAAACCCGATTCAATTTCCAAGGTGGCGGCCACCCGTTCGTTGAGCCGAACACCCGATGACTGCAGCAGAGAAAATACCGCCGCGGCGTCCGTGGAACCAACGATGGCCCCCAGCAACATGGCCAGGTACCAGTCCAGTCCCAAGAGCCAGTGCGCGGCCACACCGGTGATGCCCGCACTGACCACCACGCCCAAGGAAGCCAAAACCAAAGACGGTTTGAGGCCGGTGCGAAAGGTCTTGAACTCGGTGCGCAAACCGCCGTCGAGCAAGATGACCGCCAAGGCCACGTTACCCACCCAGAAGCTGAGTTTGAAGTCATCGAACAGAAAACCGCCGGGGCCGTCTTCACCCGCCAAAGAACCCGCGAGCAAAAACACCAACAGAAACGAGAAACCCGCGCGCGCCGACAAGACGCCCGCCACCACGCTGATGAGCACCAGCAAGGCGGCGGCCAACAAGGGCAGTGTCAGGAACTCTTGGGCGGGAAACATCGTTTGAAGTTATCACACCCCAGCGGGTCTGCCGCCGTCAAACCACGCGAGACAAGGCGTTGTGCAGGTCCTGTGCCCAAGCTCGGCGATCACGACCCTCGGCGGTTTGGGCCTCGGTGTAGTGCACAACAGCGGTGAGTTCGCGCGCGCGCAGCGTGGTCCAAATCGAGGCCACCAAGGTGGTTGTACCCACAAACACCGGGGCATCGTGTCGCTCATGGCTGTTGGCTTTCACGTAGCGCAAGGCCACCGGCACGATGGGCGCGTCGGCCGCGATGGCCGACTGCAGCAAATTCGGGTGAAAGGGCAACAGGCCGCGGCCATCGCCCGTGGTGCCTTCGGGGAACACCGCCACGCGGTCACCGGCCTGCAAACGTTCGGCCATGAGCTGCACCATGCGCAGCGCGTCGCGGCGCGATTCGCGCTCGATGAACAAGGTACCTGCCCCTGCAACCAATTGACCAATCAGCGGCCAACGCAGGACGTCGGCTTTGGACACGAAACGCACCGGTTGCGCGGCGTTGATCACCAAAATGTCCAACCACGATATGTGGTTGGACACCAACAAACACGGCCCAGTGGTGGGCGCTTGGCCACGCACCTCGAGCTGTACGCCCATGATGCGCAACATGTCGCGCGACCACTGCGCCACCGTGGCCTCGATTTGCTCCGGGCTTTGTCGATCAAAGCGCGTGCGGATGATCCAAATACCGTGCACCACATGTGCGGTGGCGCGCAGCATGCGCCAGACCGCGACCGTTCGGGGACGAACAGGGCTCATGCCGCGGGCGCTTCAAACGCCACGTGACCACCCACCACGGTGGCGCGCACGGTCGCGCTCAGCGTGTGGCCTTCGAACGGCGTGTGCTTACCTTGGCTGCGCAAGGCTTGGGGCTGCACCGTCCACGCGGCGGCGGGGTGGAACACGCACACATCGGCTTGTCCGCCCACACTCAGGCGGCCCACGCTGTCTTGCAAGGTGCCCAAACGCTCCCCCAAGACCGACTGCGCACCGCTGGTGACCACGCGCAAGGCTTGGCTCAGCGGCAAGCCGTCTTGTTCGGCCCAACGGCAGGCCAAACCCAAGAGCAGCTCCACGCCAGTGGCGCCGGCCTCGGCTTCGGCAAAGGGCAAGGTTTTGGCGTCGCTGTCCACCGGGTTGTGGTCCGACACCAAGGCGTCGATGGTGCCGTCGGCCAAGCCTTGGCGCAGCGCGTCGCGGTCGCGCTGCTGGCGCAGTGGCGGCTGCACACGGAAGCGGCTGTCGTAGTAGCCCATGTCCACGTCGGTCAGGTGCAGGTTGTGCACGCTGACGTCGCAGCTCACCGGCAAACCTTCGGCCTTGGCTTGGCGCACCAAGGCCAAACCGGCCGCGCTGCTGATGCGGCAGATGTGCACCCGCGCGGCCGTGCCCTTGCCGACCACGGCGCGCATGAGTTCGAACAAGGTGTGCAAGGCGATCGTTTCGGCGGCGGCGGGCACACCCGACAAACCCATGCGCGTGGCCAAGGGACCGCTGGCGGCCACGCCCTTGCCCAACCAAGCGTCCGTTGGGCGCAACCACACGGTGTAGCCGAAGGTGGCGGCGTATTGCAGCGCGCGCTGCAAGACCTGCGTGTTGACGATGGGCACCTCGGCCTGGCCAAACCCCACGCAGCCCGACTCGCTGAGCTCGGCCATGTTGGTCAGCACCTCGCCCTTCAAGCCGCGCGTCAAAGCACCCAAGGGGAACACCCGCGCCAAGTGCAGTTTCTCGGCGCGGAACTTGAGCATGTCGACCAAACCGGGCTCGTCGAGCACCGGGTCGGTGTCGGGTGGGCAGACCAAGCTGGTCACCCCACCGGCCACGGCCGCGGCCATTTCGCTATCGAGCATGGCGGCGTGTTCTTGGCCCGGTTCGCGCAAGCGCACCGACAAGTCCACCAAACCGGGGGCCACGATACAGCCTGTCGCGTCGATGGTGCGGTTGGGGGCGAAGTCCGCGCCCACAGCACCGATGGCGATGATGCGTCCTGCCGAGATGGCCACGTCGGCGCGCTCGTCGCGCCCGCTGGCGGGGTCCACGACCCGGCCGTTTTGAATCAAGATTTTCATGCTTCGTTCCCCGCCACAATCCCCATCACAGCCATGCGCACCGCAATGCCAAAGGTCACCTGCGGCAAGATCACGCTTTGCGGCCCATCGGCCACGGCCGAGTCGATTTCCACCCCACGGTTGATCGGGCCGGGGTGCATGACGATGGCGTCGGGCTTGGCCCAACGCAATCGCTCGGTGGTCAAACCAAAGCTCTTGAAGAACTCTTGGCTGGAGGGCAGAAGCGCGCCGTTCATGCGCTCGTTTTGCAATCGCAGGGTGATGACCACATCGCAGCCTTTGATGCCCTCTTCCAGCGAATGGCACACCCGCACACCCATGTGCGACATGTCCGAGGGCACCAAGGTGCGCGGGCCGACCACACGCACATCGGGGCAACCCAAGGTGGTCAAGGCGTGGATATCGGAGCGCGCCACACGCGAGTGCAAGACATCGCCCACGATGGCCACGGACAACTGAGTGAAGTCCTTCTTGTAGTGGCGAATGGTGTACATGTCCAACAGGGCCTGCGTGGGGTGCGCGTGGCGCCCGTCGCCGGCGTTGATGACGTGCACGTGCGGTGCCACGTGTTGCGCGATCAAATACGGCGCACCGGATTCGCTGTGGCGCACCACAAAAATATCGGCCGCCATGGCGCTGAGGTTGGCGATGGTGTCGAGCAGCGACTCGCCCTTGCTGGCCGAGGAGCGTGCGATGTCGAGCGTGTAGACATCGGCCGACAAGCGCGTGGCTGCGATGTCGAAGGTGGTGCGGGTGCGGGTGCTGTTTTCGAAAAACAGGTTGAACACGCTTTTGCCGCGCAACAGCGGGACCTTCTTGACCTCGCGGTCGCTCACGCTGACGAAGCTTGAAGCGGTGTCCAAGATGTGCGTGAGCATGTCCTTGGACAGGCCCTCGGTGGAGAGCAGGTGAATCAGCTCACCGTTTTTGTTGAGTTGGGGGTTTCGTTTGTACATCAGGTGGCTCGCTCCACAACAAAGCTCAAGTGGCCCGCCGCGTCGCGGGCCAAGGACAAGGATTCATCGGTGCCCATCTGAACCCGCGCGGCCACGAACTGTGCCTCGATCGGCAACTCGCGCCCACCGCGGTCCACCAACACCGCCAAGCGCACACTCGCCGGTCGGCCATGGTCAAACAGCTCGTTGATCACCGCGCGCAAGGTGCGCCCGGTGTAGAGCACATCGTCGATGAGCAGCACGTGCGCGCCGTTGACCTCAAAGGGCAAGGCGGTTTGGGCGCTGATGGACAGGCCGCGTTGGGCAAAGTCGTCGCGGTGCATGCTGGAAGACACCACGCCGGGCGCACCGCTCAGATCCAGGTCGCGGTGCAAGCGCTCGGCCAACCAAGCACCGCCCGAAGGAATACCGGCGAGCACCACGGGGCCTGCGCTGTCGGCCACCAAGGCGCGCACACCGTCGAGCAATTTCAGGTACAGCCCCTCGGCCTGCAAGGTCTGGGCAGATGACAACGGCGACTGGCTCACGGCAAGCTCCTCAAAAACTGTTCCAAGATGATGCACGCCGAGGCGGCGTCGGCGTCTTTGGCCCCACTGGCCAAGGCCTCGGTGGTGCTGTAGCGCTCATCGACCTCGAACACCGGCAAACCAAAACGCCCGCGCAACTGGCGCGCGAATTTTTGGGCGCGCACGGTGTTCTCGTGCGGGGCGCCGTCGGGGTGGTAGGGCACGCCCACGACCAAAGCTTGGGGCGTCCAATCGCGGATGCGCTGTGCTATTTGCACAAAGCGGGCATCGCCCTCGGCGGCGATGGTGGGCTGGGGCGTAGCGCTGCGCGTGATCAGGTTGCCGCTGGCCACGCCGGTGCGTTTGGTGCCAAAGTCAAAGGCCAGCAGCTGCTGGCAATTCGGGGGCAGCACCGGTGCGCTCTCAGGCATGACCGGCGTCCGGGGAGAGCATCCAGGGCTGTAAGCCCAGCAGTGCCATGGCGCGTTCGTAGCGCTCGTGGACCGGGGCATCAAAAATCACCGCGGGGTCGGCGGCCACGGTCAGCCAGCTGTTTTCGGTGATCTCAGACTCCAGCTGCCCCTGAGCCCACGTGGCGTAGCCCAAGGTCACGAAGACCTTGCGCGGCCCAGCACCCGAGGACATGGCCTCGAGCACGTCTTTGGACGTGGTCATCTCCAAACCTCCGGGGATCGAGAGTGTGGAGGCGTAAACCGACTCACCTTGCGCTTGGCCCTCACCCGCTGGCAGGGCCTCGTGCAAGACAAAGCCGCGCTCGGTTTGCACCGGGCCGCCTTGGAAAACCGGGGTTTGCTGCAAGTCGTCGCGGCCCATGGGCAAGTCGATTTTTTCGAACAAGCGGGGCAGGAAGATGTCGCTGGGCTTGTTGATGACCAAACCCAAGGCCCCGCGCTCGCTGTGCTCGCACATAAAAACCACGCTGCGGCCAAATAACGCGTCGCTGAGACCGGGCATCGCAATCAAGAAATGATTGGTCAGGTTGATGGGGGCAAAATCAGCGGACATTCACCGATTTTAAGCCGCCCCATGAACACCTACGACAAAGGCCTGATGTGGTTCCGCCGCGATCTGCGATGGGAAGACAACACCGCCCTGCACCACGCCCTCAAGGCCTGTCGCCATGTGTGGTGCGTCTTCGTCTTTGACACCGACATCTTGGACCAACTGCCCCGGGTCGACCGCCGGGTGGCTTTTTTGCGCGAGAGCGTGGCCGAGTTGGATGCACGCCTGCGCCAAGTGGGGGCCAAACATGGGCACGCGGGCACCGGCCTGATCGTGCTCCACGGCCCAGCCGTGGCCAGCATCGGTGGCTTGGCCGAGCGGCTGGGCGTGCAGGCCGTGTTTGCCAACCACGACGACGAACCCGCCGCACGCCAGCGCGACGCCCAGGTGCTGGGCCATTTGGCCCACCACGGCACCATGCTGCACAGCCACAAAGACCACGTGATTTTTGAGCGGCGCGAGGTCTTGACCCAAACCGGTCAGACCTTCGGTGTGTTCACTCCCTTCAAGAATGCTTGGCTCAAACAGGTGGGCCCCGCGCAGATGGTCGACCACGACGCCAGCGCAGTTGCCGAGCGTTTGGCCCCGTTACCCCCCGATCTGGACCGTGGCGTGCCCAGCTTGACCGACCTGGGGTTTGAGGACGGCCCCGGCAGCGAGATGCACCTGCCCACGGGCGCCAGCGGCGCGCAGCAACTCTTGGCCGACTTTGTGCACCGCATCGACCACTACGGCGAGGCGCGTAACTTCCCCGCCGTGAAAGGCCCGAGCTACCTGGGGGTGCACCTGCGCTTTGGCACGCTCTCGGTGCGCCAGGCCCTAAGGCTGGCCTACCCGCTGCACCTGGCGGGCAATGCGGGCGCCAGCACGTGGCTGTCCGAATTGATTTGGCGCGACTTCTACCACCAGATCATGGCCAACCACCCGCACGTGGTGGAGCGCGCCTTCAAACCCGCCTACGACCGAATCGCGTTTGAACACGGCAAAGCCGCCAAAGCACTGTTCGCGGCTTGGTGCGCGGGACGCACCGGCTACCCGCTGGTGGACGCGGCCATGGCGCAAATCAACCAAAGCGGCTACATGCACAACCGCTTGCGCATGTTGGTGGCGAGTTTTTTGGTCAAGGACCTGGGCCTGCACTGGTCTTGGGGCGAGCGTTACTTTGCCGAGAAGCTCATGGACTTTGACTTGGCCGCCAACAACGGCGGTTGGCAGTGGGCGAGCTCCAGCGGTTGCGATGCGCAACCGTACTTTCGGATCTTCAACCCCACCTCACAGAGCGAGAAGTTCGACCCACAAGGCAAGTTCATTCGGCGCTACGTGCCCGAGCTGGCGGGCTTGAGCGACAAGGCCATTCACGCACCGTGGTTGGCCAGCCCACTGGAGTTGGCGGCGGCCGGTGTGCGTTTGGGGGAGAACTACCCCCTGCCGGTGGTGGACCACGCGGCCGCACGGGCGGCGACCTTGGAACGCTACGCGGTGGTCAAAGCCGCCGCGGCTTGAATGTCAGAGCGCGACCATTTCAAAGTCGTCTTTGCGCGCGCCGCACTCGGGACAAGTCCAGTTCATGGGCACGTCTTCCCATTTGGTGCCAGGGGCAATGCCTTCGTCGGGTGCGCCCGCGGCTTCGTCGTAAATCCAGCCGCAAATCAGGCACATCCAGGTCTTTGAATCGCTCATGGTCAACAGTTCCGTGTCATCTAGAATGGGGCGATTGTATCGAGCCCCTTGCCATGTCTGAAATCCCCTCCATCGATACACCCGACGAGCTCGGTGAAGCCACCTTGCCTTGTGTGATGGTCTTCAACGCCAACGACCCCAGCGGTGCGGGTGGTTTGGCCGCCGACGCCACCGCCATGGCCAGCGCCTCGGCCCACGTCTTGCCTGTCGTCACCGGCACCTACGTGCGCGACACCAGCGCCATCCGCGAACACTTCGCCATGGACGAGGACGCCGTCAACGAACAAGCCCGCTGCGCCTTGGAGGACATGCCGGTGCAAGCCTTCAAAGTGGGCTTTGTGGGCAATCCCGAGAACCTCAGCGCCATCGCGGCGATCACCACCGACTACGCCGAGATCCCAGTGGTCTTGTACATGCCCGACCTGTCGTGGTGGGACGAGGTCGAGATCGACACCTACCTGGACGCCTGCACCGAGCTGCTGCTGCCGCAAACCACCGTGTTGGTGGGCAACCACAGCACCCTGTGCCGCTGGCTCATGCCCGACTGGGACAGCGACAAAGCCCCGGGCCCCCGTGAAGTGGCCCGCGCCGCGGCCGTGCACGGTGTGCCCTACACCTTGGTCACCGGCTTTGTGGCCGCCGACCAGTACTTGGAAACCCACTTGGCCTCGCCCGAGACCGTCATGGCCACGGCCCGCTACGAGCGCTTTGACGCCACCTTCAACGGCGCGGGTGACACCCTGAGTGCGGCGCTCACCGCACTGATCGCAGGTGGCACAGATTTGCAAAACGCCTGCGCCGAGGCCATGACCTACCTCGACCAATGCCTGGACGCGGGCTTCCAGCCCGGCATGGGCCACGCCGTGCCCGACCGCTTGTTTTGGGCGCACGACGAAGACGAAGAGGCCGAAGACGCCGACAACGGCGACATGGGCCCAGACTTTCCCTTGGACACCACGCGGCACTGATGTCGCGCCTTTTTCAAACTTTCGCGAGTGATCTGTTTATGAGCTCCAACGACCGCAACGAACAACTCTTTGAACGCGCCAAACGCACCATCCCCGGTGGCGTGAACTCCCCCGTTCGTGCTTTCAAAGCCGTCGGCGGCACGCCGCGTTTCGTCAAGCGCGCAAAAGGCGCCTACTTTTGGGACGCCAACGACCAAAAGTACATCGACTACATCGGCTCCTGGGGCCCGATGATCTTGGGCCACGGTCACCCCGCCGTGTTGGACGCTGTGCAAAAAGCCGCGCTGGAAGGCTTCAGCTTTGGCGCGCCCACCGAGCGCGAAGTGGAATTGGCGGAAGAAATCATCAAGCTCGTACCCAGCATCGAAATGGTGCGTTTGGTCAGTTCCGGCACCGAAGCCGGCATGAGCGCCATCCGCTTGGCGCGCGGTGCCACCGGCCGCAAAAAAATCATCAAGTTTGAAGGCTGTTACCACGGCCATGCCGACGCGCTCTTGGTCAAGGCCGGCTCAGGCCTGGCCACGTTTGGTAACCCCACCAGCGCCGGTGTCCCGCCCGAAGTCGTGCAACACACCTTGGTGCTCGAGTACAACAACGTCGAGCAAATCGAAGCCGCGTTTGCCGAACACGGCCCCGAAGTGGCCTGCGTCATGATCGAGCCCATTTGCGGCAACATGAACTTTGTGCGCGCTTCTGTGCCTTTCATGAAGCGCACCCGCGAATTGTGTACACAACACGGCGCGCTGTTCGCCTTCGACGAAGTAATGACCGGCTTCCGCGTGGGTTTGGGCAGCGCCCAAGGTCACTACGCCTCGCTCATCCCCGGCTTCGAGCCCGACATGACCGTCATGGGCAAGGTGATTGGCGGCGGCATGCCGCTGGCCGCTTTTGGTGCCAAACGCGCCGTCATGGAGCAACTCGCCCCCTTGGGTGGCGTGTACCAAGCCGGCACCTTGAGTGGCAACCCCGTGGCCACTGCCTGCGGTTTGGCCACGCTGCGCGAAATCCAAAAACCCGGCTTCTTCGAAGCGCTCTCGGGCAAGACCCAAGCGCTCACGCGCGGCCTCAAAGCCGCGGCCGACGCCGCTGGCGTGCCTTTCAGCGTGGACAGCCAAGGCGGCATGTTCGGCTTCTTCATGATGAACGAGCTGCCCCAAAACTACGCCACCGTCATGACCACCGACGGCGCGCGCTTCAACCGACTCTTTCACGGCTTGCTCGACCGCGGGATTTACATCGCCCCCGCGCTGTACGAAGCGGGCTTTGTCAGCGCGGCCCACACCGACGCGGACATTGCACAGACCGTGCAAGCCGCCGCCGAGATTTTCCGAACCCTCTGACATGAAAAAAACCTACCCCTTGATCGTTGAAGGCAAGCACCCCGAGCGCGTGCTCGAAGCGGTCAAACACGACATCCGCAAATACTTCAAACGCGAGCGCGCCCGTGTCCTGCCCAAGGGTGTGGACTTCTGGGACTTCGACTGCAAAGTCGGTTTGGACGTGGACAGCGCCGAGGTCTGCAAAGTCGGCGCGGTGGTGGACACCGTGGGCGCTTTGGCCCAAGGTGGTGCGGCCAGCGTGTACGTGGAAATCTTGTGCAAACCCGGCACCTGGGTGCCGGCACCGGTGCGCGAAACACCGCCCCCAGCGGCTTTGGGTGTGGATGGGGCAGACGAGGCCCTTTGAATGAACTTGCGCGACGCTTGCGTGGAAGCTGCGCGCGAAGTGATTGCGCAAGAAGGCATTGAGCGTTTGAGTTTGCGCGACGTGGCACGGCGTTTGGGTGTGTCGCACCAAGCCCCTTACCGCCACTTCCCCACCCGCGAGCACCTGCTCGCCGAGGTCATGCGCCGCTGCTACGCGCAATTTGCTGAGCACTTACAAGATCGGCCCAGCTTATCCGACCCGCACGCCGATTTGCATGCGCTCGGTGAACGTTATTTGGGCTTTGCGCTGTCGCACCCCTTGGAATACCGCCTGATGTTCAGCACACCATGGCCCCAAGCGACCGAGCAAGCCGAATTGACCGCCGACGCCAACCAAGCCTTCGACACCTTGCGCCATGTCATGGCGAGGGTGCATGGGGTAAAGTCGCCCACCCCAGCGGTGGACCTGGATGCCTTGTTTGTGTGGTCGACCATGCACGGCTTGGCTGGCATATTGAGTGCCAACTGCACCACCCACCTCACGCTGTCGCCCACAGTACACAAAAAAGCCGTGGCACATGTGATGGGCTTGATCGAGCGCGGCTTAAGCGACCCGACCCGCCAGGGCTGAAGCGCTCAGCCAGACCCACGCCAACACATACAGCGCCACACCAGCGTACAACAGCCCCATCGTCAATCGGGGCTGCCAGCCACGCAGTCGCATCAGTGCCAAACCCAACAAGGGCAGCAGTTGGTTGGCGTGAACACCTAGGAAATGCGCGGGGCGCGCGTCGCCGCCCGAAAGGTGCCAGCCCAGCAGCGGCAAGCCTTGCCCAGGCGGGGGTTGCAGGCCACCCAACGCAAAACCGCTGACGGTGGCCAGTACAAAGGTCAAAGCCAAACCCCACACCACCGACTGCACAAAAACCGGTTGGCCCCAGGTCAAGCCGTTCTTCATCACGACCCAGGCCAAATACCCTTGGGTGGCCGTCAAACCCACGGCGGCCAGCGCCATCAAGCCGAACATCACCGCCAAGAACGGGTGGCTCACGTTGTAATGCGAGCCGTTGCCCAGCGCCCCTTGCAAGGTGATGTAGCCCACCTCAAACGCCGACGTCAGCACCAACACCCACACCATGAGCTGCACCGAGCGCTGCGCCCGGGCGTGCGCAGGCAACCCAGCCAAAAACACCGCGGTGGTCAGCGCCATCAATCCCCCAGCGGCCATGAACTTCATGGGCTTGGCCCAGACGTTCACCTCGCGGACCACGCGCTCATCCACCGCCCACAGCACCGCAGCGATCAACAACAAAGCGAACATCAACACGGCGTAGCGCACCAAACCACGCTCGCGACGCAAACCTTCCCAGACTTCGGTCATCAGAACCCCAAAATGTTGACAGTGTCTACATTCTGATACCCGGGGCATGCTTTGTCAAATTTCAGCGCAAACCGGCCGCACGCAATTTGTCTTTTTTGCTGGGGCGTTTGCCCTTGACGCCGCCGTTGCCTTGCGGCGGTGGTGGGGTGTCGGTGGGCTCAAAGCCGGGCAGCACTTCCAACGGCAGCTCGAGCTGTTCGCGCTTGCAAATCAGCCGCCAATGCGCTTGCGACTCGGCGGTCACGAAGCTCACGGCCAAGCCGCTCGCGCCAGCACGGGCGGTGCGCCCGATGCGGTGGGTGTGGTCGGTGGCCGAGCGCGGCAGGTCGTAGTTGACGACGATGGGCAGGAGCGCGATGTCGATACCGCGCGAGGCCAAGTCGGTGGTGACCACCACGTCCCAACGCCCCGCTTTGAATTCATCGAGCACGGTTTGGCGTGCGCCTTGGCTCATCTCGCCGTGAAAGGCGGTGGCGAAGATGCCGGCCAAATACAGCTTGTTGGCGACGTGCTCACAGGCATAACGCGTGGCCACGAACACCAGCATGCGCTGCTGCGGGTGCTCGCTGATCAGGTGGCGCAGCAACGCGGTGCGTTTTTTGTCGTCCACCGCAATGGCACGTTGGGTGATGTTCGGGGTGTGCGCCTCGGTGGGCGCGATGCTGATGCGCACGGGCTCGCGCAACAAGGCCTTGGCCAAGCCCTGCACCGCGGGATCGAAGGTCGCGCTGAACAAGAGGGTTTGTCGCTGGGCGGGCAACAGCGCCATCAGGCGCTGCAGCTCGTCGGCAAAACCCAGGTCGAGCAAACGGTCGGCTTCGTCGAGTACCAGTTGTTGCAACTGACCCAAGTGCAGGGCGTTGTGATTCACCACATCGAGCAAACGCCCGGGCGTGGCCACCACCACATCGGCGCCGCTGCGCAAGCTCATGAGCTGGGGGTTGATGGACACACCACCAAAGAGCGTGCCCACCTTGATGGACTGCACCAACGACCGCGCCAAATCGCGCAACACATCGCTGACCTGCGTGGCCAGCTCGCGCGTGGGCACCAAGACCAAGACTTGCGTTGGGCGTTGGCGGGGCGCGTCTTCGCGCGCTGGGGCCACGGCCATGAGCCGCTGCAACAGCGGCAGCGCATAGGCCAAGGTTTTGCCCGAACCGGTTTGCGCTTGCGCCAGGACATCGCGGCCCAGCAAGACCGCTGGGATCGCTTCGGCTTGCACCGGCGTGGGGCTGGCCAAACCCTGGTCGGCCAAGGCGCTGAGCAGCGCAGGGGCCAAGCCCAGATCGGCGAAATTCATCAATGGCGGAAGTGACGCACGCCCGTGAAAACCATCGCCACCCCCCGCTCGTTGGCGGCGTCGATGACTTCTTGGTCGCGCATGGAGCCGCCGGGTTGGGCCACGCAGGTCGCGCCCGCGTCCACCACCACATCCAGGCCGTCGCGGAAGGGGAAGAAGGCGTCGCTGGCGACCACGGTGTTTTGCAGGCTCAGCTTCGCCGCTTCGGCCTTGATGCTGGCGATGCGAGCGGAGTCCAAGCGGCTCATTTGGCCAGCGCCCACACCCATGGTCATGCCGTTTTTGCAGAACACGATGGCGTTGGACTTGACGAACTTGGCCACCTTCCATGCGAAGAGCAGATCGTTCAGCTCAGCGGGTGTGGGTTGTTTGACGGTGACGATTTGCATGTCGGCCAAGGCCAACTCATGGTTGTCGGCGCTTTGCAGCAAGAGGCCCGAGCCCACGCGCTTGGTTTCCAAAGCGTTGCGCACTTGGCCGTAGTTGGCGGGCAAGGCGATTTTCATTAAGCGCACATTGGCTTTGCCCTTGAACACGTCGAGGGCCTCGGCGCTGAAGTCGGGGGCCATCAGCACTTCCACGAACTGCTGACTCACGGCCTCGGCCGCGGCCTTGTCCACCGGACGGTTGAAGGCGATGATGCCGCCAAAGGCGCTGGTGGGGTCGGTTTGGAAGGCCTTGCTGTAGGCTTCAAGTGCGCTGGCGCCCACGGCCACACCGCAGGGGTTGGCGTGTTTGACGATCACGCAGGCGGTGGCCTCGAAGCTCTTTACACACTCCCATGCCGCATCGGCGTCGGCGATGTTGTTGTAGCTCAGCTCTTTGCCTTGCA
>CAMDCY010000035.1 GCA_945890705.1 Hydrogenophaga intermedia | reverse complement strand
CAGTGTAAACGCCCCACGTACACTCAGCCCCCATGAACACATGGGACGCAGTGGTGATCGGCGCAGGCGCCGCGGGTTTGTTTTGCGCTGGCGTGGCCGGCCAACGGGGTTTGCGCGTCTTGGTGCTGGACCACAGCCCCAAAGTGGCCGAAAAAATCCGCATCTCGGGCGGCGGTCGCGCCAACTTCACCAACCGCGACCTCGACCCACGCGCGCCACACAAACACTTCATCAGCGAGAACCCGCACTTTTGTCGCTCGGCCTTGTCGCGCTACACGCCACAAGACTTCACCGCCTTGCTCACGCAGCACGGCGTGCCTTTTCATGAAAAACACAAAGGCCAGCTGTTTTGTGACCGCAGCGCCGACGACCTGATCCAGGTCTTGCTGCGCGAATGCGAAGCCGGCGGTGTGACGCGCTGGCAACCTTGTGGCGTGCACGCCGTGCACCACCACGACGGCGCCCCCCACGCCTACAGCTTGGACACCGACCAAGGCACGGTGCACACCCACGCCGTGGTCGTGGCCACGGGCGGCCTGTCCATCCCCGCCATTGGCGCCACCGACTTCGGCCACCGCTTGGCGCGCCAGTTTGACCTGCCCATCGTCGATCCTCGTCCGGGTTTGGTGCCGCTGACCTTCGATGCCACGGCATGGGCGCCGTGGGCCGAACTCTCAGGCCTGGCCTTGCCGGTGCTCATCGAGACCGGAGAGAAAAAACAACGCACCACCTTTGCCGAAGACCTGCTCTTTACCCACCGCGGCCTGTCCGGCCCGGGCGTGTTGCAAATTTCCAGCTATTGGCACGCGGGCACCGACATCCGCGTGCAACTCGCCCCCGAACAGGATTGGCTGCCCGCCTTGAGCGAAGCCAAGCAACGTTCGCGCAAATTGCTGGCCAACGAGCTGGCCCAGTGGCTGCCCAGCCGCTTGGCCGACACCTGGGCGCAACAAGATCCCGCTTGGCAGCGCCCCATCTGCGACGTGCCCGACAAGGCCTTGCATCGCCTGGCCGAGCAGCTCAGCGCTTGGCGTGTTCAGCCCAACGGCACCGAAGGCTACAAAAAAGCCGAGGTCACGCTGGGCGGGGTGGACACCCAGGCCCTGTCGTCCCAAACCATGGAATCGCGCCAAAGCGGCCTGTATTTCATTGGCGAGGTGGTGGACGTGACGGGCTGGCTGGGGGGCTACAACTTCCAGTGGGCCTGGGCCAGCGCCCATGCCTGTGGGCAGGCCCTGAAAAAGTCACTATAATCTGGGGTTTTGCTGGCAATGCCCGTCGCCAACACGAGTTCACAGACGGGCAATTCCGCAGACATGGCGTACAGGCTGATCTTCTTGTCCACCCTCTGCTGCACATTCTGGAAATCTTTTTTAATGACCACCATCCGCGTAAAAGACAACGAGCCGTTTGACGTAGCCCTTCGCCGCTTCAAGCGCACGATCGAAAAATTGGGCTTGCTCACCGACCTGCGTGCACGCGAGTTCTACGAAAAGCCCACCGCTGAGCGCAAGCGCAAGAAGTCAGCCGCCGTCAAGCGCCATTACAAGCGCGTGCGTTCGATGCAGCTGCCCAAGAAGCTGTTCTGATCGAAGTCGTCCGCCAGTGTTGAACTGGCCGACTTCACACCAGCCCGCCCGAGCTCGCCTCCGCGGGCTTTTTCTATTCAGGAGCCCGCCATGAGCCTCAAAGCCCAGATCACCGAAGACATGAAAACCGCCATGCGCGCCAAAGACAGCGAGCGCTTGGGCACCATCCGTTTGTTGCAAGCGGCGATGAAACAAAAAGAGGTCGATGAGCGCATCGAGCTCGACGACGCGGCCGTGGTGGCCATCGTCGACAAGCTCATCAAGCAGCGCAAAGACTCCATCGCCGCCTTCGAACAAGCCGCCCGCCAAGACTTGGCCGACAAAGAAAAGGCCGAGATGGCCGTGCTCGTGGCTTACCTGCCTGCGCGCTTGTCGGCCGAAGAAGTCACGAGCGCCGTCCAAGCCATCGTGGCCTCGCTGGGTGCCAGCGGCCCCGGCGACATGGGCAAGGTCATGGGCGCGGTGAAAACCCAGCTCGCGGGCAAGGCCGACATGGGCCTGGTCTCGGCCGCGGTCAAGGCCGCGTTGGCCCCTTAAGCCTCAGCCCATCACCAAGGCCGTGCCCAACACGGCCAAGACCGCACCGACCCACGCCCCCCAAGCGGGTCGGCGTCGGTAGACCAGCCACAACAAAGGCAAGAGCAAGATCGGCGTGACCGAAGACAAGATCGCGACCACGCCGGCCTGACCTTCGCGCATGGCGGCCAAGATCAGCGTCATACCCAAAACCATGGCCACGGCTGCGCTGGCGAAGGTCAACCACAGATCTTGGGCTCGCACCGGCGCTTGTGCCCTCGCCCCACGCCACAGCAGCCACAACACCCCGTGCGCCGCCAATGCCACGCTCATGCGCACGGCCGAGGCTGCCACCGGGTCTACCCCGGTGCTCATCAAGGGCTTGAGCATCAAGGTCGCCAACGACTGACACAAGGCGGCCAACAAACCCAGCGCCACACCCCAGAATAAGCGCCCTTGGGTTTGCTCCCAGCCGTGGGCCTCGTCGTTGCGCTTGCCCCACACAATGGCCAGCATCACACCGCCGACCAAGAGCACGGCGCCCACCAAGGCCCAACCCCACAAAACTTCGCCCAGCCACCACCACGCCAACAGGGCCGAAAACCCCGCGTGGGTGGCGAACAGCACGCCCGAGCGGCGCGGCCCCAAACGGTTCATGCAAGCGAACAAAGCGGTGTCGCCCAAAAAAATACCGATCAGGCCCGAGACGCCCAGCCACAGCCAAGCGCTGCTGGCCAAGGAGCCCCAGGTGCCGCTGTGCCAAGCCAAGGCCCACAAGAGCGCGCTGGCGAACAACATGCGCCAACGGCTGAAGGCAAACGCCCCCAAGCGTTGGGCCGGGGGCGCAGAAAACAAACTGGAAAAAGCCCAACAGCCCGCGGCCATCAGGGCCAGGGCTTCGGGGCGCATCAGCTGCCCGCGATTTGCATGCGGTTGATGAGCACAGAGCCCACCGTCTTGGCGCCGTGGGTGTAGGTATCGGCCCCCACCGCCTCGATGCCCATGAACATCTCTTTGAGGTTGCCCGCGATGGTGATCTCGTGCACGGGGTAAGCGATCACGCCGTTTTCCACCCAATAGCCCGACGCGCCGCGCGAGTAGTCGCCCGTCACGTAGTTCACGCCCTGACCCATCAACTCGGTGACGAACAGGCCGCGGCCGAGTTGGCGCAGCATGGCGGGCAGGTCGTCGCTCGCTTGGGTGCGGCGGCTCGTGAGGCTCAGGTTGTGCGAGCCGCCCGAGTGGCCGGTGGTGCGCATGCCGAGCTTGCGCGCCGAGTAGCTGCCCAAGAAGTAACCCTGCACTTCGCCGGCGTTCAAGGCGCGGCGCGGCTGCACGCACACGCCTTCGTCGTCAAACGGCGAGCTGCCTTTGCCTTTGATGACAAAGGGGTCTTCGTCGATGTCCAAGTGATCGGCCATGACGCGCTGGCCCAAGCTCTTGGGCAAGAAGGTGGTGTTGCGGTAGAGCGCACCGCCGCTGGTGGCTTGGACATAGGCCCCGAGCAGGCCGGCGGCCAAGCTCGACTCAAACAACACCGGGCACTGCACGGTGGCTATCTTGCGGGCGCCCAAACGCGACAAAGCGCGCTCGGCGGCGTAACGGCCCACCGCTTGTGGCGTGGCCAAATCTTGCGCGCTGCGCATGGAGCTGTACCACGCGTCGCGTTGCATGTCCTTGCCTTTGCTGGCGATGGGCGAGACCGACAGGGTGTGGCGCGAGCTGGCGTAACCGCCGCGGAACAGGCCCGCGCCGTGCGTCTGGCCCTGGCGCAAATGGGCGCTGAAAAAGTGCGACTGCTGGGCCGACACCGCCGCGCCCTCGCTGTTGGTGATGCGCTTGCTGGTGTTGAGCGCCGCGGCCTCACAGGCCAAGGCCAGGTGCATGGCCTGCTGCGACTCGATGGCCCAGGGGTGGAACAGGTCCAAGTCGCGCTGCTCTTGCACCACGTCCTGCACATCGGGCAGGCCCGCGCAGGGGTCTTCGGCGGTGAAGCGCGCGATGTCGTAGGCCGCTTGCACGGTTTGGCGCACCGCGTCCATGGAGAAGTCCGAGGTGGATGCATTGCCGCGGCGGTGGCCGAGCATGACGGTCACGCCCAGCGATTTGTCGCGGTTGCGCTCGACGTTTTCCAACTCGCCCTTGCGCACCGAGACGCTCAAGCCCGCGCCCTCAGAGACCTCGGCGGCCGCGTCGACCGCGCCCAAAGCCTTGGCGTGCGCGAGGGCCGCGTCGACCAAGTCCTCAAATTGCGCTCGGCTGTATTGAAAGCCGCTCAAGGGGCGGCTGGGGTCGTGGGGCTGGGTGCGCGACGCTGGGGCGCCGGCGTGGGAATGGAGTGCGGGGGTTTTGTTCATGTCGGGGGCTATGATACTGGCCGCTGCACCCGATGGCGCACCCATTCAAAGAAGACCCCCCATGCCCCGCAAATTCACCAAAGGTTATTACGTTCGCGGTCACTTCGTGGCGGAGGGCAGCGAACTCGACCTGGAACTCAAACGCGAGCTCAAAGGCGATACGGATGTCAGCCGCACGGACATGAAAAAACAGAGCGACGAGCTGCAGCTCTTGGGCGAACAGCTCCTGACCTTGCGCGCCGACCTCATGGCCCGCGTGGACCTGCCCGACAAGCTGCTCGAAGCCGTGGCGGATGCCAAACGCATCACCAACTTCGAAGGCCGCCGCCGCCAGATGCAATTCATCGGCAAGCTCATGCGCAAGCTCGAAGACAGCACCATCGTGGCGGTGCAAGCTGCGCTGGAAGAACAGCGCAAACCCTCGGCCCTGGAAACCCAGCGCCTGCACCAAGCCGAAGACTGGCGCGACCGCCTGATCGCCGACGACCAAGCCTTGACCGCATGGTTGGCCTTGGACGCCGGGAGCGACGCGCAACAGCTGCGCGCCCTGATTCGCCAAGCCCGCAAAGACGCCCAAGCCCCCGGCGCCAAGGAGCTGCCCGGCCAAGCCCCGCGCCACGGCAAGGCCTACCGCGAACTCTTCCAAACCATCAAAACCGCCCTGGGCCGCGACAGCGAGGACGGGGCATGAGCGCCGCACCGTTTGAGCCGGTTCGCATCGGCATCGTCTCCATCAGCGACCGCGCCAGCAGCGGCGTCTATGAAGACTTGGGTCTGCCCGCGCTCCAAGAGTGGCTTGGCCGCGCCATGCGCAACCCCATCACCTTCGAGGCTCGCCTCATCCCCGACGAGGCCGATCGCATCAGCGCGACCTTGATCGAATTGGTCGACGCGGGCTGCAGCTTGGTGCTGACCACCGGCGGCACCGGCCCTGCCCTGCGCGACGTCACGCCCGAGGCCACCTTGGCCGTGGCGCACAAGGTCATGCCCGGTTTTGGTGAACAAATGCGACAGATCAGCCTGAGCTTTGTGCCCACCGCCATCTTGTCGCGCCAAGTGGCTGTCATCCGCGACCAGGCCCTGATCATCAACTTGCCTGGCCAGCCCAAGGCCATCGCGGAAACCCTGCAAGGCCTGCCCGCCAGCGACGCGCGCGCGGGCGTGCCAGGCATCTTCGCCGCTGTTCCCTATTGCATCGACCTCATCGGTGGGCCCTACCTGGTCACCGACGACGGCGTGTGCAAAGCCTTCCGTCCCAAAAGCGCCCAGCGCCCCAACCCCACTGCGTGAGACCGACCATGATCATTGGACCCAACACCGTCGTCACCCTGACCTTCAAAGCCAGCGATGTCCAAGGCAAGGTGCTCGAAGACGGCAAAGAGCCGCGCTCGTATTTGCACGGCGGCCACGGCAACACCCTGCCCGGCATTGAACAAGCGCTCGAAGGCCAAACCGTGGGCTTTGCCGGCACCTTGGTGCTGCGGCCCGAAGAGGCCTTCGGTGTGCGCGACGAAAGCCTGGTCACGTCCATACCCAAGAGCCAATTCCCACCCGGCGTGAAGGTCGGCGGTACCATCCAAGGCCGCGACGACCAAGGCGAAACCCACACCTTCACCGTCATGAAGATCAAGGGCGACACGGTGCATTTGGACGGCAACCATCCCTTGGCGGGTCAGACGATGCACTTCACCGTCAAGGTCTTGGACGTGCGAGCCGCCAGCGACGAAGAAGTGGCGCACGGCCACGCTCACGGCGCACACGGTCACCACCACTGAAGCGCAGGGCGGCTGACGCCGCCGCGCCTCACTTGCCCACGAGCTGGTTGAGCTTGTCGGCTTCGAAGTGTTCTTTTCGGTGGGCGTCTTTGGGCACGCAGTCGCCCTGCTTCACGCAGTCCGACAAGGTTTGCACCGCTTGCCAGAGCAGGGCGATTTGGTGCTCTTGGCCAGCCGCGTTGTCGATCAGGCCGCGCATGGCTTGGCTCAGCGGGTCGTCGTTTTGGGTCACGCCGTAGGCCGAGAAACCCATTTTGGAGGCGACGGCTTCGCGCTGCGCATCGATCTCGGCGGCAATGATGCGCGCCGGGTTGCCCACCGCCGTGGCACCCGCGGGCACCGGCTTGGTCACCACCGCGTTGCTGCCGATCTTGGCGTTGTCGCCCACCTCAAACCCGCCCAAGACCTGTGCCCCCGCGCCCACGACCACGTCGCGGCCCAAGGTGGGGTGACGCTTGGCGCCTTTCGACAAGGAGGTGCCGCCCAAGGTCACGCCTTGGTAAATCGTGCAACCAGCGCCAATGACGGCGGTCTCGCCGATCACCACGCCCATGCCGTGGTCGATGAACACGCCCGGGGCGATCTGTGCGCCAGGGTGGATCTCGATGCCGGTGAACCAACGCGCCAAGTGCGAGATGAAACGGCCCAACCAGCGCCAGCCCATGGCCCAGCAGGCGTGCGCCCAGCGGTGCATCACCAAGGCGTGCAAGCCGGGGTAACAGGTCAAGACTTCCCAGGTGCTGCGCGCCGCGGGGTCGCGTTCCAAAATGATGCGGACGTCTTGTTTCAAGCGGTCAAACATGGGCGGTATCGAGGTGAGAGGGGCTTTGAGTCTAGCGCTTGGCGCGCTCAGCGGTTTGCAGCATGGCCTTGGCCACCCCGCGCAGGATGTGGACTTCTTCGGGCACGAGTTGCGCGCGGTTGAGCAATTGGTTCAAACGCGGCAGGAGTTTTTTTGGGGCGTCGGGGTCCAGAAAGTCCACCGCCACCAAGGCCTGCTCCCAGTGCTGTAACAAGCCACCCACCATGGCCGCGTCGGCCGCGCTCGCCACGGGGCTGGCTGCTGCTGGCGCGGCTTCGTCAAAGCCACCCAAGGCCATGCGCCAGTCGTAGGCCACGAGCTGCACCGCCGCGGCCAAGTTCAGTGAGCCGAATTGCGCGTGCGTGGGGATGCGCAAACACACGTGGCAGCGGTAGACGTCTTCGTTGGCCATGCCAAAACGCTCAGAGCCAAACAAAAACGCCACGCCCGCTTCGGGCTGCGCCGCCACACGCTCGGGTTCGGTCAAGGCGGCAAAGTGTTCGCGCGGGCTGGTGGTGGGCGGGCCAAAGTCGCGCGGCGTCATGGCGGTGGCGCACAGGTGGCTCAAGCCCTCGAGCGCTTCATCGAGCGTCTCGACGATACGGGCCTGGGCCAACACGTCGTTGGCGCCACTGGCGCGCTGGATGGTTTCTTCGCGGCGCAACACATTGGGCCAGCGCGGTCGCACCAGCACCAGATCGTCAAAACCCATGACCTTCATGGCGCGGGCCACACCGCCGACGTTGCCGGCGTGGCTGGTTTCAATCAACACGAATCGGGTCTTCATCTCGGGCTTTCTGGGGCGGTCTTGGCATCACGTAAAATCACGTCTATTGTCGCCGCCCCGCATCGCCGGGCCCCGGTGCAAAACTTCCCCCTTTGCTCATCCCCTGTTGGGTCGGTCTTGTCCGTACCCGAGGAACACAATTCATGTCGTCCAGTCTGCACCCCATGCTCAACGTGGCCATCAAGGCCGCGCGTACCGCCGGAACCATCATCAACCGCGCCGCACTCGACATCGAGTCGGTGCGCGTGTCGGCCAAACAAACGAATGACTTCGTGACCGAAGTCGATGTAGCCGCCGAGAACGCCATCATCGACACGCTGCTCACCGCTTACCCCGACCACGGCATTTGGGCCGAAGAGTCCGGCCAGCGCGAGGGCAAGTTCGGCGGCGCAGACCACATTTGGATCATCGATCCGCTGGACGGCACCACCAACTTCATCCACGGCCTGCCCGTGTATTGCGTGAGCATCGCGCTCATGGTCAAGGGCAAGCTCGACCAAGCCGTCATTTACGACCCTAGCCGCAACGACCTGTTCTACGCGAGCAAGGGCCGTGGCGCTTACCTCAACGAGCGCCGTATCCGCGTGGCCAAGCGCACCCAACTGAGTGAGTGCTTGGTCTCCACCGGCTTTCCGTTCCGCGCCAACGACGCCTTCAACAACTACCTGCAAATCTTGGGGGATGTGATGCCGCGCTGCGCCGGCGTGCGCCGCCCAGGCTCAGCCGCGCTCGACTTGGCCTATGTGGCTGCGGGCTACACCGATGCGTTTTTTGAAATGGGCCTTTCGCCCTGGGACTGTGCCGCAGGCGCTTTGCTCGTGACCGAAGCCGGTGGCTTGGTGGGCAACTTCTCGGGCGACTCCGACTTCTTGGAGCAAAAAGAATGCTTGGCCGGCAACCCCCGCATTTACGGCCAAATGGTCAGCCTGATCGGCAAACACAGCAAGTTCGCCAGCGCGGGCGACAAGGCCGCGGTGCGACAAGCCGTCGCCCCTGCGGCCGACACCGCTTCAGACGTCTGAAGCGTCGACCTCTGGTGCTTCAGGCGTCGGGGTCAAACGGGTGGCCAAGACCTTGTCGATGGCTCGACCGTCCATGTCGACGATCTCCAAGCGCCAGCCTTCCCACTCCACCACATCACAGACCTTCGGCAATGAACCGCTGAGCAGCATGATCATGCCGCTGAGCGTGTGGTAGCGGCCGCGCTCCTCTTCGGGCACCTCGTCCAAATCCAAACGGTCTTTGAGCTCAGGCACGGGGATGTGACCGTCGAGTAGCCAGCTGCCGTCTTCGCGCTGCACGGCCCACGAGGTCTCGGGGTCGCGCGGTTGGAATTCGCCGGTGATGGCTTCGATCAAATCTTGCAAGGTGATGATGCCCTGCACCTCGCCGTACTCGTCGATCACAAAGGCCATGTGCACGTCGGACAAACGGAAGTTGTCCAAGAGCTCCATGCCGGTGATGGTCTCGGGCACGTAAAGCGGGCTTTGCAAGACCTGGTCGCGCAGCTGCTGCGCGGGGTCTTTCAAGGCGCGGGCCAACCATTGGCGGGCGTTGATCACGCCCACGATGTTTTGGATGCCACCCTGCACCACGGGAAAGCGGGCGTGGTCGGACTCTTCGATGCGGCTGAGGTTGTCGGCAAACGAATCGTCCACATCCAAACACACGATGTCCGCACGCGGCACCATGAGCGAGCCGATCTGGCGGTCGTCCAAGCGGAACACGTTGCGCACCATGGTGTGCTCGTGCGACTCGATCACACCGGCCGAGGTGCCCTCGACCAGCATGGCGTGGATCTCTTCTTCGGTGACCGGCGTGCCTTTGGTTTCTTTCACGCCCATGGCGCGCAGCAGACCGCGCGTGGACGCCGACAACAGCCAAACAAAAGGCTTGGTCGCCACCGCCAACACGTGGATGGGACGTGCCACCAAACGGGCAAAGGTCTCGGGGTAAGACTGACCGATGCGCTTGGGTACCAATTCGCCCACCACGATCGAGAAATAGGTGATAACCAAGACCACGAAGCCGGTGGCGGCGTAACCCGCCAGAGGCTGTGCCATGCCCAGAGAAACCAACCACTCCGACAGCGGACCCGCCAAAGCGGCCTCACCGACGATACCGTTGAGCACACCGATGGAGGTGATGCCAATTTGGATGGTGGACAAAAAACGGGTGGGGTCTTCGCCCAGTTTGACAGCGGCGGCGGCACCGCTGTCGCCCTCATCGATGAGTTTTTGCAGCCGGGCCTTGCGGGCGGTGACCAGGGCAATCTCGGACATGGCAAACAAGCCATTGAGACAGATGAGGGCAAACAGTATCGCTATTTCCATACAGCGGGCCCGGTGGGGCCCTGAGAGTCAAAGGACGCCCATTGTACGGAAAGTGGCCCCACGGGGTCCGTGGGGCCTCAGGCGGCGGTTTTGCGCCGGTGCGCCAAGGACGACAGCACCGAAGCCGCGATGAAACCAATGCCGATCAAGCCAGTGATGACCTCGGGCACATGCGCGACCGTGCCCATGAGCATGATGATGGCCAAGGCGCCGATGGCGTAATGCGCACCGTGCTCCAAGTACACATAAGCGCCCAAGGTGCCTTTTTCGACCAAGTAAATGGTCATCGAGCGCACGAAGATCGCGCCGATGGCCAAGCCCAGCATGATGATCACCACGTCGCGGGTGATGGCAAACGCACCGATCACACCGTCAAACGAGAACGACGCATCTAGCACCTCCAGGTACATGAAGGCCCCAAAGCCGGTGCGCTTGACGGTCTTGACCGCTGCGTCGCCCTCGGCTTCGTCGGAGAACAAAGCGCCCAAGGCGTCCACCGCCAAGTACAACAAGATGCCCGAGATGCCCGCCACAAACACGCGTGACTGGTCGGCCACCGGCACCCACCACTGGGTTGAGAACACCACGGACAAGGCCAGCATGACGCTGATGGCGTCGAACTTGGCCAAGCGCGTCAGGCGCTCCTCCAAGGGGCCCAACCAATGGGTTTCTTTGTTTTTGTCGAACATGAAGTTCAAGAACACCATCAACAAAAACACACCACCAAAAGCCGCGATCACAGGGTAGACGCTGCTCAGCACCTCCGAGTAACGCTGCGGTTCTTTGAGCGCCATGTTGATGGTGTCGCTCGTGCTCATGTCGGCAGTGACCGCCACGATGGCAATCGGGAAGACCAAGCGCATGCCAAAGACGGCGATCAAAATGCCAACCGTCAGAAACAGCTTGCGCCAGAACTCGCTCATGTCTTTGAGCACGCCGGCGTTGACCACCGCGTTGTCGAACGACAGGCTGATCTCCAAGATCGCCAACACGAAGGTGATCCAAAGTGCCGCCCACAGCCCCATGGACGTGGACGCGCCCCACCAAGCGGCCAAGGCCAAGCAGACCGCGCTGAACGCATAAGAGAAGCCAAAGTATTTCATGGTGCCTTAATGGAATAATCGGACAGCCCATACCCTGAGCTGACAACCCTTCATTATTACCAGTTCAACCCCACCCGCTGTGACCGACGCCCCCCACACACCCATGATGCAGCAGTACACGGCCATCAAAGCCGAGTACCCCCACACGCTGGTGTTCTACCGCATGGGCGACTTCTACGAGCTCTTTTATGAAGACGCCGAGAAAGCCGTGCGCCTGCTCGACATCACGCTGACCCAGCGCGGCCAAAGCGCTGGCAAGCCGGTGGTGATGGCCGGTGTGCCGTTTCATTCGGTCGAAACGTATTTGGCGCGCCTCATCAAATTGGGCGAGTCGGTGGCGATTTGTGAGCAGGTGGGCGACGTGGCCACCAGCAAAGGCCCGGTGGAGCGCAAGGTGGTGCGCGTGGTCACGCCCGGCACCTTGACCGACGCCGAGCTGCTGTCCGACACCAGCGAGGCCCTGCTCTTGGCCGTGCACCCCGGCGCGCGCACCGGTTGTGGCTTGGCTTGGATGAGCGTGACCCAAGGCACGGTGTTCTTGGCCCAATGCGCCAGCGACGAGCTGGCCGACTGGGTCGCGCGCATCGGCGCCAGCGAGGTGCTCTACAGCGCCGAGACCACGCCCGCCTTTGAAAAAGCCGTGGCCGCTGCTTGTCAAAGCGTGAGCAACGGCCAACGCAGCATCGCCGTGGTGCGCCCCGCTTGGGCCTTTGACGCCGCATTGGGCGAGCGCAAGCTGTGCGAACAACTCAACACCACCAGCTTGGCCGCTTGGGACGCCCAAGGCTTGGCCGACGCGCACGCCGCGGCCAGCGCCCTGCTCGACTACGCCGAACACACCCAAGGCCGCGCCCTCACCCACGTGCGCAGCCTGCAAGTGGCGCGCGCCCAAGCCCTGATCGACTTGCCCGCGGCCACGCGGCGCAACTTGGAACTCACCCACACCCTGCGCGGCGAGACCAGCTCCACGCTCTTGTCGGTGCTCGACACCTGCTGCACCGGCATGGGCAGCCGCCGCTTGCGCAGCTGGTTGCTGCAACCCGAGCGCGACCGCAGCACGGCGCGCGAGCGCCTGCAGGCCATCCGCGCTTTGCGCGGCGGTTTGTGGAACGGCCTGCGCCAGCAGCTGCAAGGCGCGAGCGACGTGGAGCGCATCACCGCGCGCATCGCGCTGCGCCAAGTGCGCCCGCGCGAACTGTTGGGCTTGGCCCACACCTTGCTGCGCTGCGAAGGCTTGGCCGCGCAACTGGCACAGTCGCCCGACACTGCGGCTTCAAACCAGCTGCAAAGCTGGGCCCGCGACCTGCTGCCCCCCACCGACTGTGCGGCCTTGCTGCACGCGGCCTTGTTGCCCGAACCGGCGGCCTTGGTGCGCGACGGGGGTGTCATCAACCACGGCTTTGACGCTGAGCTCGACGAGCTGCGCGCCATCCAAACCAATTGCGACGGCTTCTTGCTCGACTTGGAGACCCGCGAACGCGCGCGCACCGGCATCAACAACCTGCGCGTGCAGTTCAACAAGGTGCACGGGTTTTTCATTGAGGTCACGCAAGGCCAGGTAGACAAAGTGCCCGAGGACTACCGCCGCCGCCAAACCCTCAAAAACGCCGAGCGCTTCATCACGCCCGAGCTCAAAACCTTCGAAGACAAAGCCCTGAGCGCCCAAGAGCGCGCCTTGGCGCGCGAGAAGTTTTTGTTTGAGCAGTTGCTCGACCAACTGCAAACCCACATCGACACACTCACCCGTTTGGCCCGCGCCCTCTCGTCCCTCGACGCCACCTGTTGCCTGACCGAGCGCGCACTCAACCTGAATTGGTGCGAGCCGCAGTTCGTCAACGAGCCTTGCATCGACATCCGTGGCGGGCGCCACCCGGTCGTGCAAGCGCGTTTGAACGAGCAATCGGCGCAAGGCTTGGGCAGCAGCGGCTTCATCGCCAACGACACCGTGCTCGGCCCCAAGCAGCGCATGCAAATCATCACCGGCCCCAACATGGGCGGCAAGTCGACCTACATGCGCCAAGTCGCGGTGATCGTGCTCTTGGCCAGCATGGGGAGCTGTGTGCCCGCCGAGTCTTGCCGTTTGGGGCCGATCGACGCCATCCACACCCGCATCGGCGCCACCGACGACCTGGCCAACGCACAGTCCACCTTCATGGTGGAGATGACCGAGGCCGCGCAAATCCTGCACAGCGCCACGCCCAACAGCTTGGTGCTGATGGACGAGATCGGGCGCGGCACCTCCACGCTCGACGGCTTGGCCTTGGCCAGCGGCATCGCCACGCACCTGCACGACAAGCTGCGCGCCTTCACGCTGTTTGCGACACATTACTTTGAGCTCACCGAATTCCCTGCGCAGCACCACGAAGCCGTCAACGTGCACGTGAGCGCGGTCGAAGGCGCGGGCAAAGCCGGCATCGTGTTTTTGCACCACATCGAGCCCGGCCCGGCCAGCCGCAGCTACGGCATCCAGGTCGCGCGCTTGGCCGGTGTGCCCAGCGCGGTGGTGCAACACGCCCGCCACACCTTGGCCGCCTTAGAGGCGCAGCAGCAAGACAGCCAAACGCAGGTCGATTTGTTCGCCCCGCCACCGCCCAGCCAAGCCCCCGAGCTGTCAGCCGCCTTGGCCGCGCTGCAAGCCATCGACCCCGATGCCCTGAGCCCCCGCGAAGCACTCGACCAGCTCTACGCCCTCAAAAAATTGGCCGCCTCGTGATCATCTTCTCCCACGGCAACAGCTTTCCCGCCAGCACCTACTCGGTGCTGTTTCGCGCCCTGCGCTCGCGCGGCTTGGCCGTGCGCGCCATCGAACAACTCGGCCACGATCCGCGCTACCCCGTCACCAGCAACTGGCCGCATTTGGTGCAGCAGCTGGCCGACTTCGCCGCGCCACAGATCGAAGAACACGGCCAGCCCGCTTGGCTAGTCGGTCATTCGCTCGGCGGTTTTTTGAGTTTGATGTGCGCAGCGCGCCACCCCCAGCTGGGCGGGCACGGCGTGGCCGGTGTGGTGTTGCTCGATTCGCCCGTGTTGGGCGGCTGGCGCGCCAAAGCCGTGGCCTTGGCCAAACACACGCAGCTCGTGGGCTCGGTCTCACCCGGCAAAGTCAGCCGCGCGCGGCGCAACACATGGCCCAGCGCCGAAGCGGCCTTGGCGCACTTCGAACACAAAAAAGCCTTTGCCCGCTGGGACCCACAGGTCTTACGCGATTACATCGAACACGGCACCCACGACGCCGACACGCCCAAGGGCTCTCAGCGCGTGCTCAACTTCGACCGCGACGTGGAAACCGCCATTTACAACACCCTGCCGCACAACTTGGACCGGCTCTTGCGCCGCCACCCGCTACAGTGCCCGGTGGGTTTTGTGGGCGGCACACACTCTGAGGAAATGCGCCAAGTGGGCATGACCATGACGCGCAAGGTGGTGGGGCCACGTCCCGAGCGCCTGCGCATGGTCGAGGGCAGCCACCTGTTTCCGATGGAGCAACCGCTGCTGACGGCGCAACTGGTGGCCGAGGTGATCGAAGACCTGCGCACGTAAGCGTCAGCGCTCAAGAAGCCCAGTCGATCCAACCGGCCTGGGCCGTGAGCACGATCAAAAGGCCAAAGGCGATGCGGTACCAGGCGAACACCACAAAACTGTGGTCGGCCACAAAGCGCAGCAACCACTTCACGCACACCCAAGCCGACAGGTAAGACACGACCAAACCCACCGCGAACAGTGGGACGTCGTCCATGCTGAGCAGGCCGTGGTTTTTGTACAGGTCGTAAGCCGCCGCGCCGAAGAGCATGGGGATGGCCAAGAAAAAACTGAACTCGGTGGCGGCCTTGCGGTTGAAGCCCAACCACATGGCACCGATGATGGTTGCGCCCGATCGGCTCACGCCCGGTACCAAGGCCGTGCACTGAATCAAACCCACTTTCAAAGCGTCGCGCCAGCTCACGGCGTCCACATCGGCGATCGGGCTGCTCGCGCCCAAACGCTGCAAACGCTCGACCCACAAAATCACCAAGCCGCCCGAGATGAAGCCAAAAGCCACCACCATGGGCGAGAACAAGACGCCCTTGATCACGTCAATGAACAAAAACCCAGCCAGCGCCGCCGGGAAAAACCCGATCAACACATTGGCCGTGAAGCGCCGCGCCTGCGGCTGCGTGGGGAGGCCCACCACCGTTTGCCACAAACGCTGCGCATACAGCGAGACGATGGCCATGATGGCGCCGGTCTGAATCACCACCTCGAAGAGCTTGACCTTCTCGCCCTCCCAGCCGAGCAAGGACGCCGTCAAAATCAAATGCCCCGTGGACGACACCGGCAAAAACTCGGTCAAACCCTCGACCACGCCCATCACGGCGGCTTTGAGCAACAAGATCCAATCCACAAGCGTTCTCCCAAAATAACTGCATGGATTATCGGTGTTGAGCCAAACGCGCCTGCGCTGGCCTAGGCTGCGGCTATATTGGCTGACATGTCGCAGCCCTCCCTCCAAAAAACCACCTTTTACGGCTCAATCGGCATGGCCGCTGTGTGGCTGGCTTTGGCCGGGGTTTTGTATGTCGTGTTTGAGCGCATCGAACACCAGCGCCAGGCCAGCTTCAAACCCTATGCGCTGAGCACGGGCGAGTTGGTCCTTCCGCGTCAGCGCGACGGGCACTTCCATGTGTTGGGCGAAGTCAACCGACAGCCGGTGAGCTTTTTGGTGGACACCGGCGCCAGCCACGTGAGCGTGAGCGAGGCCCTGGCCGAGCAGGCTGAGCTTCCCGAAGGCCAAGCGATCACCCTGAGCACCGCCAACGGCGAGCGCCCGGGCCAGCTGGTGCGCGGCGTGCCTGTGCGCGCGGGTCACTTGGTGTTCAACGACACCACCGTCGCCGTGGGCTTGGCCGGCCTGCCGCCCAACCAAGCGCTGCTGGGCCAAGCGTTTTTGAAACACTTTGATATTGAAATACGACGCGACGAAATGGTCTTGCGCCCGCGGCCTTAAGGGCCAAGCGAACGGGCGCAGAGGCCCTAAAATCAAGGGATATGACCACCCCCACCGCCCCAGACACCAACGCCGACCACAAGGTCAGCAACTTCCTGCGCCAGATCATCGAAAAAGACTTGGAGCAAGGTACCTACGCCAGCCGCCGCTGGGCGGGCAGCCCCGGTGACGCCGCGCACCATGCTGCAGGCCAACCCGACCCGGCCAAGATCCGCACCCGCTTTCCGCCCGAGCCGAACGGCTACCTGCATGTGGGCCACGCCAAAAGCATCTGCATCAACTTCGGGTTGGCGCAAGAGTACGGCGGCGTGTGCCACCTGCGCTTTGACGACACCAACCCCGAAAAAGAAGACACCGAATACGTCAACAGCATCATCGACGCCGTGAAGTGGCTCGGCTTTGACTGGGCGCAATTGGGTCAGGCCGCTGGCAGCGCCGCGCCCTACCAGGCCAGCGACTACTTCGACTTCATGTACCGCGCTGCCGAGGCCTTGATTGAAGCCGGGCACGCCTATGTGGACGAACAAAGCGCAGAAGACATGCGTGCCAACCGCGGCGACTTTGGCAAACCCGGCGTGGACAGCCCTTTCCGCAGCCGCACCGTGGCAGAAAACCTGGCGCGCTTTCGCGAGATGCGCGATGGCAAGCTTGATGACGGCGCCGCCGTGCTGCGCGCCAAGATCGACATGGCATCGCCCAACATCAACATGCGCGACCCGGCCATCTACCGCATCCGCCGCGCCAACCACCACCACACGGGCGACACCTGGTGCATCTACCCGATGTACACCTTTGCCCACCCCATCGAAGACGCGCTGGAGCAAATCACCCACAGCATCTGCACGCTGGAGTTTGAAGACCAGCGCCCGTTTTACGACTGGCTAATGGAGCGCCTGTGCGAATGCAAACTCTTGGCCGCGCCCGCGCCGAAGCAATACGAATTTGCCCGCCTGAACCTGACCTATGTGATCACCAGCAAACGCAAGCTGGCACAACTGGTGAACGAAAGCAAAGTCAGCGGCTGGGACGACCCTCGCATGCCCACCATCGTGGGCCTGCGCCGCCGGGGCTACACACCCGAGAGCCTGCGCCTGTTTGCCGACCGCATCGGCGTGACCAAAAGCGATTCCTGGATCGACTACAGCACCCTTGAGGGCTGCCTGCGCGAAGACCTGGAAAATAAAGCCCACCGCGGCATGGCCGTGCTCGACCCGGTGAAGCTGGTGCTGACCAACTGGGCCGAGGCCTTTGGCAGCGACGGCTATACCGAGGCCTGCACTCAACCCGCCCTGCCCCACAGCGCGGTAGCCGAGGGCCAAACGCCGCCGCCAGACCGCGTCTTCCAGATCGGCAAAGCAGTGTGGATCGAGCGCGAAGACTTTGAAGAAGTGCCGCCCAAGGGCTACAAGCGCCTGTTCCCCGGCAACGTGGTGCGCCTAAAAGGTGGCTACGTGATCGAATGCACCGGCTGCGCACGCGACGCGGCGGGACGCGTCACAGAAGTGCATGCCAACGTGATCCCCGGCACCAAGAGCGGCACCCCCGGCGCCGACAGCGTCAAAGCCAAAGCCGCCATCACCTGGGTGAGCGTGGCCGACGGCGTGCAAGCCGAGGTTCGCCTGTACGACCGCCTGTTTGCCGAAGCGCACCCCGATGCGGGCGGCAAAGACTTCTTGCAGTCGCTCAATCCGGACAGCTTGAAGGTTGTCAGCGCTTATGTGGAGCCATCACTGGCACAAGCACAGCCAGACCAGAAGTTCCAGTTTGAGCGCTTTGGGTACTTTGTGGCCGACCGCTTGGATCATGTGGCGGGCGCCAAGCCGGTGTTCAACCGGGTGACGGGGTTGAAGGACAGCTGGGGCAAGTAAACCCCTTTCTGGCCTAACCCATGAACCTGTCTTTGTCCCGCCGCGAAGCGGCCTTGGTGCTCGTCACCGCTTTGTGGGGCGGCACGTTTTTGGCCGTTCAAGTGGCCTTGCAATGGGCCTCGCCGTTTGCCTTGGTGGGTGTGCGCTTTGGCTTGGCCGCCACGCTCTTGGGCGCGGTGCTGTGGTGGCGCGGCGAGCTGCGTGAGCTCAACCGGTTTGAGTTGCGCGCGGGCTTGATGCTCGGTGTGTGGGTGTACGTGGGCTTTGGTTTGCAGACGGCGGGGTTGCTGCACATCGACAGCAGCCAGTCGGCGTTTTTAACGGCGCTTTACGTGCCCTTGGTGCCGCTGGTCTTGTGGCTGTGGAAGCGCCAGCTGCCCACGGCGTGGGCTTGGTTGGCCAT
>CAMDCY010000034.1 GCA_945890705.1 Hydrogenophaga intermedia | reverse complement strand
GCCTTCCAAGATTTGGATCGCGCCTTCGCCGTAACCTTCGCTGGCACCGGCTTGGTGGGCGTCGATGGTGGGCTGAAAGTTGGAGCTGTCGGCGGCGGCTGCGCCGGTGTTGACGGCGTCGTTGTTATGGTTGGCTTCGGACATGTTGGCTTTTCTCTGATGCTGTAAAAACGCCAAACCCGCTGGGCAGCGGGTTGGCAAGTTCTTCTGGGGACTGTTCGCTTAAATGCGCATGGGCATGACAACGTACTTGAAAGCGCTGTCTTCGGGGTTGGTCACCAGCGCGGAGCTGTTGCCGTCCGACAGTTCGATGCGCACCATGTCTTGCGACATGTTTTGCAAAGCGTCGATCAGGTAAGTGACGTTAAAACCGATCTCGATGGCGTCGCCGCAGTAGTCGATGTCGAGCTCGTCCACCGCCTCCTCCAGCTCGGCGTTGCTCGAGGCCACGCGCAGGGTGCCGGGCTCGATGTTCAGGCGCACGCCCTTGAACTTGTCGCTGGTCATGATGGCGGTGCGCTGCAGCGAAGCCAGCAACGGCACGCGGCCCAAGGTGACGATGTTCTTGTGGTTCTTGGGGATGACGCGGTTGTAGTCGGGGAACTTGCCCTCGACCAGCTTGGTCACGAACTCCATGCCGTCGAAGCTGAAGCGCGCTTGGTTGGCGGCGAACTGCATTTCAATGGCGCCGTCTTTGTCGGACAGCAAGCGCTGCAATTCCAAGACGGTTTTGCGCGGCAAGATGACTTCTTGCTTGGGCACGTCCACGTCGAGCGTGGACGACGAAAACGCCAAGCGGTGGCCGTCGGTGGCCACGAGCGAGAGTTGCTTGCCTTCGGCGACGAACAAGATGCCGTTGAGGTAATAACGGATGTCGTGCACGGCCATCGAGAACGAGACTTGGCTGACCAAGCTCTTCAAGGTTTTTTGCGGCACGCTGAACACGGGGCCGAAGCTGGGCGACTCTTGCACCAGGGGGAAGTCTTCGGCGGGCATGCTTTGCAGCGTGAAGCGGCTCTTGCCGCCTTTGAGAATGAGCTTGCCACCGGTGTTTTCCAAGCTGACGGTTTGGTCGCCGGGCATGGTGCGCAAGATGTCGATGAGTTTGCGCGCGCCCAAGGTGGTGGCGAAGTTGCCTTCGTCGCCCGCGAGTTCGGCGTTGGTGCGGATTTGGATTTCCAAGTCGCTGGTGGTCAGCTGCAGTTGCGAGCCGGTTTTGCGCAACAAAACGTTGGCCAAGATCGGGAGGGTGTGACGACGCTCAACAATGCCTGCCACCGATTGCAGGGCGGCTAGGATTTTGTCTTGGGTCGATTTGAAAACGATCATGTCTCAGGCTCTTTCGTTTGAATAGGGCAAACAGCTGGTATTTTAGCCTTTGAGCGTCTGCTCCAGCACGTGCAATTGTTGGTTGAGTTCGGTGTTGGTTTGGCGCTCGGCGGCGATTTTTCGCACGGCGTGCAGCACGGTCGTGTGGTCCCGCCCGCCGAACAATTCGCCGATCTCGGGCAGGCTTTTTTGCGTCAGCTCTTTGGCCAAAAACATGGCAATTTGGCGCGGCCGGGCGATGCTGGCCGGGCGCTTCTTGCTGTACATGTCGGCGACCTTGATCTTGTAGAAGTCGGCGGCGGTTTTTTGGATGTTTTCGACGCTGATCTGGCGATTTTGAATGGACAAGAGATCTTTTAGCGCATCTCGGGCCAATTGGATGGAGATGTCTTTTTGGTTGAAACGCGAATACGCCAAGATCTTGCGCAGGGCGCCTTCGAGCTCGCGAACGTTCGAACGCACGTGTTTGGCGACGAAAAAGGCCACATCTTCGGGTAAATGCGTGTTTTCGACCACGGCCTTGTTGATCAGGATGGCCACACGCATTTCCAGCTCGGGCGGCTCGATGGCCACGGTCAGGCCCGAGTCGAAGCGGGAGACCAGGCGCTCGTGGATGTCGGCCAGGCCTTTGGGGTAGGTGTCGCTGGTCAGCACGATGTGGCTCTTGCGGGCCAGCAGCGCTTCAAAAGCGTTGAAGAACTCTTCTTGGGTGCGCTCTTTGTTGGCGAAGAACTGCACATCGTCGATCAGCAGCAAGTCGAGCGAGTGGTAGCGCTCTTTGAATTCGTCAAAGGTCTTGCGCTGGTAGGCTTTGACCACATCCGAGACGAACTGCTCGGCGTGGATGTAGAGAACTTTGGCTTTGGGGCGGTCGGCCAGCAAATGGTTGCCGATGGCGTGCATCAAGTGGGTCTTGCCCAAGCCGACGCCGCCGTAGATGAACAGCGGGTTGTAGAGCTGCCCCAGGCTGCCGGCCACGTGCATGGCCGCGGCGCGCGCCATGCGGTTGGCCGTGCCCTCCACCAAGGTGGAAAAGGTGAGCGCGGGGTTCAGGCGCGACTTCGGGCCGCCGCTGTTGGCCGCGGCCACGGGGGCGACGTCGGGCAACTCCGACAACAGGTCGTCGGTGACAACCGGTGTGCGGGGTGTTGATTTGGCAGTACCTTCACGGTTAGCAAGTGCTAACTCCACGGCGACGGGGTGGTCGGCCAAGCTGCTCAAGGTTTCGCTGATGCGGTTGACGTACTGGGTGCGGACCCAGTCCATTTTGAAGCGGTTGGCCACCAGAATCGTGACTTGGCTGGCGTCGTCGGACAACTGCGCCACGAGGGGACGGATCCAAGTATTGAACTGCTGCTCTGGGATGTCTTGGGCCAAAACGTCGAGGCAGGCTTGCCACAAATCGGGCGCTGCGTCGCTCTGGGGGGTGGGGGTGTTGCCCTCGCTCATGTCGGGTACCGGTGTTCTTAAAATTGTGGATAAATCGCTTTGGGCAAGCGACCTATTGTAGTCCGAACGCTAAGTTATCCACAAGCTGACAAGGCCTAGGGAAGTCCCTAAATGACGAATTTCGCATTTTGGAGGTGATGCTGGTGCTGTTTGCGCCAAGTAGTTGCCAGCACGGTGTTTTTTTTGCGATAATCTCGGGTTCTTTGTCTGATTCAGAAGACCCATCATGAAACGCACTTACCAGCCTTCCAAAATTCGCCGCGCCCGTACCCACGGTTTTCTCGTTCGCATGAAAACCCGTGGTGGCCGTGCCGTGATCAACGCTCGCCGCGCCAAGGGCCGCAAGCGCCTGGCCGTCTAAGCGGGTTCGCCGTGCGCGGGACGCAGACCTACCGCTGCGCCCGCAACCGTTCCAAGCCTGAGGCGTACCGGTGACCCATCGCATCACGTCTCGGCTTCAGTTCCAAGCCGTCATGGCGGGACAGACCGTGGCCAAAACCCCCCACTTCGCATTGCACAGCGCGCCGCTCTCGGGCCAACACGCCGGGCACGACTTGTTTCCACACGTCGGTGCATGGTTGGGTGTGGTCTTGCCCAAGCGGTGGGCCAAGCGCGCGGTGACGCGCAATGCTTTGCGCCGCCAAATCTACGAAGTGAACCGTTCGCTGCCCGTGCCCTTGCCGGATAAGGCGTGGGTGGTGCGTTTGCGCAGCGAATTCAACCGTCAGCAGTTCATCAGCGCCACGTCGCCGGCACTGAAGGCGGCTGCGCGCGCCGAATTGCAGCAACTTTTTGCGCAACTCAAGCTCCAAGGTGTCGCCCATGCTTGAATGGCCGCGCCGTTTCATGGTGGGCTTCATCAAGGTCTATCGCTTGTTGCTCAGCCCCTGGTTGGGCAACAGCTGTCGCTTTGAGCCCACGTGTTCGGTCTACGCCATCGAAGCCATTGAGCGCCACGGCGCAGCCGTGGGTTCTTATTTGATGGTGCACCGCCTGGTGCGTTGCAACCCTTGGTGCCAAGGTGGTTGTGACCCGGTGCCCAGTCAGACCTTGTTTTCCCGTTTTACCTCCAACTCCTCAGAAAAGAAGCCGTCATGAGTGACATTCGTCGATCCATCCTGTGGGTGATTTTTGGTTTGTCGATGGTCCTGATCTGGGACAAATGGCAGATTCACAACGGTCAACCGCCCTTCTTCTTTGGGTCTACCCAAACCACGCCCGCCACCACGGCAGCCAATGCGCCCGCCACCGGTGCGGGTGCTTTGCCGCAAGCCAGCGCCAGCGTGGCCAGCTCGGCCAGCGCTCCCGCGGGCGGCGAATCGGCGATCCCGGTGCAGACCTTCGAGGTCACGACCGACGTCTACCGTTTGGTGTTCAGCAGCGAAGGCGGTTCTTTGGTTGGCGCACAGCTTTTGGACCACGCGGCCATCACGGGCGTGGACAAAGGCGAGAAGGTCGACCCTCTGACGCTCTTGCAACAAACCGCCGACAAGACCTATGTGGTGCAAACCGGTTTGATCGGTGGCGTGTTTCCCAACCACAAGACCCCCATGCGCTGGACCGGCACCGCCAAGGCCTTGGCCGATGGTCAAGACCGCTTGGAAGTGGCGTTTGCCTCTGATGCTGTGAACGGTTTGCAACTGCTCAAGACCTACACCTTGGGTCGTGGCCGTTACGACATCGCCGTCAAGCACGAAGTGCGCAACGTGGGCGAACAGGCCCAAAGCCCCGAGTTGTATGTGCAGTTGGTGCGAGACAGCAGCGCGATTGGTAACGAAACACCGTTTTATTCCACCTTCACTGGCCCGGCCATTTACAGCGAAGCGGAGAAGTACCAAAAAGTCGACTTCGAAGAGATCGACAAAAACAAGGCCACTTTTGTGCAGCAGTCCAACGACGGTTACGTCGCCATGGTGCAGCACTACTTCATCACCGCTTGGACGCTGGTCAATGGCGTGGCCCGCAGCAACTACGTTGAGAAAGTGCCCAACAGCACCAACCTCTACCGTGCAGGCATGAAGATCCCCTTGGGCGCGATCGCTCCCGGCGAAACCAAAGCCATCGACACCCCCTTGTTCGTGGGCCCCCAACTCGAGAAAGCCTTGGAAACCATGGCGCCGGGCTTGGAGTTGGTGAAGGACTATGGCTGGTTGACCATCTTGGCCAAGCCCTTGTACTGGTTGATGGAAAAAATCCATGGCTATGTGAACAACTGGGGCTGGGCGATTGTCTTGCTCGTGGTGGTGATCAAGGCCGCCTTCTATTGGCTCAACGCCAGCGCTTACCGCAGCATGGCCAAGATGAAAGCGATCAACCCGCGCATCATGGAAATGCGCGAACGACTGAAGAGCAACCCGCAGCAAATGCAGCAGGAAATGATGAAGATGTACCGCGACGAAAAGGTCAATCCTTTGGGCGGCTGCTTCCCCATTCTGATCCAGATCCCTGTGTTCATTGCTTTGTACTGGGTGCTCTTGTCGTCGGTGGAAATGCGCAACGCGCCTTGGATCGGTTGGATCTCTGACCTCTCCACACCCGACCCTTACTTCATCTTGCCTTTGGTCATGGCCATCACCACGGTGATCCAGACGGCGCTCAACCCGCTGCCACCAGACCCACTACAAGCCAAGCTGATGTGGCTCATGCCCATCATGTTCTCGGTGATGTTCTTCTTCTTCCCGTCCGGCTTGGTGCTGTACTGGATAACCAACAACGTGTTGACGATCTTGCAGCAAGCGCACATCAACAAGCGCATGGGCGTGCCGCTGAAGTTCAGCATGCCGGACTTCAAGAAGTAAGCACATAGGGCCGCGCAAGCGGCCCTTTTGCATCGAGCCCCATGCTCAGCGCATCGACCCTGCCCATCGTCGCCATCGCCACCGCACCCGGACGCGGTGCGGTGGGCATCGTGCGCGTGTCGGGGCGCTCCTTGTCGGGTTTTGTGCAGGCGCTGCTTGGGCGCACACTGCTGCCGCGCCAAGCCACCTACTTGCCGTTCTTGGACGCCGATGGATCGCCCATCGACCACGGCTTGGCGATCCACTTTGTGGCGCCGCAGTCCTACACCGGTGAAGACGTGTTGGAGCTGCAAGCGCACGGCGGGCCGGTGGTGTTGCAGCTGCTCATGGCGCGTTGTTTGGCGGTCGCCGCCGAGCTCGACCCAGTCACGCAACAGCCGCGTTTGGCGGGCTTGCGCCCCGCGCGCCCGGGCGAATTCACCGAGCGCGCATTCCTGAACGACAAGATGGACTTGGCGCAGGCCGAGGCCGTGGCCGACCTGATCGACGCCAGCACCGAAGCGGCGGCGCGTAGCGCGAGTCGGTCTTTGGCTGGCGCGTTTTCACACGAGGTGCACACGCTGCGCGATGCGCTGATTCACCTGCGCATGCTGGTCGAGGCCACGCTGGACTTTCCCGAAGAAGAAATCGACTTCCTGAAAAAAGCCGACGCCGAAGGCCAACTGTCGCGCCTGATCGGACAGCTCGCGCAGGTGCGCGCCCAAGCCCAACAAGGTGCCTTGTTGCGCCAAGGCGTGACGGTGGTGATCGCGGGCCAGCCCAACGCGGGCAAGAGCTCTTTGCTCAACGCGCTGTCCGGTGCCGAGCTGGCCATCGTGACCCCGATTGCGGGCACCACGCGCGACGTGGTGCAACAAACCATCCAGATCGAAGGCGTGCCGGTGCACGTGATCGACACGGCCGGTTTGCGCGAGAGCCCCGAGGTGGACGTGGTCGAGCAAATCGGCATCGAGCGCGCGTGGGACCAGATTCGACAAGCGGATGCGGTGCTGTTTTTGCACGACCTCACGCGCTGCAACGAAGCCGCTTACCAAGCCGATGACGCGGCCATTGCGGCGGCCTTGCCCAGCGGCGTGCAGGTGCTGCACGTGGGCAGCAAACGCGACCAGGTGAGCGCCGAAGCCCTTGCGCAGCGTTTGCCCGAGGGTGCTTTGGCTTTGTCGGCGGTCTCGGGCGAGGGCTTGGCCGATTTGCGTCAGCGTTTGCTGCAGTGGGCCGGTTGGCAGCCCGCCAGCGAAGGCGTGTTCATGGCGCGTGAACGCCACTTGCAAGCCTTGGCGCGGGTGGACGGCCACCTCACGCAAGCGCAGCATTGGTTGCAAGCGCAAGCCGAGCACTTGGATTTGTTGGCCGAAGAGCTGCGTTTGGCGCAGCAGGCTTTGGGCGAGATCACCGGCGAATTCACCGCCGACGATTTGCTCGGCGAAATCTTCTCGCGCTTTTGCATCGGCAAGTGAGGCCGAGCGGGGCGCTTCAGTGCCCCGAAAAATCCACCAAGGTGAACAGGCTCAAGCCAGACTCGCGCAGCTTGGTTTCGCCACCGAGCTCAGGCAAGGTCACGATGGCCGCGCCTTCGATGATCTCGGCGCCCAAACGCTCGAGCAGCTTTTTGCCCGCCATCATGGTGCCGCCGGTGGCGATCAGGTCGTCGATCAGCACCACGCGGTCGCCGGCTTTGACGGCGTCGGTGTGCAGCTCGACGGTGGCGCTGCCGTATTCCAACTCATAGGTTTCTTCCACCGTGGTGAAGGGCAGCTTGCCTTTTTTTCGGATCGGCACAAAGCCCACGCCGAGCTCATAGGCCAAGACCGAGCCGATGATGAAGCCACGCGCGTCCAAGCCCGCCACCACCGTGGGTCGCAGGGCCGGGTCCATGTAGCGGTGCACAAAGGTGTCGATCAACACGCGAAACACCTTGGGGTTTTGCAGCAAGGGCGTGATGTCGCGGAACTGCACGCCGGGGGCGGGCCAGTTGGGCACGGTGCGGATGTGTTCGCGCAGATAAGCAGAGGAATCCATGGCAGGGCTTGTGAGAAACAGAATCGGGCCATTATGGCCTGTGGATAACCGATAATTGACCCATGGTCACACGCCCCACTTCACCCTTTGATGCGCAGCGAGTCATTGCCTTGGCGCAAGAAACCTTGAGCATCGAGGCGCAAGCCTTGACCACCATGGCAGGCCGTGTGGGCGAAGAGTTCGTCAAAGCCACCGGTTTGCTCCTGGCCTGCACGGGCCGTGTGGTCGTCACCGGCATGGGCAAGAGCGGTCACGTGGGCCGCAAGATCACCGCTACTTTGGCCTCCACGGGTACGCCCGCGATGTTCATGCACCCGGCCGAGGCCAGCCACGGTGACTTGGGCATGATCACCGCCGTCGACGTGGTGGTGGCCATCAGCAACAGCGGTGAGAGCGAAGAACTCACGGCCATCTTGCCGCTCATCAAACGCATGGGTGTGCCCATGATCGCCATGACCGGTCGCCGCGAATCGGCCCTGGGTCGACACGCCGACGTGGTGCTCGACACCTCGGTCGACAAAGAAGCCTGCCCACACAACCTCGCCCCCACCGCCAGCACCACGGCGCAGTTGGCCATGGGCGACGCCTTGGCCGTGTCGCTGCTCGATGCGCGTGGCTTCAAAGCCGATGACTTTGCCCGCTCGCACCCCGGTGGCGCTTTGGGCCGCAAATTGCTGACTTTGGTGAGCGATGTCATGCGCAGCGGTGATGGCGTGCCCAAGGTGTCCCCCAATGCCAACTTGATGGTGCTCATGAAAGAAATCAGCGCCAAAGGTTTGGGCGCTTGCGCCATCGTCGACGCGCAGGATCGGGTGGCGGGCATCTTCACCGACGGCGATTTGCGTCGCTTGATCGAACAAGGCATGCACGGTGATTTGCGCGAACTCTCGGCTGCCGATGTCATGAAGGCGCAGCCCCGCACCGTGCGAGCCGACGCCTTGGCCGCGGAAGCCGCCGACCTGATGGAAGCGCACCGCATCACCAGCGTCTTGGTGGTCAATGCCGAAGGTCGCTTGTGCGGTGCGCTCAACAGCAACGATTTGATGCGGGCCAAAGTCATATGAGCAACCCCTTGCCCACACTCGAACCGGTGCTGTCTTTCGACGCGGCTTTGCTGCAGCGCGCCCAAACTGTGCGCGTGGTGTTTTTCGATGTGGATGGGGTGCTGACCGATGGCGGCTTGTTGTTCAGCGACCAGGGCGAAACGCTCAAACGCTTCAACACCTTGGACGGCCACGGCATCAAGTTGCTGCAACGCGCGGGCATCACGCCCGCGGTGGTGACCGGACGAGACAGCGCGCCGCTGCGCGAGCGTTTGCGAGCCTTGGGCGTGACACACGCGCGCTTTGGCACCGAAGACAAGCGCCCCGCCGCCGAAGCCATCTTGGCCGAGTTGGGCTTGGATTGGTCGCAAGCCGCGGCCATGGGCGACGACTGGCCCGACCTGCCCATGATGCGCCGCGCCGCCTTGGCCTGTGCGCCGTTGAACGCGCACACCGAGGTGCTGGCGCAAGCGCATTGGGTGACGCAGCGCAGCGGTGGCAACGGCGCGGTGCGTGAGTTGTGCGATTTGCTGTTGTCGGCCACTGGGGCTTACGACCGTTTGTTACAGGTATACGGCGAATGAACGGCTTGCTTGCTCGTGTGCGCAGGGGTTTGGACCTGCTGACCGGTTATTTACCGATGCTGTTCATGGCCCTATTGGCCGCTGGCACTTATGCCCTTTTGCAAGCCACGCCTGAGCCCGAAGAGCCGCGCGGCGATGGGCCCTTGTCCTCGGAGCCCGACTTTTTCATGCGCGAGTTTTCCGTCCGTTCATTTGCGCCCGACGGCCGCTTGCGCACCGAGCTGTTCGGTCAAGAGGGGCGTCACCGACCCGACACGGATGCGATTGAAGTCGACCAAGCCCGTGTGCGTTCCCTCGACGAAAACGGCGCGGTCACCAACGCCACGGCCAACCGACTCACCAGCAACAGTCAGAGCAACGAGTTTGATTTGACGGGTAAGGCCGTCGTGGAGCGCAGCGGCGTTAATGCCCAAGGGCAGGCCACTACTCCCGTTCGGTTTGAAAGCGAATTTCTGCGCATTTACACCGAGCCGAGCCGTTTGTTCTCAGATCAACCGGTGCTTATTTTGCGCGGCACCGATCGCATCGCGGCCAAGGGCCTCGAGTATTCTGGTGAGCAGGAACAGGTGGTGTTCGAAGGTCGTGTGCGGGTGGAGCTCATCCCGAACAAGCCAGAGCCGACAACTCCCTGAGCGCAGAAGGCGTAAAAAAAGCCCCGCGGCGTACCGTGGGGCTTTTATGGTTTTGAGCCGGTTGAAACCGGATCAAAGGGGTCGATCAGTAACCACCACGGCCGCCGCCGCCGCCTTCGCGACGACCACCACCGCCAGCACCGCCGCCGCCGTAGGGGCTACGAAAGCCGCCATCGTTGCCGCCGCCGCCGAAGCCGCCGCCGCCTTCACGACGACCACCGCCGAAGCCGCCGCCGCCGGTGCGGGGAGGACGGGCTTCCATGGGGCGAGCTTCGTTCACGACGAGGCTACGGCCACCCAAAGATTGGCCATTCATGCCTTCGATAGCGGCTTGCGCTTCGGCATCGCTGCCCATTTCCACAAAGCCGAAGCCTTTGGAACGACCAGTGTCACGCTCCATCATGACCTTGGCGCTGTTGACGGAACCGAAGTCGCCAAAAGCTTGTTGCAGGTCTTCGTCGCGAACGGTGTATGGCAGATTGCCAACGTACAGTTTGTTGCCCATTTAGGGACTCCTCAAAATACACAGAAAAAATAGCGATGGGGCCCCGATAGCACAACAAAAACTGAATTGACGCTGTAGCACGCGAAACTGACCGATCACTTGTCATGCGAGGTCTACAGACGCTCGCCAAGGCATTATGCGCTGAATGTATTGATGCCAGTGACTTTTTCACTTTTGCCACCTTGACCCACCAAGGGTGACGTTCAATAACAACACTTCAAGGAAAAAGCCCAAAGCTCTATACTGGGAACCGCGCCGATTTGATCCGAATTGCGGGCGCGTTTAAAAATGCCGCTAAAGGGGAGACCCCGGTCTCGCTGGCAGCGGCACCGGGTTTTTTTGTTTCAGGACCTCGCTCGACGAGGAAAGCTCAAGTGATCGTCACGCCCCGTACGTACCGATTTGACCAAGCCCTGCCTTTGCGTAGCGGCGCCGTGTTGCCCGCTTACGCGCTGGTGGTGGAAACCTACGGCGAGCTCAATGCCGATAAGTCCAACGCGGTCTTGATTTGTCATGCCCTCAACGCCTCGCACCACGTGGCCGGTCGCCATGCCGACGCACAAGGCCAGTTCATCCCCCGCAGCGAAGGCTGGTGGGACAACATGATCGGGCCTGGCAAGCCCGTGGACACCAACCGTTGGTTCGTCATTGGGGTGAACAACCTGGGTTCGTGCTTCGGTTCGACCGGCCCGACCCACACCAACCCCACCACCGGCCAGCCTTGGGGCGCGGACTTCCCCGTCGTGACGGTGGAGGACTGGGTCGATGCCCAAGCCCGTTTGCTCGATGCCATGGGCATCCACACGCTGGCGGCCGTCATGGGCGGCAGCTTGGGTGGCATGCAAACCTTGTCGTGGACCTTGCAATACCCCGATCGCGTCAAGCACGCGGTGGTGGTGGCCAGTGCGCCCAACCTGAACGCCGAAAACATCGCCTTCAACGAAGTGGCGCGCCGCGCCATCGTGACCGACCCCGATTTCCATGAGGGCCACTACCTGCGCCACGGCACCTTGCCGCGCCGGGGTTTGCGCATCGCGCGCATGATCGGCCACATCACCTACCTCAGCGACGACGTGATGAACGAAAAATTCGGTCGCATGCAAAAACCCGCCGACGGTCAAACCGAGGCCTTGGCCGAGCAGGCGTACCGCTATTCCACCCAAGCGGTGGAGTTTCAGATTGAGAGCTACTTGCGCTACCAAGGCGACAAGTTCAGCGAGTACTTCGACGCCAACACCTATTTGCTGATCACCCGCGCCTTGGATTACTTCGACCCGGCGCGCGAACACGGCGGCCGCTTGAGCGCCGCGTTGGCCCAAGCCCGCGCCAAATTCTTGCTCATCAGCTTCACTACCGATTGGCGTTTTGCGCCCTCGCGCAGCCGCGAGATCGTCAAGGCCTTGCTCGACAACCGCCGCGACGTGAGTTACGCCGAGATCAACGCGCCACACGGGCACGACGCCTTTTTGCTCGACGATGCGCGCTATCACCAAGAGGTGCGGGCGTATTTTGAACAAACCGTCTCGCAGGGGGTGGCATGAGCGACAACAACGTGATGCACAGCATCGCCCGCTTGGTGCCCGAGGGCTCGCGCGTGCTGGACTTGGGTTGCGGCGACGGCGCCATGCTGGCTTACCTGCTAGCGCAGCGCGGCTGCTCGGGCTACGGCGTGGAGATCGACGACGACAAGGTGCAAGCCAGTTTGCGCCGCGGCATCAACGTGCTGCAGCTCAACTTGGAAGATGGCTTGGCCATGTTCGAGGACAACTCTTTTGACGTGGTGCTGCAAATCGACACGCTGCAGCACCTGCGCAACACCGAAACCATGTTGCGCGAGACCGCCCGCGTGGGCCGCCAAGGCATCGTGGCTTTCCCCAACTTTGGCCATTGGCCCAACCGCTGGGCGGTGATGCAAGGGCGCATGCCGGTGACCAAGCGCCTGCCTTACCAGTGGTACGACACACCCAACATCCGCGTGGGCACGCACGCGGATTTCGAGGTGCTGGCGCGCCGCAACGGCTTGAGCATCGAGCGCAGCTTCGGTTTGCACGAAGGCCAAGAGATCCACGCCTGGCCCAATTGGCGGGCCAGCACGGCCGTGTTTTTGTTTACCCGTTGAGGAGTCACCATGAACGCACGCATTGAGCCCACCATCTTGAACACCACGCAGCTGCAAGCCGATGTGAACGCGGCTTGGGGCGAGCGCATCGTGCCGGCCTTGACCGACTACATCGCGGTACCGGCCAAGTCGCCCATGTTCGACCCCGATTGGGCGGCGCACGGCCATTTGGCGCGGGTCTTGCAAAGCGCCACCGATTGGGTGGAGCAGCAACGCGTGCCGGGCCTGAGCTGCGAAATCATCCGCCTGAACAACGCCCAAGGCGTCGCCCGCACCCCGGTGCTCTTTTTTGAATTGCCCGCCGCGGCCGGTCAAGACGGCACGCCCGCACCCGCTTCGGGCCAGACCGTGCTCATGTACGGCCACTTGGACAAACAACCCGAGTTCGACGGTTGGCGCAGCGACTTGGGTCCATGGACGCCCAAGGTCGTGGACGGCAAGTTGTATGGCCGCGGCAGCGCCGACGACGGTTACGCGGTCTATGCCAGCATCGCGGCCATTCAAGCCATTCAGGCCCAAGGCCGCGCCCACCCGCGCATCGTGGGTTTGATCGAAACCTGCGAAGAAAGCGGCTCGTCCGACTTGTTGCCTTACGTGGACGCGCTGCGCGATCGTTTGGGCGATGTGGGTTTGGTGATTTGTTTGGACAGCGGCGCGGGCAACTACGACCAGCTGTGGCTGACCACCAGTTTGCGCGGCATGGCCAGCGGTACGTTGCGCGTGGACATCCTCACCGAAGGTGTCCACTCGGGCGATGCCTCGGGTTTGGTGCCGTCGAGTTTTCGCATTTTGCGCAACGTGCTCGACCGCTTGGAAGACAGCGCCACCGGTCGTTTATTGCCCGAGGTCTTTCACTGCGAGGTGCCGGCCGAACGGATGGCGCAGGCCCGCGTGACCGCCGACATTTTGGGCGACGAGCTGTTCCGCCGTTTCCCTTGGGCACACCACGACTGTGGGGGCTCCACCGCCTTTGCCCTGCCCACGACCAGCGACCCTGTGGAGGCGCTGCTCAACCGCACTTGGCGCCCAACCTTGTCGGTGACCGGCGCGCAGGGCTTTCCGGCTTTGCAAGACGCGGGCAACGTGTTGCGGCCTTACACCGCCTTCAAGCTGAGCTTGCGCCTGCCGCCCTTGGTGGAGGCTTCTCAAGCGGTGGAGCAGTTGAAAACTTTGCTCGAAGACAACGCGCCCTACCAGGCCAAAGTGACCTTCACACCCGCGGGCGCGGCCAGCGGTTGGAACGCGCCGAGCACCAGCGATTGGTTCGAGTCGGCGCTGCAAAGCGCCTCACAAGCCCATTTCGGTGCGGCTTGCGGCACCATCGGCCAAGGCGGCACCATCCCCTTGATGAACATGCTCAGCCAAGGTTTCCCCAAGGCGCAGATGATGGTGTGTGGCGTGCTCGGACCCAAGAGCAACGCGCACGGACCAAATGAGTTTCTGCACCTCGACTACGCCCGCCGTTTGACCGCTTCGGTGGCCGAGGTGGTGGTGCGCATGCCGTGAGTGCGCTGACCGCCACGCTGGGCGACTTCACCGCCGAAGACGGCACACGTTTAACCACTTACCGTTGGCCAGCACCCGAACAGGGGCTGCATGCGCGGGTGTCCTTGATCCATGGCTTGGGCGAACACGCAGGCCGCTATGAAGGCCTTGCTCAGCGCTTGCGCGCCCAAAGGTTTGAGGTGTGGGCGCACGACCACCGGGGACACGGCCGATCGGACGGTGCACGCGGCGTCTTGCCGCACACGGCGGCACTGGTCGACGACGCAGCCTCGGTGCTGCGCCACATGCAAGCCGCCAATGGCGATGGTTTGCCGTGCGTGGTCTTGGGTCACAGCATGGGTGGCTTGGTGGCCGCCGCCTTGGCGGCACGCGGCACCGAACGGGTGGATGGTTTGGTGCTGTCTTCGCCCGCGCTGGCTTTGGCTCTGTCGTGGCCGCAGCAGCATTTGCTGGCGTTCATGCAGCGCTGGGCGCCCGACGTGACGATCTCCAATGGCGTGCACCCCGAACGTTTGTCGCATGACAGGGCGGCGGTGGCGGCTTACGTGAACGATCCTTGGGTGCACAGCCGCGTGTCCGCGCGGCTCATCCACGGCATGCTCGACAACGCCCCCAGCGTTTTCTCAGCGGCTGCGCATTGGCGCATACCCACCTTGCTGATGTTCGCGGGTGACGATGCCTTGGTAGACCCAGAGGGCAGTCGCCGTTGGGCCCGCGCCGCGCCGGCGTCGGTGCTGGACGCCCAAGAATTTCCCGGTCTGTTTCACGAGATCTTCAACGAGACACCCGAGTTGGCCGCACCGGTGTGGGCGCGCCTGCAGGATTGGCTTAAGGCGTTTTGACGCGCACCGCAGCCAGCCAGACCAAAGCCGCGCCGGTTATGGCCAAGGGGAGCAAGGAGCCGATGTTGAGCCAAGCCCAACCCTGGGTCGTCACCAGCGCGCCCGAGGCAAACGAGGTCACCGCCATGGTGGCGAAAACAAAGAAGTTGATAGCGCCTTGGGCGCGGTCTTTTTCTTCGGGCGCATAGGCTTGCAGCGACAGCGTGGTGCTGCCGGTGAACAAGAAATTCCAACCCACGCCCAACAAAAACAGCGCAATCAAGAACTGGTGCAGGTTCACGCCAGAGAGCGCAATGGCCACGCACAGCACGTTGAGCGCCACGCCCACGCCCATGATGGTGAGCACCCCAAAGCGCTTGATCAGGTGGCCGGTGAAAAAGCCCGGCGCGAACATGCCGATCACGTGCCACTCCAACACCAGCGCCGCGTCGTCAAATTCAAAGCCACAGACCTGCATGGCCAATGGGGTGGCGGCCATCAGCAGGTTCATCACGCCGTAGCCCAGGGCCGCGCCCGCCGTGGCCACGATGAACACGGGCTGGCGCATGATGACCGACAGCGGACGGCCCATGGGTGCGCCGGCCTGTTTGGGCGGCAAGGGGGGAAAGCGCATGAAAGCCATCAGGGCCATGGATACCAGCGCCACCACCGCCAGCGACAGGTAGGCGCCGGCAAACGGCACTTCCAGCAGGTTGCGTGTGCGCGAGGCCAGGTTGGGGCCCAAGACCGCGCCCGCCAGCCCGCCGGCCAGCACCAGCGAGACCGCTTTTTCGCGGAACTCGGGCACCGCCAACTCAGCGGCCGCAAAGCGGTAGAGCTGGCCGTTGGCGCTGTAGTAACCGGCGATCACGGTGGCAGTGACCAGCAACCAGAAGTTGCCGGCCATGGCCGCCCAGTAACACAGCAGGGCCGAGCCGAAGGCCACGGCCAAGCCGATTTGGAAAGACGCTTGCTGCCCAAAAGCCGACTGAGTGCGCGCCACCAGCGGGGTGGACAGCGCACCGCCCACCACATAGCCCATGACCGGCAGCGTGGCCATCCAGCCCAGCGGCGCCAAGCTCAGGCCCACCAAGCCGTTGATGGCGATAAAAACCACGTTGTTGGTCAGGAACAGGCCTTGTGCGGCGGCCAGGAGCCAGAGGTTTTTATTCATCAGCCGCTGTTTATACAGCGTGGGCCAAAACCAGCGCGGCCAAGGCCGCGGTTTCGGCGCGCAGCACCCGAGTACCCAAGCTCACGGGCAACCATCCGCTGTCGCGGGCTTGGGCGTCCTCGCTGGGGCTCAGGCCACCTTCGGGGCCGCTCAAAAAATGCACAGCAGTGTCGGCCGGGTGTTCGGCCAAGACCTCTGCCAATGGCCGTGTGCCTTCGGCCAAGGACAGGACCAGCCGCAGGCCGGTGCGCGGCGCTTTGAGCATGGCCGCCCAGTCGGCCACCGACGCCACGGCGGGCACCCGGTTGCGCCCGCACTGCTCACACCCGGCCACTGCCACCGATTGCCAGTGGGCTTGTTTTTTCTGGGCGCGCTCACCGCTCAAGCGCAGCACGCTGTGCGCGGTGTGTAGCGGCTCGATGGCGTGCACGCCGAGTTCGGTGGCTTTCTCCACCAGCCAGTCCATGCGATCGTTGGCGGGCATGCCCACCACCAGCGTGACCGGCCGCGGCGATTCGCATTCCAGCGCCTCAAAGTGGTCCACCCGCACTTGCACATCGCTGCGGCCCATGTAGGTGACGGTGGCTTGCCACTGACCGCCTTCGCCGTTGAACAGGGTGATGGTGTGACCCGGCTGGTGGCGGAGCACCTGCACGTGGCGCGCGGTGCCGGGGGGCAGCGTCAGCTCGGCGCCGGCGCTCAGCGGCAAGGGGCAGTGGTAGCGGGGCATGCGCGCGTCAAACCCGGCCGAAGGCGTAGCCACTGGCGGCTTCAAAACCTTCGATCTCATCGATGAGTTTGAGCAGCGGGCCCAGCGCTCGGTAGCGGTGCGCGGTGGAGCGGATGTAGTGGATGAAACGCGGTGCGTCGGCCAAGTACTTGGGCTTGCCATCGCGCAGCGTCAGGCGCGCAAAAATGCCCGCGACCTTGAGGTGGCGCTGCAAGCCCATCCATTCCACCGCGCGGTAGAAGGCGCCGAAGTCGCTGTGCCAGTCTTCAAAGTCCAAGAGGCCGGTTTTGCGGGCTTTTTCCCAATAGCGGATGGTCACGTCGATGACGAAGTCTTCTTCCCACGTCAAGAAGGCGTCGCGCATCAGGCTGGCGATGTCGTAGGTGACGGGGCCGTAGAGCGCGTCTTGAAAGTCCAGCACACCCAGCTGTTGTGCCGGCGTGGAGCCCGGTTGGCGCGGCAGCATCAGGTTGCGCGGCATGAAGTCGCGGTGCACATAGACCTTGGGGCCGGTAAGGTTGTGCGCCACGATGCTGTCAAAGGCCGACTGTAAGGTGCGGCCTTGGGCGTCGTTCAGCGTGATGCCTTTGTGTTGGGCCAAGTACCAATCGGGAAACAGCTGGACTTCACGGCGCAGCACCGCTTCGTCGTAGGCGGGCAGCACGCCCGGCTTGGAGGCCAGTTGCCAGGCCAACAAGCTGTCGGTGGCGGCCATGTATTGGGCGTGATTGGCCTGTGGGTGGTCGCGGTCGATGCGCTCCATCATGGTTTGCTCACCCAGATCGCTCATCAGCATGAAACCGTTGGGTTCGTCCCAAGCCAGGATTTCGGGCACCAACAAACCGGCTTGGCGCAACAAGGAGGCGATATCCACGAAGGGGCGGCAGTTCTCATGGGTCGGCGGGGCATCCATGATGATCAGGCTGTGGTCCTGATGGTGATCGATGCGCAGGTAGCGGCGAAAGCTGGCGTCGGCCGAGGCGGGGCGCAAGCTGCCCACCACCAGGCTGTGTTGAGCCGATTGGGCTTGTAACCACCGGCCAAACACCCGCTCGCGCTCGGGATCGGTCCACGTCACGGGGGTGGGCTGGGTGTTCATGGGGGGTTTAATCATCTGAGTGGCGGCAAAGCGCACCGCGGCGCAGCGCATAGGATAATGCCAACTGATTTTACAAACCGTTGTCCACTCGATATGAATCCTGAATTCGATCTAGAGCGTTCCATTCGCCGTTTGCGTGAGCAGCGCCGGTGGACAGCCGCCTCCCTTTCTTTGCTCTGCTTGATGCTCGGTACCCCTGCATTGGCAGAGGAGGGCGTTTTGGACCTCAAGCCCTCTTTGGAGATGGTGCCACGCTTGAGCGAAGAGGCGCTCAGCGACGCCCCCACGTTTGTGGGCGGCCAGTTGGTGGAAGGCTCTGCCGGCCAAAACGTGGACATTCAAGGTACGGCCAGCTTGCGCCGCCACGATGTGGTCATCGATGCCGACCGTTTGGACTTTGACCAAAACACCAACCAAGCCCGGGCCCGTGGCAATGTGCGACTCAACCGCATGGGCGACCGCTTTGTGGGCGAAGAGCTGACCTACAACACCGAGACCAGCAGCGGCGTTTTCTTAAAGCCCCAATTCACTTTGTTGGCCAACGAGGTCAAGGGCGACGCGTCCAGGGTGGAGTTTGCCAACCAAGTGCAAACCACCGCGCACGACGTGCGGTATTCGACTTGTCCACGTCCCCCTGGCGAGCATTGGTTGCCCGCGTGGATGATGCGCAGCGACCGCGTGGAGTTGGACCATGTTGAGGAGGTGGGTGAAGCTTATGGTGCTGTGCTGGAGTTCCAGGGCGTGCCCTTGCTGGCCAGCCCCTATTTG
>CAMDCY010000033.1 GCA_945890705.1 Hydrogenophaga intermedia | reverse complement strand
CCGGCGTGTGAGGATGGGATTTCCATCGAGGCCTTGTCGGACTCGACGGTGATCAGCGATTGCTCCACCTTGATGGTGTCGCCCGGCTTCACAAACACTTCGATGACGGCCACGTCTTTGAAGTCGCCGATGTTGGGCACATGAACGTGGATGGGGCCAGATGCGGCTGCGGCAACGGGCGCTGCTGAAACGGGTGCTGGCGCAGCGGCAGCCACAGGAGCGGCAACTGCGGGCGCGGCAACTGGCGCTGCAGCAGCCCCAGCGGCTTCGACCACCAACAGCACCGAACCTTGTTTGACCTTGTCGCCCATGGCAACCCGCAGTTCCTTGACCACGCCCGCGGTGCTCGAGGGAATTTCCATCGAGGCTTTGTCGGATTCGACCGTGATGAGGGACTGCTCCACCTTCACGGTGTCGCCCACTTTGACCAGCAGCTCGATAACGGCCACTTCATCGAAATCGCCAATGTCTGGGACTTTTACTTCTACCAATGCCATGTTGTGTCTCCCGATGGGTTATGCGTACAGCGGGTTGACCTTATCAACCTTGATGCCGTACTTTTTGATGGCTTCAGCCACTTTGGCCACGGGCACCGTGCCTTCTTCGCTCAGGGCCTTGAGTGCGGCCACGACAATGTAGTGGCGATTGACCTCGAAGTGTTCGCGCAGCTTGCTGCGGAAGTCCGAGCGGCCGAAGCCGTCGGTACCCAAGACCTTGTAGGTGCGGCCTTTTGGGATGAAGGGGCGGATCTGTTCGGCGTAGGCCTTCATGTAATCGGTCGAAGCGACCACGGGGCCCACGTAGGGCTCCAGCTGTTGCGCCACGAACGGCACCTTGGGCGCATCGGTGGGGTGCAAGAGGTTGAAACGCTCGGCGTCCTGGCCGTCGCGGGTGAGCTCGTTGAAGCTGGGGCAGCTCCAAACGTTGGCGGCCACGCCCCAGTCCGCCGCGAGCAAGTCGCGGGCGGCCGTGGATTCGCGCAGGATGGTGCCCGAGCCCAACAGGTTCACGCGCGGGGCTTTTTTGTCGCCCTCGCCTTTTTGCAGCAAATACATGCCCTTGATGATCTGCTCTTCGGTGCCGGCGGTCAGGCCAGGCATGGCGTAGTTTTCATTCAGCAGGGTCAGGTAATAGAAGACGTTGTCTTGCTTTTCCACCATGCGCTTCAGGCCGTGGTGCAGGATCACGCCGACTTCGTGAGCGAAGGTCGGGTCATACGACACGCAGTTCGGGATGGTGTTGGCCAAGATGTGGCTGTGGCCGTCTTCGTGCTGCAAGCCTTCGCCGTTGAGCGTGGTGCGCCCCGACGTGCCGCCGAGCAAGAAGCCGCGGGCTTGCATGTCGCCCGCCGCCCAAGCCAAGTCGCCGATGCGCTGGAAGCCGAACATCGAGTAGTACACATAGAACGGCACCATAATGCGGTTGCTGGTGCTGTAGCTTGTGGCCGCGGCGATCCAGCTGGACATGCCACCGGCTTCGTTGATGCCTTCTTGCAGGATCTGGCCGGCCTTGTCTTCCTTGTAGTACATGACCTGGTCTTTGTCGACCGGGGTGTACTGTTGGCCTGCGGGGTTGTATATACCGATCTGACGGAACAGGCCTTCCATACCGAAGGTGCGGGCCTCGTCCACCAAGATGGGCACCACGCGCGGGCCCAAGGCTTGGTCGCGCAGCAACTGCGTCAGGAAGCGCACATAGGCTTGGGTGGTGGAGATTTCACGGCCTTCGGCGGTGGGCTCCATCACGGCTTTGAAGGTTTCCAAAGAAGGCACAGTGAAGTTTTCTTCGGCTTTGACGCGGCGCTTGGGCAAATAACCGCCCAGCGCTTGGCGGCGCTCGTGCAGGTAACGCATCTCAGGCGTGTCGTCGGCCGGCTTGTAGAACGGGATCTTTGACAGCTCGCTGTCGGGGATCGGGATGTTGAAGCGATCACGCATGTACTTGATGTCGTCGTCCGTGAGCTTCTTGGTTTGGTGAACCGTGTTCTTGCCCTCGCCGGCTTTGCCCATGCCAAAACCCTTGACGGTTTTGATCAGCATGACGGTGGGCTGGCCCTTGTGGTTGACGGCCTTGTGGTACGCAGCGTAGACCTTTTGGGGGTCGTGCCCCCCGCGCTTGAGGTTCCACAGATCGTCGTCGCTCAGGTGCGCGACCAACTCCAAAGCCTTGGGGTCGCGGCCAAAGAAATGCTTGCGGACATAAGCGCCGTCGTTGGCCTTGAAGGCTTGGTAGTCGCCGTCCAAGGTCTCCATCATGATTTTGCGCAGCGCACCGTCTTTGTCGCGGGCGAGCAAAGGGTCCCAGCCACTGCCCCAGATCAGCTTGAGGACGTTCCAGCCCGAGCCACGGAACTCGCCTTCGAGTTCTTGGATGATCTTGCCGTTGCCGCGCACGGGGCCGTCCAAACGCTGCAAGTTGCAATTCACCACGAAAATCAGGTTGTCCAAATTTTCTCGGGCTGCCAAGCTGATGGCGCCCAAGGATTCGACCTCGTCCATCTCGCCGTCGCCGCAGAACACCCAGACCTTACGGTTCTCGGTGTTGGCAATGCCACGGGCGTGCAGGTACTTCAAAAAGCGCGCTTGGTAAATGGCCATCAAGGGGCCCAAGCCCATCGACACGGTGGGGAATTGCCAGAACTCGGGCATGAGTTTGGGGTGCGGGTAACTGGACAGGCCATTGCCGTCCACCTCTTGGCGGAAATTGAGCAACTGCTCTTCGGTCAACCGGCCTTCGAGGTAGGCGCGGGCGTAAACACCGGGCGAGACGTGGCCTTGGATGTAGAGGCAATCACCACCGTGATTTTCGTTTTCGGCGTGCCAAAAGTGGTTAAAACCGGCACCGAACATGTGGGCCAGCGATGCAAACGAACCGATGTGGCCGCCCAAGTCGCCTCCGTCTTCGGGGTTGTGGCGGTTGGCTTTGACGACCATGGCCATCGCATTCCAACGCATGTACGAACGCAAGCGCTCTTCGATCTCAATGTTGCCAGGGCAACGCGCCTCTTCGGTCGGCTCAATGGAGTTCACGTAACCGGTGGTGGCCGAAAACGGCAAATCGATGCTGTGCTGGCGGGCCTCTTCAAGCAACTCTTCCAACAAGAAATGGGCTCGCTCGGGACCCACACGTTCGATCACCGCGGCCAAGGCGTCTTTCCACTCGCGGGTTTCTTGGGTATCCACATCGACAGGGATGTGTTGTGATGCTTGCTCGTGACCCGACATGTTTGTCTCCTGTGTTGTGGCCGATGTTCAAAAATTCGGTGTTGGAAGTATGTCACAGCGGCTTTAATATTTCAACATGTGCTCATCTATTTCACATTAAGAAATATAAAAAGGTGCGGAAGCTGGGTTTGGCCCTCACGTAGACTTGAGGACCATGAAAGCACACACAAGCCGTCGCGCGCTCAGCACCTGGTGGATTGGCTGGTGGCGACGACTGCCGCCCGCACGCCAAGACCGTTTCGCCACCTTGGGACCGGTGGTCGCGGTATTTGTGTTCATGGCGGCTATCGTGATCTCGATGACCTATTTGCGCATCGACGAGCTTGAGCGAGAAAAAGAAGCCGTCACGCGGGATGTGGAATACGCCCAGCAACGCATCCGCCTGCGCTTGCTCGAGCGACAAGAAGAGCTCATGCGCATGGCACGCGACACCAGCACGCAAGTCATGGGTCTGAATGCTTTTGTCTTGGAAGCCGAGGCCATGGTCGGCCGTTACCCCGAACTCTTGGGTCTGTCATGGGTGGACGAGCGTCGCGTGGTCAAAGCCAGTTATTTGGCTGCCAGCGCGCCGCTGGGCTTGCAACGGGTGACCGGACAAACTTTGGAGGACGGTGAGCAGCGCATCACGTTTGACAACGCCAAAGTACGGCAACAACCGGTCTACTCCCAAGCGATTGCCCACAACCCCAACGCTTACGGTTTTATTTTGCAGGTCCCTCTGATCGAGCAAGGACTCATGAAGGGCACCCTGATGGCCGAATTCAGCATGGACGGTGTGATGCGCTACGGGATTCCATCCGAGATCGCTGCGCGTTACGCCTTGGCCTTACAAGACGATGCGCAAAACACCTTGGCCGGTCACCTGCCGATGGTTGACGCCCTCTACCGATGGGTGCCTTGGACGCGGCAGCCCTTGGAACACAGCGTGCTGGTGGCCCCCATTGGCAACGGTTTGGTCCTCAAGGCGCAGGGCTACCGGACCTCACAGGACATCGTGGGCAGCGGGTTTTTTTGGATTTTGGGTTCTTTGAGCGCCCTGACCATTTGGATGCTGGTGGGCACTTGGCGCCACACCCGAAAGCGAATCCAGACCCAACAGGCGCTTTACAACGAAACCAACTTTCGCCGCGCTATGGAGAACTCGATGCTCACGGGCATGCGGGCCTTGGACAAACAAGGGCGGATTTCCTACGTCAACCCCGCTTTCTGCGACATGACGGGCTGGTCGGAGAGCGAGTTGGTGGGGCAAACGGCGCCCTTCACTTACTGGCCAGAAGAAGACCACGAGTACCTGCACACCCGCTTGGACGACGAACTGCAGGGCCGTTCAACCCCGGGGGGCTTTGAAGTCAGGGTCAAACGCCGAGATGGCACCCGCTTCGATGCGCGGATGTACGTTTCCCCGCTCATCGACACCAAAGGCGTTCAAACCGGCTGGATGACCTCGATGACCGACATCACCGAGCCCAAGCGCATCCGTGAAGAGCTGACCGCTTCCTATGAACGTTTCACCACCGTGCTGGAGAGCCTGGACGCTGCCGTCTCCGTGGCCCCGCTGGGCAAAACCGAGTTGCTCTTCTCCAACCGCATGTACCGCCAGTGGTTTGGACCTTTGGGGCGTGGACACCTGAGCTTGATCGAGCAAGCCGGTAACCTCCCAGCCACACCCAGCAACCAAGACGACGACGAAGTCGACAGCCTGGTGGGGATGCCCACCGAGTCGCTGACCAACGCCAGCACCGAAAACGCCGAGGTCTATGTGGCCGATTTGGACCGCTGGCTGGAGGTGCGTACGCGCTACCTGACTTGGGTCGACGGTCGACTGGCGCAAATGGTGATCGCCTCGGACATCACGCCGCGGCGTAACGCCGAAGAACAGGCCGCGCGCCAAGCCGAGCGCGCGCAAACCGCCAGTCGCCTCATCACCATGGGCGAGATGGCCTCCAGCGTGGCCCACGAACTCAACCAGCCCCTGACGGCCATCAGCAACTACTGCACTGGCATGATGTCGCGCATCCAAGGCCAACGCATCCAGCCCGACGAGTTGCTGGGAGCTTTGGAGAAAACCGCCAAACAAGCCCAGCGGGCGGGGCAAATCATCCAGCGCATCCGATCGTTTGTGAAGCGCAGCGAGCCCAACCGCACGCCCTCGGACGTGCTGCAAATGGTGGGCAACGCCACCGAATTGGCCGACATTGAGCTGCGCCGCCAACAGGTGCGTTTGGTGCCCTATATCGCGGCACGCTTGCCCACCCTGGTCGTGGACCCCATCTTGATTGAACAGGTGCTGATCAACCTGATCAAAAACGCGGGGGAAGCCATTGCACAAGCCGAGCGGCCTGCCGGCAAGCGTTGGGTGGAATTGCGCGTGGGCCCCAAGCGGGAAGAAGACCAAGATGTGGTCGAGTTTGCCGTGCTGGACTCCGGCAACGGAGTCCCCGACGACATGATTGAACGGATTTACGAGGCTTTTTACAGCACCAAGGCCGAGGGCATGGGCATCGGCTTGAAATTGTGCCGAAGCATCGTGGAATCGCACAACGGTCAGATGAAAGTTCAGAACCTCTACAATGGGGCCGAGGTTGTGGGGTGTTGCTTCAGCTTCTGGATTCCTGTGACATCGCGCAGCGTCCTAAGCCCCGCTTAAACCGACCTTGGTTGTTGAAGGAAAAGAATGAGTTTGATTCCTAAAAAAGGAACGGTGTACGTTGTTGATGATGACGAAGCGGTTCGCGATTCATTGCAGTGGCTCCTCGAAGGTAAAGACTACCGGGTACGTTGTTACGAGTCAGCGGAAGCTTTCCTGAGTCGCTACGACCCTCGCGAGGTGGCCTGCTTGATTGCCGACATTCGCATGGGCGGCATGAACGGCATGGAGTTGCAAGCCCGCTTGATCGAACGCCAATCGCCCCTGCCCATCATGTTTATCACCGGTCATGGAGACGTCCCCATGGCGGTCGAGTCCATGAAAAACGGTGCCATGGATTTCATCCAAAAGCCCTTCCAAGAGCCCCAGTTGTTGGACTTGGTCGAGCGCATGTTGGAGCGCGCCCGTGAGGCCTTCATCAGCTCTCAACAAAGCGCCAGCCGTGAGGCCCTGCTCGCCAAACTCACCGGACGTGAATCCCAAGTGCTCGAGCGGATTGTCGCTGGCCGCTTGAACAAGCAAATCGCTGATGACTTGGGCATCAGCATCAAAACGGTCGAGGCGCACCGCGCCAACATCATGGAAAAACTCAGCGCCAACACCGTGGCCGATTTGCTCAAAGTTGCTTTGGGCTCCGCACCCAAAGCCTAAAACCTCACGAATGACCGCACAACTCATCGACGGCAAAGCACTGTCACAGCAACTCCGCAACGACGTCCGCCAAGGCGTGGCCACTCTCAAATCCCAAAACATCACACCTGGTTTGGCCGTTGTCTTGGTGGGTGACAACCCCGCCTCTGAAGTGTATGTGCGAAACAAGGTCAAGGCCTGCGAAGACACCGGCATGCACTCGGTGCTGGAGCGCCACGGCGCAGACTTGAGCCAAGCGGCCCTGCTCGAGCGAATCGAGGCGTTGAACCAAGACCCCACCATCCATGGCATCTTGGTGCAATTGCCCTTGCCCGCCCACATCGATGCCCAACGGGTGATTAAAGCCATCAGCCCGACCAAGGACGTGGATGGTTTTCACGTCACCAGCGCCGGCGCCCTCATGACCGGCATGTCCGGTTTTTGGCCTTGCACCCCGTTTGGTTGCATGAAGATGCTCGAGAGCATCGGCTACTCACTCAAAGGCAAACACGCGGTGGTGATCGGTCGCAGCAACATTGTGGGCAAGCCCATGGCCTTGATGCTCTTGCAAGCCAACGCCACCATCACCGTTTGCCACAGTGGTACTCAAAATTTAAAAGCGCTGACACTGCAAGCTGACGTGATCGTAGCCGCGGTGGGCAAGCGCAACGTTTTGACGGCCGACATGGTCAAACCTGGCGCGGTGGTCTTAGACGTGGGCATGAACCGCAACGGTGCCGGCAAGCTCTGCGGCGACGTGGACTTTGAAGGCGTGCGCCAAGTTGCCAGCCACATCACGCCGGTGCCCGGCGGTGTTGGCCCCATGACCATCACCATGTTGATGATGAACACCTTGCTCGCCGCGCAAGGCAGCGTGGGGGCTTAAAACGCGCTTAGGATCAGGCGCTTGAACACCCAAGCGCCGCAAAACCACTGCAGAAACACCAAAGCACTGCCCAGGCCGTGCCACAGGCGCAAATCACCGCCCGCGCTGCGCGCCGAGACGATGCGCTCGGCCACAGCAAACTCTTGCAAGAAGGCGGCCAACATGGCCAACAACACCAGCGCCATGGTGCCCATCAAAGGCCCGATGTCCTGGGCTGGCACGCGCCGTCGCTGTTGACGCAACCACAGCAGCAAGGCCAAACCCACCACGATCACCCCAGTGCTTTGCAAAGCAAAGAGCTGCGCGGCCACCGGACCGGCAACCGCGGGGCCCAAACGGGCAAACAGGGTGGGCACGACCACAAAACTCACGGCGCTCATGCCGCCCCACCACAGGGCAGCGAGCCACAGGGGCCAGGCCCTCATTCGTAGCGAACCGCCACGATTTCGTAGCGACGGGTGCCGCCCGGGGCCTGCACCTCGGCCACATCGCCCTCTTCCTTGCCGATCAAGGCTCGGGCAATAGGGCTGCCGATGTTGATGAGGCCCAGCTTCAAATCGGCTTCGTCTTCGCCCACGATTTGGTAGGTGACTTGCGCACCGGAATCTTCGTCTTCGAGCTTGACCGTAGCGCCGAACACCACACGGCCACCCGCGTCCACCGTGCTCGGGTCAATGACCTGCGAACCCGAGAGCTTGCTCTCGACTTCGGCGATGCGACCTTCAATAAAGCCTTGGCGATCTTTGGCGGCTTCGTATTCGGCGTTCTCGCTCAAATCGCCTTGTGCACGCGCCTCGGCAATTGCGTTGATGACCCAGGGTCGGTCAACCGTTTTGAGGCGGTGCAACTCTTCTTTGAGTTTTTCGGCGCCGCGTTTGGTGATCGGGATGGTGCTCATGGTCTTCCTTCCTTCACGCCTTGAGTTGCGCGTGCATTTCCTGGACGGAGATCACGTCCAAGTGGTTCATGTGTTTCATGCCTTCGACCGCCGCTTCTGCGCCAGCGATGGTGGTGAAGGTCGTGACGCGGGCCAACAAAGCCGAGGTGCGGATGGCGCGGCTGTCGGCAATGGCATTGCGCCGCTCCTCTACCGTGTTGATGACCAAGGCGATGTCGTTGTTCTTGATCATATCGACGATGTGGGGACGACCTTCGGTGACCTTGTTGACGGTTTGCACTTTCACGCCAGCGGCCTCGATCGCGGCCGCGGTGCCTCGGGTGGCCACCAACTCAAAACCCATGCCCACCAGTTCACGGGCGACATCGACCACCCGGGCTTTGTCGCTGTTCTTCACGGTCATGAAGACACGGCCTTGGGTCGGCAAACGCGTACCCGCGCCAAGCTGGCTCTTCACAAAGGCTTCGCCAAAGGTCTTACCCACGCCCATGACCTCGCCGGTGGACTTCATCTCGGGGCCGAGGATGGTGTCCACGCCAGGAAACTTCACGAACGGGAACACGGCTTCTTTGACGCTGAAGTACGGCGGTGTGACTTCGGCGCCAATGCCTTGCTCGTCCAAGGATTGACCGGCCATGCAGCGCGCCGCCACTTTGGCCAATTGGATGCCGGTGGCTTTGGAGACAAAGGGCACGGTGCGCGAGGCGCGGGGGTTGACCTCTAACACAAAAATCACGTCTTGGCCGTCGATTTGTTGGATGGCGAACTGCACGTTCATCAAGCCCACCACGCTCAGGCCTTTGGCCATGGCGGCGGTCTGTCGTTTCAGCTCGTCCACCGTGGCTTTGCTCAGGTAGTAAGGCGGCAAGGAACAGGCCGAGTCACCACTGTGCACGCCTGCTTGCTCGATGTGCTCCATCACACCACCGATGAACACGCGGCCGGTGTGGTCGCGGATCGCGTCCACGTCGCACTCGATGGCGTCGTTCAGGAACCGGTCCAAAAGCACGGGCGAGTCGTTGCTGACCTTCACGGCTTCGCGCATGTAACGTTCCAGGTCGCGCTGCTCGTGCACGATCTCCATGGCGCGGCCACCGAGCACGTAGCTGGGGCGAACCACCAAGGGGTAACCCAAGGCGGCGGCTTTTTCCAAGGCCTCGGGCTCGGTGCGGGCGGTGGCGTTGGGCGGCTGGCGCAAGCCCAAAGTCTGCAGCATTTGCTGGAAACGCTCGCGGTCTTCGGCTGCGTCGATCATATCGGGGCTGGTGCCGATGATGGGTACGCCCGCGGCCTCAAGGCCCAGCGCCAACTTGAGTGGCGTTTGACCGCCGTACTGGACGATGACGCCCAACGGCTTTTCTTTGTCGACGATTTCCAGCACGTCCTCGAGTGTCAGGGGCTCGAAATACAAGCGGTCGGAGGTGTCGTAATCGGTCGAGACGGTCTCGGGGTTGCAGTTGACCATGATGGTCTCATAACCGTCCTCGCGCATGGCCAAGGCGGCGTGCACGCAGCAGTAGTCAAATTCAATGCCCTGGCCGATGCGGTTGGGGCCACCACCCAACACCATGATTTTTTTGTTGTTCGTGGGCTCGGCTTCGCACTCGCCATCGCCCTGGCCTTCGTAAGTCGAGTACAGGTATGCGGTGTCGGTGGCGAACTCGGCCGCACAGGTGTCCACCCGCTTGTACACCGGGCGGATGTTCAAGGCCTTGCGGCGCTCGCGAATGGCCTGCTCGGTGGTCTTGAGCTGTTTGGCCAAGCGGCGGTCAGAAAAGCCTTTTTGCTTCAAACCGCGCAGGGTGTCGGCGTCGATGGCATCCAAGTTGGTCTTTTCCATCGCCAGTTCGAGCTTGACGATCTCTTCGATTTGCACCAAGAACCATTTGTCGATTTTGGTGAACTGGTGCACCTCGTCGATGGACCAACCGGCGGCGAAGGCGTCACCGACGTACCAAATGCGGTCGGGGCCGGGCTCACCCAATTCGCGCTCGAGCACCTCGCGGTCTTGGGTTTTTTCGTTCATGCCGTCCACGCCCACTTCCAAACCGCGCAGGGCTTTTTGGAAGGACTCTTGGAAGGTGCGGCCCATGGCCATGACCTCGCCCACCGATTTCATTTGGGTGGTCAAACGGCTGTCGGCGGTGGGGAATTTTTCGAAGGCAAAACGCGGGATCTTGGTGACCACGTAGTCGATCGAGGGCTCAAAAGACGCGGGTGTGGCGCCACCGGTGATGTCGTTCTTGAGCTCGTCCAAGGTGAAGCCCACGGCCAGTTTGGCCGCGACCTTGGCGATTGGGAACCCCGTGGCCTTGGAGGCCAGGGCCGAGGAGCGCGACACGCGCGGGTTCATCTCGATGACGACCATGCGGCCATCTTTGGGGTTGATGGAGAACTGCACGTTGGAGCCGCCTGTGTCCACGCCGATCTCTCGCAACACTGCCAAGGAGGCGTTGCGCAAAATTTGGTATTCCTTGTCGGTCAAGGTTTGGGCGGGCGCCACGGTGATGGAGTCACCGGTGTGCACGCCCATGGGATCCAGGTTTTCGATCGAGCACACGATGATGCAGTTGTCCGCCTTGTCGCGCACCACTTCCATCTCGTACTCTTTCCACCCGAGCAAGGACTCTTCGATCAACAACTCGTTGGTGGGCGAGGCTTCCAAGCCGCGCTTGCAAATGGTCTCGAATTCTTCGGGGTTGTAAGCAATGCCGCCGCCGGTGCCGCCCAGGGTAAAGCTGGGTCGAATGACCGTGGGGAAGCCCATGCGCTTTTGCACCTCCCAAGCCTCTTCCATGCTGTGGGCAATACCCGAACGCGCCGAACCCAAACCAATCTTGGTCATGGCGTCTTTGAATTTCAGGCGGTCTTCGGCCTTGTCGATGGCCTCGGGCGTGGCACCGATCAGTTCCACGTCGTACTTTGCCAAGACACCGTGGTGCCACAGGTCCAAGGCGCAGTTCAGCGCGGTTTGGCCGCCCATGGTGGGCAGAATGGCAAAACCACCTTTGACCAACGGCCGCTCTTTGGCGATGATTTTTTCGACCGTTTGCCAAGTGATGGGCTCGATGTAGGTGACATCGGCCGTGGCGGGGTCGGTCATGATGGTCGCGGGGTTGCTGTTGATCAGCACCACACGGTAGCCCTCTTCGCGCAATGCTTTACAAGCCTGCACGCCAGAGTAGTCGAATTCACACGCTTGCCCGATGACGATGGGGCCTGCGCCGATGATGAGGACGGTTTGTATGTCGTTGCGTTTTGGCATGTGTATTAACCCAGGCTAGCGGTCGCGAGCTTGGCCCCGAACCAGATGAACAAAGCACCCACAGCGCCGGACAAAGCCGCGCTCAGGCGTTGTCGGCGTCGAAAGCCGCTGGCCATTTGGGCGCCAGCCACGATCAACACCGACAGGTAAATCCCACTGAAGGCCATCAGGATGGCCGCCAGAATCAAAAATGGCACCGCCGGGTTGGGGTACGCCGGATCGATGAACTGAACAAAAAAAGACAGCAAAAAGAAGATCGCTTTGGGGTTGAGCAAACTGATGATCAGCGCTCGGCGAAACGGTTGCTGCAAATTGGCGGGCGGCTCGGGGTTGGCCTGTTCGTCGCCCTCAGGGCGCTTGGTCAGCGCGTATCTGAGCAAACCCCAGCCCACCCAAGCCAAGTAGGCGGCGCCGGCGTACTGCACGATGGCAAACAGGGCCGGTTGGGTGTGCAACAAACCCGCGGCACCCAAGGCCACCAACAGCAACAAAATCGTGTCGCCCACAAAAACCCCGCCTGCCGAGCGAAAGCCTTGGTGAACACCACGGCCCGTGGCCACTGACAACACATACAAAGAGTTCGGCCCTGGCAACAAAATGATGCCAATCGCCCCCATCACATAGGTGCTCAAATCGGTGACCCCGTAGGTGCTCATGCCGAGGCGCCCGGCTGTTCCATCAGCCCCATGAAGCGGTCAAACAAATAGCCGATGTCGTGCGGACCGGGCGACGCCTCGGGGTGACCCTGGAAGCAAAACGCGGGTTTGTCGGTGCGCGCCAAGCCTTGCAAAGTGCCATCAAACAAGCTCACGTGGGTGGCTTTGAGGTTGGCGGGCAAAGAGGCCTCGTCCACCGCAAAACCGTGGTTCTGACTGGTGATCGACACACGACCGGTCTCGGTTTCGCGCACCGGGTGGTTGGCGCCGTGGTGGCCGAACTTCATCTTGAAGGTCTGGGCACCGCTGGCCAAGGCCATGATTTGGTGACCCAAGCAAATGCCAAAGGTCGGTACACCCTGCTCGATGATCTCGCGCGCCGCGGCGATCGCGTAGTCACAAGGCTGTGGGTCGCCAGGGCCGTTGGACAAAAACACGCCGTTGGGCTTGAGCTTGAGCACATCGGCTGCCGGCGTTTTGGCCGGTACCACGGTGACTTTGCAACCGCGTTCGCTGAGCATGCGCAAGATGTTTTTCTTCACGCCGAAGTCGTAGGCCACCACGTGAAAACGTGGGGCGATTTGTTCGCCGTAACCAAAGCCGAGTTGCCACTCGGTCTGGGTCCATGGGTAAGGGCTGGTGGCGCTGACCACTTGGGCCAGGTCCAAACCGGCCATGTTGGGCGCAGCTTTGGCGAGCTCAATGGCTTTGGCGCGGTGGGCATCGGTCAAGGCCTCGCCTTCGGGCAAAGCCAAAATGCAGCCGTTTTGGGCTCCGTGGGTGCGCAGGCGGCGCGTGAGGGCGCGTGTATCGAGGCCGGCAATGGCCACGGTGCCTTCGCGCTGGAGGTAAGCGTCCAGGGATTCTTGGCTGCGGAAATTGGACGCCAAGAGGGGCAGGTCTTTGATGATCAAGCCAGCTGCGTGGATGCGATCGGCCTCCACGTCTTCGCTGTTGGCGCCGGTGTTGCCAATGTGCGGGTACGTGAGGGTGACGATTTGTCGGCAGTAGCTCGGATCGGTGAGGATTTCTTGGTAGCCGGTCAACGAGGTGTTGAAGACGACTTCGCCCGTGGTGTGACCAGGGGCGCCGATGGAAATCCCGGTAAAGACCGTGCCGTCGGCGAGCGCGATAAGGGCTTTCGGGTGGACGGGCAGCACGGAAATCTCCAGAAAAATGGACACAGCCAAGCTGACCTTGACACCTGAGTCACGATCCAGCAAGTGCCACGATCGTTGCCCAAGCGCCCGGGCCAACACCTAGGTGTGTGTGTGGGGCGGATAAACCTTGGAATTATAACTGGCTGGCCACCGCGCTCGCGTGCAGACAGATGGCCGCGGCCGCGGCGACGTTGAGCGACTCTTCCCCACCGGGCTGGCCGATGCGCACCCAGCGCGAGGCGCGCTCGGCCAAGGCCGGACCCACGCCCTGCCCCTCGTGGCCCATGACCCAAGCACAGGGCCAGGGCAGCTGGGTTTGGTGCAACCAATCGCCTTGGTGTGAGCTGGTCAAGACCAAGGGCACTTGCAGGCATTCCAGGTCTTCGCCCGACAAAGATTCGATCAAACGCAGTCCAAAATGCGCGCCCATGCCCGCGCGCACCACCTTGGGCGACCACAAGGCGGCGGTGCCCCGCAAGGCCAGCACCTGGCGAAAACCAAAGGCTGCTGCACTGCGCAAGACCGAGCCCACATTGCCGGCGTCTTGCAACCGGTCCAAGACCACCGTGGGCACATCGCTCAGGACCGCTGGGGCCTCGGGCAGTTCCCACACAAAGCCGACACCGGCGGGCGACTCCAAACCACTCACGCTGGCCATCAGACGGTCGGGCACGGTGTGCACGAGCGGCGCCGAATAGCGTAAGCGCTCATCAGCCTGTGGCCAATGCGACTCAGTGAACACCGCAACCGCAGGTGTCTGACCCCGATCGAGCAAGGCCCGGCAGAGGTGGTCCCCCTCCAACCAGACACGGCCGATCTTTCGGTACGCCGTGCTGTCTTGGCTGAGCAAGCGCAATTGCTTGAGCAAAGGGTTGTCTTTGGAGGAAATGGGGCTCGGTGCGGTCATGGCAAGCGCTCAAATGGGGGGACGCACGGCCAACCAGGCTTGGGCGACAGGGGCAAAGGACTTGCGGTGCTCAGGCAAAGGCCCCAAGGTGTTCAAAGCGCGCAGGTGCTCCGCCGTGCCATAGCCTTTGTGGCGGTCAAAACCATAGCCCGGGTGCTGCTCGTGCAAGGTCACCAGCAAACGGTCTCGGGTGACCTTGGCCAAAATGGACGCGGCCGAAATGGCGGGCACCAAGGCATCACCACCGACCACCGCCTCGGCCAACACGTCCAAGGGTGGCAGCCGATTGCCGTCGACCAGTACCTTGTTGGGTTTGAGGCGCAAGCCCTGCACCGCTCGGCGCATGGCCAAGAGCGTGGCTTGCAAGATGTTGAGTTCGTCGATTTCTTCGACCGACGCTTGGGCGATGCTGCAGCACAGCGCATGGGCCATGATCTCGTCGTACAAACGCTCGCGGCGCAAAGCGGTGAGTTTTTTCGAGTCGGTCAAACCCCGGATGGGGGTTTTGTCGTTCAGGATGACGGCCGCGGCCACCACCGGACCGGCCAAAGGTCCACGCCCGGCCTCGTCCACGCCCGCGACCAAGCCCGGCACTTCCCATACCAGGGGCGCTTGCTCAGCGTGCAAGAACGGTTTGGATCGCATCGGTGGCCCGCTGCGCGGTGTCACAGGTCAAGGTGGTGTGCAATTCGGTGAAGCGCTGGGCCAAGGTTTGGGTGCGTTCGGGCGTATCCAACCAGCCCAGCACGGCTTGAGACAAGGCCTGGGGCGTGGCCGTATCTTGCAAAAACTCTGGCACCACAAAGTCACCACACAAAATATTGGGCAAGCCCACCCAGGGCTGCAGTTGTTTGCGCCGCATGATCTGCCAAGACAAGCTGTTCATCTTGTAGGCAATCACCATCGGGCGCTTGAAGAGCGCGGCCTCCAAGGTGGCGGTGCCACTGGCGATCAGCGTCACATCGCAAGCCGCCAACACCGCGTGCGACTGACCGTCCACGATGTGCAGCGCCTGCGGCCAGCGCTCAAAACCAGCCTGACGAGCCGCGGCCTCGATCGCGGGGCGCAAGCCGGGAATGGCGGGCACGGCAAATTTAAGATCCGGACGTTCTCGCAAGGCGCAGATCGCGGCCTCAAAAAACACGCGGGCCAGGTATTGAATTTCGGAGACGCGCGATCCCGGCAAGATCGCCAACACCGTGTCATCGGTAGCAAACCCCAAACGCTGGCGGGCCGCGGCGCGGTCGGGCACCAGAGGAATGGTGTTGGCCAGTGGGTGCCCCACGTAGGTGCTGTCAATGCCGTGTTGGGCCAAGAGCTCGGGCTCAAACGGAAAGATGCACAGCACGTGGTCCACGCTGCGGCGGATGGTCTGCACACGCTCGGGACGCCAAGCCCAAATCGAAGGGCAAACAAAGTGCACCGTCTTGACGCCTTGGGCTTTGAGGTCGGCTTCCAAGGCGAGGTTGAAGTCGGGCGCATCGACACCGATGAACACATCGGGCCTGGGGCCACTCAACAGGCGGCGCTTGAGTTCGCTGCGGATGCCGACGATTTCGCGATAGTGCCGCAGTACCTCCCAATAGCCCCGAACGGCCAGTTTCTGGCTCGGCCACCACGCGTCAAAACCTTGATCGGCCATGCGCGGACCACCAATGCCCGCGGTTCGCAGCCGAGGCCAACGTTCAGCAAACCCTTGCAACAAAAGCCCGGCCAGCAGGTCGCCCGAGGTCTCTCCGGCCACCAGCGCAAAAAAACGGGGGTCCACGTTGCTTGCCGATGCTCAGCGCACGATGCCGCGCTGGCTGTTGGCCGATTGGCTCAAAAAAGCCAGCATCTGGTCCACATCCGTCGCCGATTCGGGGATGCGGGTTTTGAGGGCTTCAATCGCCTCGCACGATTGGGCCAAGGTCAGCCCATCGCGGTACAGGGCTTTGTGCATGGCCTTGACGGCCGAGATGCGCTCGGGACCAAAACCGCGGCGGCGCAGGCCCTCGAAGTTCATCGAGCGCGCACCTGCGGGTTGGCCTTGGCACATCACGTAGGGCGGCACATCGGCGAACAGCAAGGAGCACATGGCCGTCATGGCGTGCGCCCCGATGCGAACGAACTGGTGCACCACCGTGAAGCCGCCCAAAATGACCCAGTCGTCGACCTCTACGTGGCCAGCGAGTTGCGAGTTGTTGGCGAAAATCGTGTGGTTGCCCACCAAGCAATCGTGGGCCAAATGCACATAGGCCATAACCCAGTTGTCGTGGCCGATGCGGGTGAAGGCGCCACCCGTGGGTGAACCGATGTTGAAGGTACAAAACTCTCGAATGGTGTTGCGGTCGCCAATGACGAGCTCACAAGGTTCACCCGCGTATTTTTTGTCTTGGGGAATGGCACCCAAAGAGTTGAATTGAAAAATGCGGTTGTCGCGCCCGATGGTGGTGTGTCCCTCGATGACACAGTGCGCACCGATGGTCGTGCCCGCGTCAACCCGAACGTGCGGACCAATGACGGTGTAAGGACCAACCGAAACCGACGAATCGAGTTGGGCCTGTGGGTCAACCACCGCGGTGGGGTGAATCAAGGACACTGAGCGCTCCTTACCGTCAAGCGATGGTGCGCATGGTGCACATCAACTCGGCCTCGCAAGCGATCTCAGCGCCCACGCGTGTGGTGCCTTTGAACTTAAAAATACCGGCCTTCATGCGCTCCAGGCTAACGTCCATGACCAGCTGATCACCTGGCTCCACGGGTCGCTTAAAACGCGCCCCGTCAATGCCCGCGAAGTAGTAGATGGTTTTGTTGTCGGGTGTGACACCCAAAGTGTCAAACGCCAACAGGGCCGCGACTTGCGCCATGGCTTCGAGCATGAGCACACCTGGCATCACAGGGCGATGGGGAAAGTGCCCCACAAAAAACGGCTCATTGATCGTGACATTTTTCAAGGCCTTGATGCGCTTACCCTTCTCCAACTCGAGCACGCGATCAACGAGCAAAAACGGGTAGCGATGCGGCAGCTGTTTGAGGATTTCGTGGATGTCCATCATGGTTCTGAGGGTATTGATTGATTGGAAGGCAAGGACCGCTCCAAAGCGACGAGTCGTTGGCGCAAGCGGTTGAGCTGCTTGAGCGAAGCCGCATTTTTTTCCCAACTCGCATTGTCGTCGATGGGAAAGATGCCGCTGTAGTGGCCGGGCTGGTTGATCGAGCGCGTGACCACCGAGGCGGCCGAGATGCTCACCCGATCGGCCAATTGCAAATGCCCCAAGATCACCGCCCCACCACCGACCGTGCAGTGCGCTCCAATCGTGGCGCTGCCGGCCACCCCCACACAACCGGCCATGGCCGTGTGAGCACCGATACGCACGTTGTGTCCGATTTGAATCAGGTTGTCGAGCTTGACCCCGTCCTCGATCACGGTGTCGTCAAGTGCCCCGCGGTCAATGCAGGTGTTGGCACCAATTTCTACGTCGTTGCCGATGCGCACCGCACCTAGCTGTTCAATCTTGATCCACTGACCTTGGTACGGTGCAAAACCAAAACCGTCGGCACCGATCACCACGCCCGCGTGCACCACACAGCGCTCACCCAAGCTGCAGTCCTCACCAACGATCACGTGCGGCGCCAAGCGGCTGTTCGCGCCAATGCGGGCACTGGGCCCCACCACGGCATGGGCACCCAAGACCACGCCATCGCCCACCTCGGCACCGGCTTGCACCACCACAAACGGCCCGATGTCGACACCCTGACCGATCTTGGCTGCGGGGTGAATGCTGGCACTGGCATCGACCGTCGGGGTCTGGGCTTGGCGTTGCTGCGCGCGCCACCATTGGGTGAGATGCGCAAAATACAAATAGGGATCGCCGGTAACGATGCAAGGACCACGTTCAGCCGCTGCGGCTTCCAAGGCGGGTGAAACGATCAGCGCGGCGGCTTGTGTGGTGGCAATGCGCGAGGCGTATCGGGCGTGAGACACAAACGACAAAGCGTGCGGGTCGGCCGTCTCGAGCGGCGCCAAGCGCGTCACCTGCACTTGAGCGTCACCCACCAAGCGTCCGCCCAAAGCGGCCACGAGCGACGCCAAAGACACCATCACCACGCGCCCTGCCCACTCATTTACCAGCCATGCGTTTCATGACGGCGTCGGTGATGTCCAGACGGGGGTTGATATAAGCCGCTTCTTGAACGATGAGATCGTATTTTTCAGCCGTGGCCACTTGTTGGATGCTGCGGTTGATACGCTCGATCAGTGTTTGGGTTTCTTCGTTGCGGCGAAGACCCAAGTCTTCTTGCAAAGTGCGCTGACGGCGCTGCAAATCGCGCTCCTGTTC
>CAMDCY010000032.1 GCA_945890705.1 Hydrogenophaga intermedia | reverse complement strand
AGCGTGACAGTGCCGCGCGACAGGGGTACGCTCAAAGCGCGCGAACGGCCACCCACGGGCTCAAACGCGTTCAAGCCCGCTTGCACGTGGACCAAGGACACTCCCGCGGCCAGCGCACACGCGGCGGCAGCCAAGGCGTTTCGCACGTTGTGACGACCCGCGATACGCAAACGTACGGGCACTTGGCCCATCGGCGTGACTACGTTCAAATGCCATTCGCCACCTTGCCAGATTACGCCAGTGGCGTGTACGTTGGCGTCGGTGTGTTCGTCATCGAACACCCAGACACGGCGCGAACCACTCAGCTCGCGCCAAAGCGCGGTGTATTCATCGTGAGCAGGGAACACAGCCACACCATCAGCGGGCAATGCGCTCAAGACCGAGCCGTTTTCGCAGGCCACGGCTTCGACCGTGCCCATGAACTCTTGGTGTTCGCGCTGTGCGTTGTTGACCAAGGCCACCGTGGGCTGGGCGATGGCACTGAGGTAGGCGATTTCACCGGGGTGGTTCATGCCCAGCTCGACCACCGACAAGCGGTGCTCGGCGCGCAAACGCAGCACCGTCAAGGGCACACCGATGTCGTTGTTCAGGTTGCCTTGTGTGGCGTGGGCTTGCTCACCCGCGGCGGTGCGCAGGATGGTGGCGATCATTTGCGTCACGGTGGTTTTGCCGTTGCTGCCAGTGACCGCGATCAAAGGGCCCGTCCATTGGGCACGCCAAGCCGTGGCGAGTTCGCCCAAGGCCAAACGGCTGTCGGGCACTTGCACACCCGGCACACCGGCCGTGCTCACGTCGCGCTCGCCGACCACCATCACCGCACCCTGTGCGGCCGCTTGGCCTAGGAACTCATTGGCATCAAAACGCTCGCCCTTCAAAGCCACGAACAAATCGCCAGCTTGCAAGCTACGGGTGTCGGTGTGCACACGGCTCACGGGCACGGTCAAGTCACCCAAGCAACGGGCACCACTCAATTGGGACAACAGGGACGACAAGTTCATGCTCATGGGCGCGCTCCCTGTTGGGCGCGCTGCTGCAAAGCGGCCAAGGCCACGCGCGCATCGCTGAAGGGATGGCGCACACCGGCCACCTCTTGGAAATCCTCATGACCTTTGCCGGCGATCACCACCACGTCGTTGGGGCTGGCGGCTTGCAGTGCCAAGTCAATGGCTTGGGCGCGGTCGACCTCCAACACCGCTTGGCCTTTGGACAACAAGCCTGCGGCCATGGCGTCCAAGATGCTGGCGGGGGATTCGCTGCGGGGGTTGTCGCTGGTGAGCACCACCCGATCGGCACCGCGCTCGGCGGCAGCGGCCATCAAGGGACGCTTGGAGGCATCGCGGTCACCACCGCAACCCAACACCGCCCAGAGCGCACCACCGCGACGATCCGCCAGATCGCGCGCCACGCACAAGACCTGCTCGACCGCATCTGGCGTGTGGGCGTAATCCACCAATGCCAGGGGCTCTTCAGCGCGACCTGTGCTGACCGGTTGCAAACGACCAGGGACGGCCGTGAGGCTGGGGCACATCGCCACCGCGCGACCCATGTCCACACCCAAGGCCCGAACCGACGCCAACACACACAAGAGGTTCACGCGGTTGTAATCGCCGAGCAACGGGCAATCCACCCGCCAACGCCCCACTTCTGCGCCATCGGTGTCGTGCTCGATCAGGTCAAAACGTTGGCCTGCGGCGTGGGCGCTGAGCCCTCGAACTTGCAGTCGTGCTGCGTCAGCGCGCTGTTCATCGGCGCTCACGGTCCACACATCTTGAGGACGATCGGCCCAAACCGCTTGCAAGACCGGACCCTTAGGGTCATCAACATGGATGACCACCGACTCCAAAGTTGGCCAGTCAAACAAAGAAGCCTTGGCGGCCCAGTAACTCGCCATGTCGCCGTGAAAATCCAAATGGTCTTGGGTGAAATTGGTGAACACCGCCACGCGCAAATGGGCTCCGTTCAGTCGTCCCTCGACCAAGCCAATCGACGAAGCTTCAATGGCGCAAGCCCGAACGCCGGCACTCACCCAACGGCGCGCCTGGCTGTGCAACATCACAGGATCTGGTGTGGTCAAACCGGTCGGCTCCCAAGTCCAGTCGCCAGCAGACGAGGTCGGCGTACCCAAACCCAAGGTGCCGACGATGGCACAAGGTTGCTCTAGGCGGCACAACAACTGAGCCAACCACCACGCGGTGGAGGTTTTGCCGTTGGTGCCGGTGATGGCCACCGCCGACCATTCGCGCATGGGCTGGGCGTAAAACGCCGCGGCCAATTCGCCTGCTTGGGCCTTGAGTTCGGGCAAAGCGGCCACGCGGTCGTCCCATGGCTCCCAAGCCTCTTGGCCATGCGCTTCCACCACCGCGGCCGCAGCACCATCGTTCAAGGCCGCCGAGACAAAGCGACGCGCGTCGTGCACACCACCGGGCCAAGCCACAAAACCGTCATCCGCTTTCAATCGACGACTGTCGCAGCGCAGCTCACCGGTCACGCGAGCGCGCAGCCAGTCGGCCAAGGCTTGGGGGTGTTCGAAACGCTGGGTCACAGGGTTTCCTCCACCGCCGCGGCGACGATTTGCGGCTGGACGCTCAAATCGGGTTGCACGCCCATGATGCGCAGGGTTTGCTGAACGGTTTCGCTGAACACGGGGCCAGCAACCGGCCCCGCGTAATACGAGCCATTGTTGGGCTCATCCACCATCACGGCCACCACGATGCGCGGGTCTTCGATCGGGGCCAAACCGACAAAAAAGGTCCGGTATTTTTTGGCCACGTAATACTTGCCCTCTTGCTTGCGCGCGGTGCCGGTTTTGCCACCCACCGAATAGCCCGAGGTTTGTGCTTGCGGGGCCGTCCCACCGGGACCTGCGGCCATGTGCAGCATGTTGCGCACCGATGCCGCGCTGGCCGCGCTGAAGACCCGCACCCCCACCGCGGGGGTGTTGGACTTCAACAAGCTCACGGGCAACAACTCACCCCCATTGGCGAACACCGTGTAGGCCTGCGCCAGCTGGAACAAAGACGCCGACAGGCCATAGCCGTAGCTCATGGTGGCTTGCTCGATCGGACGCCAGTTTTTGTAGGGGCGCAGACGCCCTGACACCGCACCCGGAAACGGCAACTGCGGTTTTTGACCAAAGCCCGCCTGCGCGTAACTCTCCCACATGTCGCGCGGGTGCATCTGCATGGCCACCTTGACGGTGCCCACGTTGCTGGACTTTTGAATCACTTCCGCCAAGGTCAGCACACCGTGTGGATGGGCGTCGTTGATGGTCGAGCCACCAATCGTCAAGCGACCTGGGGCGGTTTGAATGTTGGTGGTGGACTTGACCAGGCCCCGGTCCATGGCCAAGGCCGCCACGAAAGGCTTCATGGTGGAGCCGGGCTCAAAGCTGTCGGTGAGCGCGCGGTTGCGCAACTGATCACCCGTGAGGTTGAGGCGACGGTTGGGGTTGAAGCTGGGGTAGTTGGCCAAAGCCAAAACCTCGCCTGTGCGGGCATCGAGCACCACCACGCTGCCGGCCTTGGCTTTTTGGGCGCGCACCGTGTCGACGAGTTTTTGGTAAGCAAAGTACTGAACCTTGCTGTCGATGGAGAGCTGCAAGTCTTGGCCATCCACTGGGGGCACGACATCGCGCACGTCCTCCACCACACGGCCCAATCGGTCTTTGATCACGCGACGAGAGCCGGCTTTGCCCGAGAGTTGGCGGTTGAAGGCCAACTCCACGCCCTCTTGACCCTTGTCCTCCACATTCGTGAAGCCCACCAAGTGGGCGGCGGCTTCGCCCTCGGGATACTGGCGCTTGTACACACGCGACTGGTAGATGCCCGCGATTTTCAGCGCCGCGATCTCTTTGGCCACCGGCTCGTCCACCTGACGCTTGACCCACACAAAGGTCTTGTCTTCGCTGGTCAGGCGCTTGCGCAAATCCCCCAGCGGCATTTCCAACAAACGCGCCAACTCGGGCAGTTTGGGGTCGGCCTTGTTGACGTCTTCGGGAATGGCCCAAATGCTTTGGGCCTGGACGCTGGAGGCCAAGATCAAACCGTTGCGATCCAAAATGCGCCCGCGGTTGGCCGGCAAGTCCAAGGTTCGTCCAAAACGCACCTCACCCTGGGATTGAAAGAAGTCATTGCCAATGACTTGGATGTAAGTGGCGCGCGTCGCCAAACCTGCAAAACCCAAGGCGAGCAAGCCCACAACGAACTTGCTGCGCCACACGGGTGTTTTGCTCGCCAGCAACGGGCTGTTGCTGAAATTGATCCCGTTGCGGCTCATGGACGCGCCTCCAAGGCCGGGGCTTGTGGCTCAAAACCCGTCACGTATTGGGTGATACCGGGCGTGACCGCGCGCATCTCCAAGCGTTGACTGGCCAACTGTTGCACGCGCGCCGGCGCGGCCTGAGCTCGCTTGAGAACCTGCAACTGCTCGTGCTCAGCGGCCAATCGGCGGCTTTGCGCTTGCGCGCGATCGACCTCGCTGTACAAGCGGCGCGACTCGTATTGGGTGTGCACCAAATAAAAGGCGGTCACCACCACCGCGATCACTAAGCCCACGTAAGTGCGTGTCATGCCGCCACCTCGGTGCGCGTGGCCACGCGCATGACCGCGCTGCGCGAACGCGGATTACCCGTCACCTCTTCGCTCGAGGGCATGACGCGACGCACCTCGCGCAACCTCATGGCCACGGGTTCGGCAAACGGCGCGCGACGGTCGAACACGGCGCGCGAATGCTGCGCCATGAATTGCTTGACGATGCGGTCCTCCAAAGAATGGAAACTGATCACCACCAATTGACCTTCGGGTTTGAGCACGTGCAAACTGCCTTCTAACGCGTGTTGCAGCTCTTCAAGCTCGGCGTTGATGAAAATCCGAAAAGCCTGAAATGTGCGCGTTGCAGGGTCCTTGCCCGGCTCGCGGGTTTTGACCGCGCCAGCCACGATTTCGGCCAAATCGCTGGTGGTGCAAATTGGGCCCCGTTCCTGTCGGCGACGATCAATCGCCTTTGCAATCGGTTGAGCAAACCGTTCTTCGCCATATTCACGAATGACCTCCGCCATGATGGCAACGTCGGCTGTCTCCAGCCATTGGGCAACGGATGGGCCGCGCGTGGTGTCCATGCGCATGTCCAAAGGGCCGTCGTGTCGAAATGAGAATCCGCGCTGCGGGTCGTCGATTTGGGGTGAGCTCACCCCAATGTCCATGAGCAGGCCATCGGCGCCGTTCGCATCGAGCTCGCCCAAGTGGCGAAAGGCTTGGTGACGCACGCTCACGCGTAGGTCTTGGGTCGCCAAGGCTTGGGCCGCCTCGATGGCTTGCGGGTCTTTGTCGAACACCGTCAGTCGCCCACGCTCGCCGAGCTGGCTCAAAATCAAACGCGAATGACCTCCGCGCCCGAAAGTGGCGTCGATGTAATGACCGTCTGGTTTGACCTGCAGCGCCGTCACGGCTTCGCTCAACAAGACGGTTTGATGGGTCCATGGACTGTTCACCGCCAACCTTAGAAAGAAAAGTCCTTGAAGACATCGGGCATATCGCCCTGCATGGCTTGGGCCTCTTGGGCGGCGTAAACCTGTGCGTCCCACAACTCAAAGTGCCCGCCCATGCCGAGCAAGACCGCTTCTTTGCTGATACCAGCGGCGGTGCGCAACTCAGGCGCCACCAAAACACGGCCCGCCGCGTCCATCTCGACGTCTTGGGCATTGCCCAAGAAGATGCGCTTCCACCACTGCGCTTGCATGGGCAAAGCGGCGATGCGTTCGCGGAAGATCTCCCACTCGGCGCGAGGGAAAACCATCAAACAGCCGTGCGGGTGTTTGGTGATGGTGAGTTGACTCCCCGCCTGACTCAAGGCGTCACGGTGCCGTGTGGGCACCGACAAGCGGCCCTTGGCATCGAGGTTGAGAGAGGAGGCGCCTTGGAACATGGGTTTCAAATCCGAAAATACACTTTTCACCACTTAATTGCACTTTTTTCCACTTTATCAGGAAATCAGGCATCTGCAAGCAGTTGGAGCGAATTTTTTTTCAATGAAATCAACCACTTACGGTGGTTTTTAAATAAAAATTCCCGGCAAAAATCGAACAAAAGCAAGCACTTAGCGACGCCTCTGAATGTGATGCTTCAAAAAAATAACAATCCCATCAGGTGTGACAGTTTTCACACCGCCGACACCCAGGTCGAAAAAAACCCCAGCGACCGATCCGGTGGCTGGGGTCTTGCGGAGCGCTGGGGCTCAATCGCCAAACATCTTTTGTTTGAGTTCGCGGCGTTGCTGTGCTTCCAACGACAGGTTGGCGGTGGGGCGTGCCATCAAGCGACCCACGCCGATCGGCTCGCCGGTCTCGTCGCAATAGCCGTAGTCGCCGGCGTCGATGCGTTGAATGGCCTGCTCGATTTTCTTGAGCAGCTTGCGCTCGCGGTCGCGGGTGCGCAGCTCCAAGGCGTGCTCTTCTTCGATGGTGGCGCGGTCGGCCGGGTCGGGCATGACCGAGGTGTCTTCGCGCAGGTGCTCGGTGGTCTCACCGGCATTGGCCAACATATCGGACTTGAGTTGCTGCAATTTGGCACGGAAAAAAGCCTGCTGAACCTCGTTCATGTACTCGCTGTCGGGCATGGCCATGAGGTCGGCGTCGGTCAGCTGATCGACAGGGATGGTTTTCCAATTGTTGGCGCGTTTGGCGTCTTTTTTGACGGGGGACTGGACGGGCAAGGGGGTCATGAAACGTTCGGGGGTTTGAGAAAAAGTGGCTTTGGCCGCATCCGGTGCATGGGTGGGAACCACTTCTGCTTGGGTCATTTGCTCCATCATGACTTTTTTGGCGGCGCGCTTGCCCACCGGTTTGGTGGGTGCCACGACCACCGGCGGCGTGGGTGCCGCTTTGGCTGGCGCCACGGGCGCGCGGCTGGCGGCGGTGGGCTTGACCACGGTTTTGGATGCGGTTTTGGGTGCCGCTTTCGAGACAACGGCCTTCGTCACGGGTTTGGCTGGGACTTTTTTCGCCACCGGCTTGGCCACAGACTTGGAGGCACTGGGGCGTGCCACAGGTTTGACCGCCGCTTTCTTGGGCGTTGGTTTGACCACGGCCTTTTTGGCTGGCGCCTTGGCCGATTTCACCACGACTTTGGCAGCAGGCTTGGCCACGGGTTTGGGCGCGGTTTTCTTGACGGGTGCTTTGGCAACAGGCTTTTTGGCGGGCGACTTGGACGCGACTTTGGAAGCCGGTTTGGCGACGGTTTTCAGCGGTTTTTTCGCGGCGGAAGGGGCTGCGCTCGCTTTGGCGCGCTGCTTGGCAGCAGGGGCCGCAGGCTTGGCGGTCTTTTTGGCCGGGGATTTCACAAGTGCTCTCCTCTTAGGTCCTGACAAATCACGGTCTGGGGTGCGATCACCCGAGGACGGTTGCATGGACGGGCTCGTCAACGCAGGGCTGTTTATACCCGGTTTGGAAGAGGCCCCGGATTTGACCTGCGCAACGGGGGCTGCAAAACTGCCAAAAAAATTCCAAAACATCAAGTCACCGCCAGAGATTGGTCCAAACCTTGAACCAAGATGTCCTTGGGCAAGTCGATGCCGATGAAGACCATTTTGCTCACGCGGGCCTCCCCGGCGGGCCATGCCGGACCCAGGTCGCTGCCCATGAGTTGGTGGACCCCTTGGAAAATCACCTTGCGCTCGGTGCCCTGCATGTCCAGCACACCCTTGTAGCGCAGCATGCGCGGGCCATAGACCTGCACGATGGCGCCCAAGAAGTCCTCGAGCTTGGCCGGATCGAACGGACGGGTGGCGCGGTAGACAAAACTCTTCACGTCGTCATCGTGGTGGTGGTGATGCCCGTGTTCGTGCTGGTGAGACGGGTGCGCGCAATGCTCGTTATGCACATGTTCATGCTCGTGATGGTCGTGATCGTGACCGTGATCGGCCAATTCGTCTTTGAGGAAATCGGGGTCGATGTCCAAGCGCGCATTCAGGTTGAAGCCGCGCAAGTCCAGCACCTTGTCCAAAGACACTTCACCGAAATGCGCCACCTGGATGGGCGCGCGCGGGTTCATGTGTTTGAGGCGGTGGACCAAGGCATCCAAGGCCTCTGGCGACACCAAGTCGCTTTTGCTGATGAAGATCTGATCGGCAAAGCCGACCTGGCGCTGGGCTTCTTGGCGCTCGTTGAGTTGCATTGCCGCGTGTTTGGCGTCCACCAGGGTCAAGACCCCGTCGAGCAAATACTGCTCGGCAACTTCGTCGTCCATGAAGAAGGTTTGCGCCACTGGACCCGGATCGGCCAAACCGGTGGTCTCGATGATCACGCGCTCGAAGTCGATCTCACCTTTGCGCTTGCGCGTGGCGAGGTCTTGCAAGGTGGCGCGCAAGTCGTCGCGAATCGTGCAGCAGATGCAGCCGTTGCTCATCTGGATGATGTTTTCGGTGGTGTCGGACACCAAGATCTCGTTGTCGATGTTCTCTTCACCAAACTCATTTTCGATGACCGCGATTTTTTGGCCGTGGGTCTCGGTGAGCACGCGTTTGAGCAAGGTGGTTTTGCCCGAACCCAAAAAGCCAGTGAGGATGGTTGCGGGGATGAGTGCCATGGTGAATATCGGTAATAGATACGAGAAAACCCCAGTGTATGTCAGCGCCTTGACGCGGGCATGACACGCGCCAATCAGCCCGACTTGGGTGGCTTGCGCAAAGGGCTGGGGCTGCGATCGCTCTGGCCGCGGGCGCGCGGGTGGGCCGCATCGTAAACCTTTGCCAGGTGCTGAAAATCCAAGCGGGTGTAGACCTGCGTGGTGCTGATGCTTTTGTGGCCCAAGAGTTCTTGCACGGCGCGCAAGTCGCCACTGGACTGCAGCACGTGGCTGGCAAAGGAGTGGCGCAGCATGTGCGGATGCACCGGCGTGCTCAGGCCCGCGAGTTGCGAGCGGCGCTTGAGCCGCACCCGGATGTGCTGCGGCGTCAGGCGCTGACCACGCTCACCCACAAACAGGGCCGCGGACGTCGAATCGGACCCCAACCACTGCGCACGCACCGCCAGCCAAGCCTGCAGCGCTTCAACGGCAGCACGGCCCATGGGCACGCTGCGGCGTTTCGAGCCTTTGCCCAAGACATGGGCGACCGCATCGGGCACATCGACCCAGCCCGAGCTGTTGGGACCCCCTTGGACATCCAAGCCCACCAACTCGCCAATGCGCAAACCACAGCCGTACAAGAGTTCGGTGATGCAAGCGTCGCGCGCCTCCAACTCGGGCGGATCGCTGGCCTGTTGGTGCTGTGCCAAACGCACCGAGTCGTCCACACCCAAGGCCTTGGGCAAGGGCTTGCCCGCTTTGGGGGTGCGCACACCTTGAACGGGGTTGTGGTCCATGTGGCCTTGGCGCGCCATCCAATGGTAAAAACCGCGCCAACCCGAAACGATCAAGGCAATGCCCCGGGGCGAACGCCCCGCGCTGTGCATTTGCGCCACCCAGCGGCGAATGTGCGTGGGTTCCACCGCGGTTAAGTCCAGGCCGGCGTTCTGAGTCAGCTCGCTCAAGCGCGCCAAATCCAAGGTGTACAGGGCCACGGTGCGATCGGCCAAGCGCTTGTGGTCGCGCACGTGCGAGAGGTACTCGCTGACCCAGACGGGGGGGCTGGTGCTGTACTCGGCCATGGACGGTGGTGGGCTGCGACCTTCGTCAGTCAGCTGGCGTGCGCAGGCGCTGCAAGGCCGCGCTGGCCAACTGGGCCATCTGGCTCAAGAACTCGGTGCCCATGTCGGCCCCGAAACGCTGCGGGTCGTCGGAGCCCATGACCAACACACCAAACGCGGGCTCGCTCGCGGCTTCGCGCAAAGGCACGACCGCCACCGAGGCCACCACGGCAGGCTCGTCGAGCCACTGCACCACGTCCAAGCCCGGGTTGGGTCCGCAAAAGGGCTCGGCCAAGGAACTGGCGAAGGTTTGCACGTCGTCGGCGGGCGGGTACACATGGGGTGCTTCGTCGAATTCGGCTTGCACGTCCCACACCCGCAAAGCCACTTGGGGCACCGCAAACAGCTCGCGCACGGTTTGTGCCACCACTTGCGGCACGGCGTGGGCATCGGCGGTCTGCAACAGCACCAGCGTCCAATCGTGCAAGCGCGAAGCAGTCACGGTGTTTTCTTTGCCGTGACGAATCATGCTGGCGGCCTTGAGTTCCAGTCCACGAATTTTGTCGCGCAGCATCTCGGCTTGTCGCTCTTGCAAGCTCACGGCGCGCTTGCCGTGCGGGCTCGTCAGCTGAACCGACGCGAGCAACTCAGCGTGGCGCTCAAAAAAATCGGGCGTGTTGGCCAGGTAGTGCGCGATGTCGTCTTCGGTGATGGGGCTCAAGGCGTTGTGGGGCATGGTGTGTTCACTCGCTGGATGGTCCAAAAATATAACGGGGTTTAGCGCTTCACAGCACGTCGGGCAATTCGATCTCGCCGGCGAAAACGCGGGTCGCGGGTCCGCTCATGATGACAGGCGCATTGTGCATGGCGTCGTCTTGCCAATCGATTTCCAGCGGTCCGCCGTGGGTCTGCACCCGCACCGGGCCTTGGAGCAAACCCCAACGGATGCCACACACGACAGCCGCGCAGGCGCCGGTGCCACAGGCCAAGGTCTCGCCCGCGCCGCGCTCGAACACGCGCAAACGCACCTCTTGGGGCGAGAGCATCTGCATGAAACCGACGTTGACGCGCTCAGGGAATCGGGCGTGGTGCTCCAGCGCCGCGCCCACGGCGGCCACTGGGGCGGTGTCCACATCGTTGACCACCATCACCACGTGCGGGTTGCCCATGGAGACCACCGATGCCATCACCTCACCGCCGGGCACCCGCAAGGGCCATCGCGCCAAATTGCCCAGGTTCGAGGGCGTTAGGCCTTGTGTGTCAAACGGCACTTGCTCGGGCGCCCAGACCGGCGCGCCCATGTCCACCCGCACCGTGCCATCGGGGCGCAAAGCCAATTCGATGACGCCTTTTTTAACTTTCACTCGCAGCGGGTTGCGCTGGCTGAGCCCTTGGTCGTGCACAAAGCGCACAAAACACCGCGCCCCATTGCCGCAGTGCTCGACCTCGCCGCCGTCGGCGTTGTGGATCACGTATTCGAAGTCCACATCGGGCGAGGGTGCGGGACGCACGGTCAAAATTTGGTCGGCACCCACGCCGAAATGGCGATCGGCCAAGCGCCGGTAATGCGCCGGGCTCAGGGCTTGGCGTTCTTGGGTTTCGTCGAGCACAACAAAGTCGTTGCCCGCGCCCTGCATTTTGGTGAATCGGATGCGCATGCCCGCATTATCGGGCTTGCACCTCGGCCCAGGTGGGCGGCTCGCAGCCCGCCCGGGTGCAGTTGATGGCCGCGGCCTGCATGGCCCAGCGCAAGGTCTGGTCAACGCGGGGGGAGGCACCCTCCAAGCCCTCGCACCAGTCGCCCAAACAGTTGCCCCAAAAGGTGTCACCCGCACCCACGGTGTCGACCACGTCCACACGCGGCGCGGCAGCCTGCGCCACTTGACCATCCACGTCTAGGTAAGCGCCTTCGGCCCCAAACGTCAACGCCACCCGCGACAAACGACCCGGGCCAGCCAAGGTGCGCAACTGCGCCACCAAACTGGCCGAGTTCGCCAAGGCAACGCCGTCAAAACCCATGACGCTCAGGTCTTCGTCGCTGGCTTTGAGCCAATCCACGTGCAGCAAGACCGAGCGCACCGCTCGCACATAAGCCGCCACATCGCTGGCCAGCTTCACGCGCAAATTCACATCCACGCTGATGGTCCAGCCGCGCGACCGGGCGGCATGCAACACCGCCACGGCCTTCTCGTGCTCGGGTGGCACCAAGAGCAAAGACCCGGTGTGCAACACCCCTGGCGTGGCGGGTAAGCGCGCCAACACCGATTCGGGTGTGTAGTCGCGATCGGCGATGCCTTCGCGGTAAAAACCGTAACTGGGCTGACCTTCGTTCAACTGCACCACGGCCAATGAGGTGGGCTTGGCGGTGGTGCCGCCCACGGTGGCCACGCCATCGGCCGCCAACAAAGCCCCCAAGCCTTGACCAAAGGTGTCGCTCGACAAAGGGTTGAGGTAGCTCACCGTTGCGCCGCGCCGCGCGGCGGCGCGTGCCATGTTGTAGGGACTGCCGCCCTTGAGCGGCAACAAACGCCCATCGGGCTGCGAAATGCAGTCCATCAGGGCTTCGCCCAACACCGCCAAATGCAATTTCATGGTGTTCACTTCTTGAGCAGGTGCTTGCGGCGCAACACGTCGATCCACACCGCGATGATCACCACCGCACCGATGGCCATCATTTGCTTGAACTGGGAGATTTCCAACAGGTTCATGCCGTTGCGGATCATGGTGATGAGCACCGCACCGAACAAACTGCCCCAAATGCTGCCGCGCCCACCAAACAAAGAGGTGCCGCCCAAAATCACCGCTGCGATGGCGTCGAGTTCGAACATCTGCGCCATCTTGCCGCTGGACGAATCCATGCGCGCCATCAAAACGATGGCCGCCACGGCGCACAAGAGCCCCGAGACCACGTAGACCCCGAGCTTGTACCAACGGATGTTGATGCCCACCTGTCGTGCACCCATTTCGTTGGAGCCCATGGCATACACATACCGGCCGAGCTTGGTGCTGTTGAGCACAAAGGCCATGGCGATGAAAAACACCGCGGTGATCACGATGGGCATGGGCACGCCCATGAAGGTGCCGTAACCGATGAAGGGAAAAGGCTCGGGCAAACCGGCCATGTCAAAACCGCCGGTCAAGTCAAACGCCAAACCGCGCCACAGGGTCAAGCCGCCCAAGGTCACGATGAAAGCCGGTATGCCCACAAAGGCCACCAAGTAGCCGTTGAACGAACCCACGGCCAAACCCACCGCCAAAGCGCCGGCCATGGCCAAGTAAGGGTTCACGCCGAGCTTGACCATCCAATAACCACACAGGGCGCCGGCCAAGGCCGTGACCGCACCAACCGCGAGGTCCACCCCGCCGGTCAAAATCACGAAGGTCTGCCCACCTGCCAACAAAGCGATGACGGAGGCTTGCACCAAGATGTTGGTCAAGTTCCCAGTGGTCAAGAAATACGGTGAAGCCAGCGACAACAAGACGCCGAGCACCAACACGGCCACCATGGCCCCGTACCACTCTTGTCGGGTCAGACGATTGAACATGTTCATTCCTAAAAAAAGAAGGCGGCCACGGGTTGCGCAGCCGCCTTCAACTCACCAACCCAATTACTTTGCCTTCATGAACTGGCCCACGCCAGAGTCTTTGGCGAACTGGTCCACGTTCTCGGGCAGGACCAAGAATGAACCGGTGTCGATGCGCTTTTCAACCGCGGTGCCTTTGGCTGCGGCGATCGCGGTTTCCACACCCACTTGGCCGATCTTGGCCAACATCTGAGCGGCGTTGGCTTGTTGCCAGCCTTCTTTCATCATGTCCAGACCGCCTGGGGAGCCGTCAAAGCCAGCGATCTTCACATCACCGGGCTTTTTGCCAGCGGCCAGCAAAGCGGCCTTGGCACCCAAGGCACCGCCGTCCCAAGCGCAGGCAATGACCTTGGCCTTGGGGTTGGCGCGCAACGCGGCTTCCACGCCGTTTTGGGCCATGGTTTGGTCCCAGGTGGTGGGCACTTCAACGATCTTGACGTTCTTGCGTTCGGCGTTGAGGGCGTCCACAAAGCCTTTCTTGCGTTCTTGACCGGTGGACTGGCCTTGGTCACCGGTCACGTAGATCACGGTGTCGCCGTCTTGAATTTGACTGGCGGCCCACTTGCCTTGGACGTTGGCGGCTTTGATGTTGTCGGTGGCGACGTAAGACGTAATGTCAGCGCCGGTGATACCGGTGTCCACCGCCACGACTTTGATGCCAGCGGCCAAGGCCTTGTTGATGGCCGGGGCGATGCCAGCGGAGTCCACCGGCGCGATGGCGATGGCATTGACTTTGCGGGTGATCATGTCTTCCACGATGGCCAGTTGTTTGGACAGCTCGCCCTTTTCAGCGGCCAGCTCAATGAACTTCACGCCGGCAGCGGCGCCAGCGGCTTTGGCGCCACCGTTGATCAGGGTCCAGCCTTCGTTGGTGTTGCCGTTCGTGATGTAGGCCACGGTCAGCTCGGTGGCAGCACCGGCGGCGGCGGGTGCGGCTTCTTCTTTTTTGCCACAGGCCACCAAGACGGCGGCCATGGTGGCGACGAGGGCGAATTTACCGAAAGTGCGTTTGTTCATCATCAGTGGATCTCCGTTTGTTGAATAAGGTTGCAAGACCAGCAGGCGCGAGGGACTGTGTCTGCTGTGAGCGAATTAAAGCCCAAACCGGGAATAAATAAACCTAGTAGTTTTACCAATAGCCTTGGTAACCCAAATCCCCGATGCTTGCCCCATCTCCCAGAGGAATGACCCCATGAATGCCCCCACCCCCGTCCTGAACATCACCGGCCTGACCAAGCACTACGGCGGCGTCAAAGCCCTGACCGACGCCCATTTCCGACTCATGCCTGGCGAACACGTTGCCATCGTGGGCGACAACGGCGCGGGCAAAAGCACCTTTGTGCGCCTGATCACAGGCGTGGAGCAGCCCAACGCGGGCGAGATCGTGCTGAGTGGGCGCGCTGTGTCCTTTGACTCGCCCTTGGATGCCCGCGAGCAAGGCATTGAAACGGTGTACCAAACCCTGGCCTTGGCCGAAGACTTGGACGTGCCGGCCAACATCTTTTTGGGCCGTGAACTCACCCGCCTGAATTTGGGCCCCTTGTCGGTGCTCAACCACAAGGCCATGCGCGAGCAGTCGGCCAGCATGCTCGCGACCACCGGCGTGAAGATCCAAGACATGTCCGAAAGCCTGCGCGGCATGTCTGGTGGCCAACGCCAATGCGTGGCCATCGCACGCGCGGCCGGTTTTGCCAAAAACCTCATCATCTTGGACGAGCCCACCGCGGCGCTGGGAGTGGCCGAAACCGCCCGGGTCGAAGAGATCATCAAAGGCCTCAAACAGCGCGAAATCCCGCTGATCATCATCAGCCACAACTTGCGCCAAGTGTTCGATTTGGTCGACCGTATTTTTGTCTTCCGCCAAGGTCGCATCATTTGCAACCGCTTGACGCGCCAAACCAACCCCGAAGAAATCGTGGGCCTGATCACCGGCGCCATCGACCCGGCCACGCTGAGCCCCGAAACCGAGGCGGCCACATGCTAAAAGGCATCGATCCCCTGCTGACGCCCGAGTTGCTCATGCACCTGTGCGCCATGGGCCACGGCGAATGGGTGGCCGTGGTGGACGCGAACTTCACCGCCGATTTTTTGAGCCGCGGCAAACCCGTGGTGCGCTTGCCCGGTCACAGCCTGGCGCGCGTGAGCCGCGCCGTCTTGTCGGTCTTTCCGCTGGCCGATGACCTGGCCCAACCCGCGGCCTTCATGCGCGTGTGTGGCAGCCCCGATGGTCACCGCACACCAGCACAACAGGCGGTGGTGGACTTGGTGATGCACGAGGGCCGCGACGCCGCGGCCATTGAAGCCGTGGAGCGCTTTGCGTTTTACGACAAAATTGGGGACGCCAGCCTCATCGTCCAAAGCGGTGAAGCCACGGCCTATGGCAACGCCCTGTTCTGCAAAGGCGTGATCCTCAACTGAAGGCCCCTCGATCGCCCCGCATGCTTGCAGATATCCCCGCCGCACCCGACCTGAGCCCGCGCCGCATGCGCGGCTCCAACCACAACGGCATGCGCCAGTTCAACGAGCGCATCGTCTTGCAAGCGATCCGCCACCACGGCGCCATCCCCAAAGCGGATTTGGCGCGCCTGACCCAACTCTCGAGCCAGACCGTGGCCATCATTGTGGGTCGCTTGATCGACGATGGCTTGCTGCTCAAACAAGAACCCGTGCGCGGCAAAGTGGGTCAACCCTCGGTGCCTTTGTCGCTCAACCCCGACGGCGCTTTCAGTGTGGGCATTCAGGTGGGTCGTCGCAACTTGGAATTGTTGGTCGCCGACTTCTGTGGCCAACCCGTGCAGCGCCTGGAATTTCACCACCCCTACCCCGACCCCGACCAACTGCTCAAAACCATCGCCGAGGGCTTGGCCACGCTGGAGCAACGCATGGGGGCGCTGTGGGCGCGCACCGTGGGTGTGGGCCTGACCGCGCCGCTGTCGCTGCACCAATGGGCCGACCTCATGGGTGGAGACGCCGCGCTTGCGCTGGCGCGTTGGGAACACATCGACCTGCACGCCGCCGTGCAAGCGCTCACGCCGCTGCCCGTGGAATTCGCCAAGGACACCACCGCGGCCTGTGTGGCCGAACTCATCCAAGGCCACGGCCGCACCCTGCGCAGCTTTCTCTACATTTATGTGGGCACCTTCGTGGGGGGTGGTTTGGTCTTGGCCGGCCACATCATGGGCGGCGAGCGTGGCAACGCGGGCGCCATCGGTTCCTTGCCGGTGGGCTTGGCCACGACTGGTACCGCCGCGCCGCCGCAACTGTTGCAACAAGCCTCGGGGTGGCAACTCGAGCAAGCCTTGATCGCCGCCGGCCACGACGCGCTTTTGGTGCACCGCGACAGCATCATGGACGCAGCCTACGCCGAGCACACCCAAGCTTGGCTGGCACAAGCCAGCCGGGCTTTGGCGATGACCGTGGCCAGCGCCGCTGCCTTGCTCGACTTGGACGCGGTGGTGATGGACGGCTCGCTCGGCGCACCGCTGATGACCGCACTCAAAGACGCCACGCGCGAGGCCTTGCAACAGTACCGCTTTGACGGCATGCACCAACCCGAGCTGCTCAGCGGCCGCGTGGGTGCTCACGCACGCGCCATGGGCGGTGCCTTGTTGCCGCTGCACAGCCAGTTCTTCCCCGACAAAGACATCTTCCTCAAACAGGACCACGCATGAAGCTCTACCTGGACAGCGCCGATGCGCGCCAATGGACATTGCCCGCGGGCTGCCCCCCCGTGCAAGGCGTGACCACCAACCCCACGCTCGTCTTGCAAGCCGGCTTGCCCGTGAGCTTGGCGGGTTACCGCCGCTTGGTCTTGGCCGCCGGTGAACAGCGTTTGCCCGAGTTGATGCTGCAGTTGCCCCGCGCCGACGCGGGCGAAGCCGCCGATTGGCTGGGTCAACTCTTGCCCTTGGCGCGCCAAGCCCGCGTGCGCCTGACCATCAAACTGCCTTGCCACCCCGATTGGCAACACGTGTTGCAAGAAGTGCAAGCTTGGGGTGTGCCCACGCTGCTGACCGGTTTGTCCAACCCCATGCAACTGCTGTGGGCGCAGCAGCAAGGCGCGAATTGGGTGGCGCCCTATGTGGGTCGTTTGCAAGCCGATGGGCGCGATGTGTGGGCGCTGATCAGCGCCTGTGTGGCCGTGCAGCACCAAGGTCCGCAACTGCTGGCCGCCAGCATCAAAAGCGCCGACGTCTTGGCCCAACTCATGGCCCTTGGCGCGGCCGCGGCAACCGTACGCCCCGACTTCGCCGCCAGCTTGGCCACCGACCCCTTGACGCTAGCGGCCATGGCGCAATTCGATACCGACGTGCAGAGCAGCCAAGCACACGGCTGACACCCCCCCGCTCACTGCTAGAGTGGCGGGATGCAAACCGCTCACCTGTATTTGGGCGTGGCCATCGTCGCCGAGGTCATCGCCACCACCTTGCTCAAATCCTCCGAAGGCTTTACCCGCTGGTGGCCGAGTGTGGCCACGGTCTTGGTGTACGGCGTGTCGTTTTGGTGTTTGGCCCAAACCTTGGGCACGGTGCCCACTGGCGTGGCCTACGCCATTTGGTCGGGCGTGGGCATCGTGCTGATCTCACTCATCGCTTGGCTGTGGTTTGGCCAAAGCCTGGATGCACCGGCGCTCATCGGCATGGGCTTGATCATCTCGGGGGTTTTGGTCATCCACCTGTTTTCACGATCCGTCGCCCACTGATCGCTGTCTTTGCGGCCAGCGAAACAGGTTCAGCGCGTTGCCCGTCAAAATCAGCAACACACCCAGCCCGGTCAACAGATCGACCTGCTCCGAATAGACCAGCCAACCCGCCAAGGCCGTCAGCGGCACACGCAAAAAGTCCATCGGCACGACCACCGTGGTGTCGGCGTGTTGCATGGCCCGGGCAAAACAATAGTGCGAATAGGTGCCGCAAAACGCCACCACCAACACCCACCCCCACGTCTGGGCCGATGGCCATTGCCACACCAGAAGAGCGGGCACCAGCCCAATGGCGCTTTGGATCACCAGCATCCAGAAAATCACGGTGATGGCGGCTTCGGTTTGGGTGAGCGACTTCACCAACACCACCGAAATGGCAAAACCAAAAGCGCAAGCCAGCGCAATCAGTTGCCCGGCGTCCACCGTGCCCGCGCTGGGCCGCACGATCACCGCCACACCCACCAAGCCCAACACCACCGCCAGCCATTTGCGGCCGTTCATGCGTTCGCCCAGAAAAAACACCGCCAGCACCGCCGACCAGATCGGCATGGTGAATTCAATCGACACCAACTGGGCCAAGGGAATGAGGGTGAGCGCCACAAACCAGCCGTACTGCGCGGCGTAATGCACCACGTTGCGAGCAGCGTGCTGGGGCAAACGTGGTGTGCGCATGGCAGACAAGCCGCCGGCAGCGTGCACCAGCGGCCACAACAGGGCCATGCCCAGCACCGAGCGCATGAGCATGATCTGGAACACCGACAACTCGCGCGTGGCTTCGCGCCCGGCCACGGCGATCACCACCATCAGCGTCAGCCAACTGGCCATCCAAGCGGCGGCGTGGGGAATGGACGGTGGGGTGTTGGCTCGCATGGGGCAAGGATAGTGGATAGCGGGGATCACGCTGCCCAGCGGGGCCAACCCAAGGAGAGCGGCCTAGACACCTTCCCGCACCAAAGGCCGCAAGGCCCACAAACCCAAGGCTGGCCCCAAGGCCAGGCCCGTCAGCACCCAACCCAGCGGCAGCTCGTCGCTCAAAGCCACGAACAACAAAATGCTCAGGGTGCTGATGGCAAAACCGATGCTGTTGGTCAAGGTGAGCACACTGCCCACCGCCAGCGGCGGCGCGTTGCGCGCGGTGAGGGTTGAAAACTGGGGCGAATCGCCCGCCGCGGTGATGCCCCACACCAGCAACCACGCGTAAAAGACCGCATCGGGCGCGTGCATGAGCAACGGCGCCAACAAGCAGCACAGGCCGCTCACGCCCAAACACAGGGCCGCCACCCGAGCACTGCCCCAACGCCGCGCCGCGTGCCCGCCGAGCACACAACCCAGCGCACCGCTGCCCAGCATCACAAAGGCCACCCACGACAAGTCCACCCCCGACAAGCGCGTGCCCAAAATCAGCGGCAGCAACACCCACAGGGTATAGAGCTCCCACATGTGGCCGAAGTAGCCCAAAACCGAACTGCGCACCCGTTTATCGGTCAACAGTGTGCCCAGCGCTTGCCACTGCATGCGGCTCACGCGCACGGGCGCTTGTGGCGGCTCACCCAGTGTGAGGATGAGCAAGCCCCCGGCCGCTGCCAAAGCGGCCACACCCAGCATGATGCTGGGCCAGGGCAGCGCATCGGCCACGGCACGCAAACCGTGCGCGCTGGCCGAGCCCAAGACCAAGGCGCCCACCAAATACCCCAGCGCAGCCCCCAAGCCTTGGCGGTACCACTGCGAAGCGATCTTCATGCCCACCGGGTAAATGCCGGCCAAGAAAAAGCCCGTGGCAAAACGCCAAGCCAGCAGCGCCGTGAAATCCGCGACCATGGCCCAAGCGCCCACGGTGCAAGCCGCACCGGCCAGTGCACAAAACAAAAACACCCGCGTGGCGCGAAAGCGATCGGCCAAGGACAAAAGCGCGAACACCAAGGTGCCCACGATGAAGCCCCACTGCAAGGCCGAGGTGAGGCTGCCCACGGCCGTGGCCGGCCAGCCAAAGGCGAGTTGCAAATCGGGCATGACGGCGTTGACCGCAAACCACAAAGAGGTGCCCGCGAACTGCGCGAGCACCAAGACGGGCAAGACGTGAAAGGGGACGGGGAGCATGGCGTCGACTGTAAACCCGGGCAGGCACCAGGCTGCTCACCCAGGCGCTCAGAATGCCCGACAATC
>CAMDCY010000031.1 GCA_945890705.1 Hydrogenophaga intermedia | reverse complement strand
CCAGAAGGCAAAGAGATGGTGATGCCGGGTGACAACGTGTCGATCACGGTCAAGTTGATCAACCCCATCGCCATGGAAGAAGGCTTGCGCTTCGCCATCCGCGAAGGTGGTCGTACCGTCGGCGCTGGCGTTGTGGCCAAGATTTTTGCTTAATTCCTAAATCCAAGGAATCACCATGACCAAGCAAAAAATCCGCATCCGCCTCAAGGCATTCGATTACAAGTTGATCGACACCTCGGCCGCCGAAATCGTGGACACGGCAAAGCGCACCGGCGCGATCGTCAAGGGCCCCGTGCCTTTGCCCACGCGCATGCGCCGTTTTGACCTCTTGCGCTCGCCGCACGTGAACAAGACCAGCCGTGACCAGCTCGAAATCCGCACCCACCAACGTTTGATGGACATCGTGGACCCCACCGACAAAACGGTGGATGCCTTGATGAAGTTGGACCTGCCCGCTGGCGTGGACGTCGAAATCAAGCTGCAATAAGCCGCGCTTGCAAAAGTTTTGCCCGCCGGTTATACTGTTGGGCTTTTCGGGCTAATACCTGAAAATAGTTTGTGGGCGTGTGAACGCACCGGATCGGTTTGCTGATTGGGTGGGTTTTTCGCCTGTCGCTGCACGACATGGGGTGTTTCACGCCGTGTCAGTGCTTTATCAGCCCCGGCCAATTGAAGTCGGGAACGGAGAAAACAATGAGTCTTAGCAACTCCCTCGGGTTGTTGGGTCGCAAGGTTGGCATGATGCGTGTATTCAACGAGGATGGGGACGCTGTTCCTGTCACCGTGGTCGACGTCTCTGACAACCGCGTGACGCAAGTCAAAACTCAAGCCCATGATGGCTACGATGCCCTGCAAGTGAGCTTCGGTTCACGTCGGGCTTCTCGTGTTGTGAAGCCCATGGCTGGCCACTTGGCCAAAGCCGGCGTGCAAGCAGGCGAGATCATCCAAGAATTCCGCGTCGCTTCTGATGTGGCCGCTCAGTACCCCGCCGGTACGCATGTGGTCCCAACAGCGGTATTTTCGACGGGCCAGAAAGTGGACGTGCAAGGCACCTCCATTGGTAAAGGCTTCGCCGGCACCATCAAGCGCCACAACTTTTCCTCCCAGCGCGCGTCGCACGGTAACAGCCGTTCGCACAACGTGCCAGGTTCGATTTCCATGGCCCAGGATCCTGGCCGTGTGTTCCCCGGTAAACGCATGACCGGCCACATGGGCGACGAGACCGTGACCACGCAGAACCTGGACATCGTGCGCATCGACGAAACCCGTCAGCTGCTCATGATCAAGGGCGCTGTGCCCGGTTCCAAAGGTGGCTTCGTGACCGTGCGTCCCGCCATCAAATCCAAAGGAGCGAACTGATGCAAGTCGAACTCCTGAATGACCAGGGCCAAGCCGCATCCAAGTTGGATGTGCCCGAGACCGTGTTTGGTCGCGATTACAACGAAGCGCTGATTCACCAGCTCGTCGTGTCCTACCAGGCCAATGCCCGTCAAGGCACCCGCGCCCAGAAAGACCGTGAGCAAGTCAAGCACTCCACCAAGAAGCCATTCAAGCAAAAAGGCACCGGTCGTGCTCGTGCTGGTATGACTTCTTCGCCCATCTGGCGTGGAGGCGGTCGCGCATTCCCCAACCTGCCGTTTGAGAACTTCACCCAGAAGATCAACAAGAAGATGTACCGCGCTGGTATGGCTTCGATCTTCTCGCAGCTCGTGCGTGAAGGCCGTCTGGCCGTGATCGACTCCATCGGTGTCGATTCCCCCAAGACCAAACAGTTGGCCGACAAGTTCAAGGCCATGAACCTCAAATCGGTCCTCGTGATCGCTGAGGAAGTGGACGAAAACCTGTACTTGGCATCGCGCAACCTGCCCAACGTCCTCGTCGTTGAGCCCCGTTACGCCGATCCCGTGTCCTTGGTTCACTTCAAGAAAGTGATCGTCACCAAGGGTGCCATCGACAAACTCAAGGAGATGTTCGCATGAGCGCCGCACAATTCGACGAAGGCCGCTTGATGCAGGTGCTGGTTGCACCCATCGTGTCCGAAAAAGCCACCATGGTGGCCGAAAAAACCAACGCCGTGCTGTTCAAAGTGCTGCGTGACGCCACCAAACCTGAAATCAAAGCCGCTGTGGAAATGATGTTCAAGGTGCAGGTCAAAGGCGTTTCCGTGCTCAACCAAAAGGGCAAGTCCAAACGTTTCGGCAAGACCGTTGGCCGCCGTGATCACGTGCGTAAAGCGTTCGTGACCCTGATGCCTGGTCAAGAGTTGAACTTCGGTGGGGAGGCTGTTTAATCATGGCTGTCATTAAGATGAAACCAACCTCACCAGGCCGTCGCGGCATGGTGAAGGTCACCCGTGACCACCTGCACAAGGGCGACCCTTACGCGCCTTTGTTGGAAGCACAATTCCAAAAAGCCGGTCGCAACAACAACGGCCACATCACCACCCGTCACAAGGGCGGTGGTCACAAGCATCACTACCGCGTGGTCGATTTCCGTCGCAACAAGGACGGTATCCCCGCCAAGGTTGAGCGCATCGAATACGACCCGAACCGCACCGCACACATCGCCTTGTTGTGCTATGCAGACGGTGAGCGTCGCTACATCATTGCCCCCCGTGGGATTGAGCCAGGCGCAACCCTGTTCTCCGGCTCCGAGTCGCCGATCCGTGCGGGTAACACCCTGCCGATCCGTAACATCCCTGTGGGTTCGACCATTCACTGCATCGAGTTGCAAGTCGGCAAAGGCGCGCAAATCGCCCGCTCCGCTGGCGCTTCTGCTGTGTTGCTGGCCCGCGAAGGTGTCTACGCCCAAGTGCGCATGCGCTCGGGTGAAGTCCGCAAGGTTCATGTTGACTGCCGCGCCACCATTGGCGAAGTCTCCAACACCGAACACAGCCTGCGCCAATTGGGCAAGGCCGGTGTGAAGCGTTGGATGGGTATTCGACCCACCGTCCGCGGTACCGCCATGAACCCAATCGACCACCCACACGGTGGTGGTGAAGGTAAGACCGGCGAAGGCCGAGCACCAGTGGATCCATGGGGTAACCTGACCAAGGGCTATCGCACCCGCAACAACCGCCGCACGCAGAACATGATTGTTTCGCGTCGCAAGAAGTAAAGGAGTGACGAAATGACCCGCTCTCTCAAAAAAGGCCCCTTCGTTGACCATCACCTGATGGCCAAGGTCGAAAAGGCTCAAGCCAATAAAGACAAAAAGCCTGTCAAAACCTGGTCGCGTCGCTCCATGATCTTGCCCGATTTCATCGGGCTGACCATTGCCGTGCACAACGGCAAGCAGCACGTTCCCGTTTACATCACCGATCAGATGGTTGGACACAAGCTCGGCGAGTTTTCGCTGACGCGCACGTTCAAAGGCCATCCGGCTGATAAAAAAGCCAAGAAGTAAGGACTCAACATGGAAACCCGCTCTATCGTTCGCGGCGTGCGCCTGTCGGTCGACAAAGGCCGACTGGTTGCAGACCTGATTCGCGGCAAAAAAGTCGACCAGGCGCTGAACATCTTGGCCTTCACGCAAAAGAAGGCCGCTGGCATCGTCAAGAAGGCCCTTGAATCGGCCATCGCCAACGCTGAACACAACGACGGTGCTGACATCGACGAATTGAAGGTGAAAACCATCTACGTCGAGCAAGGCACCACGCTCAAGCGCTTCTCTGCCCGTGCCAAAGGCCGTGGCAACCGTATCAGCAAACCCACCTGTCACATCTATGTGACGGTTGGCAACTGAAGAGGTCACTAGCATATGGGACAAAAAATCAACCCAACAGGCTTCCGCCTGGCGATCTCTCGCAACTGGGCAAGCCGCTGGTATGCCAGCAACCGTGACTTCGCCGGCATGCTGGCCGAAGACATCAAGGTGCGCGAGTACCTCAAAGTCAAGCTGAAGAATGCTTCCGTGTCTCGCGTTGTGATCGAGCGTCCTGCCAAGAACGCCCGTATCACCATTTACTCGGCACGTCCGGGCGTGGTGATCGGCAAAAAAGGCGAAGACATCGAGAAGCTGAAGAAAGACCTGAGCGCCAAGTTGGGCGTGCCGGTGGCCGTGAACATCGAAGAAGTGCGCAAGCCCGAAATCGATGCCAAGCTGATCGCCGACAGCATCACCCAGCAGCTCGAGAAGCGCATCATGTTCCGCCGTGCCATGAAGCGCGCCATGCAAAACGCCATGCGTTTGGGCGCCCAGGGCATCAAGATCATGTCTTCCGGTCGTTTGAACGGCATTGAAATCGCTCGTTGCGAGTGGTACCGCGAAGGTCGCGTGCCACTTCACACCTTGCGTGCCGACATCGACTACGGCACGTCCGAAGCCAAGACCACCTACGGCATCATTGGTGTCAAGGTCTGGGTCTACAAGGGCGACACCTTGGGTCGCAACGATGCACCCGTGGTGGCCGAAGTCCGTGAAGAAGAAGAACGCCGTCCACGCGCCCCACGTCGTGAGCGTCCAGCAGGTCCTGCTGCTCGCGCCGCCGTGCGTCGCCCAGGTGCGAATGCCGCTCCCGCCGATGGCAGCGACAAACCCGCCGAAGCCACGGGCACCGAAACCAAACCCGCCGTTAAGCGCGTTCGTAAAGACGCACCCGCATCTGCAGCTGCGGACGGCAAAGGAGAATAAACATGTTGCAACCAGCTCGTCGCAAGTTCCGTAAGGAACAAAAAGGCCGCAACACCGGCGTGGCCACCAGCGGCGCCACCGTGGCTTTCGGTGACTTCGGTTTGAAGTCCACCGACCGCGGTCGCCTCACGGCCCGTCAGATCGAAGCCGCACGTCGTGCGATTTCCCGTCACGTCAAGCGTGGCGGCCGTATCTGGATCCGCGTGTTTCCCGATAAGCCAATTTCGAACAAGCCTGCCGAAGTCCGTATGGGCAACGGCAAGGGCTCGGTCGAGTACTACGTCGCTGAGATCCAGCCCGGCAAGGTGCTCTACGAGATCGTCGGCGTGCCCGAGCAACTCGCTCGTGAAGCCTTCACCCTGGCAGCCGCCAAATTGCCTTTGCGCACCACATTCGTGACGCGCATGTTGGGTCAGTGATTCAGGAGGAACACACAATGAAAACCGCTGAATTGCGCCAAAAAGACACCGCCGGCTTGAAAGAAGAAGTGAAATCCTTGCAAAAGGCCCACTTCGGTTTGCGCATGCAAAAAGTCACGCAACAACTGACCAACACCACGGTGTTGGGTCAGACCCGCCGCGCGATTGCACGCGCCAAAACCATCATGGTCGAGCAGCAACGCGCTGCCGCCAAATAAGGAGCGAACACATGACGGAAGCTAAAACATCCCTCAAGCGCACCTTGATTGGCAAAGTGGTGAGCGACAAGCGCGCCAAGACCGTGACCGTGTTGGTCGAGCGTCGCGTCAAGCACCCGCTGTACGACAAAATCGTCGCCAAGTCGAGCAAGTACCACGCGCACGACGAAAACGGTGACTTCAAGATGGGCGACGTGATTGAAATCACCGAAAGCCGTCCGCTGTCGCGCACGAAAAACTGGGTCGTCTCCCGCTTGGTTCAAAAAGCCAGCGAGGTGTAAGGCCTGCCGGTTCGTCCGGTGCACACAATGAAAAAGCGATCGATAATTCGATCGCTTTTTTGTTTTTTAACAGACCATTTTTAGGAGCTCACATGATCCAAGTTGGAGACACCCTTCCCGCCGCAACCCTGATGGAGTTCATCGAGGTTGAAGGCAATGGTTGCAGCATCGGCCCCAATGCGGTGGACGTCAAGGCTGCCGCTGCGGGCAAGACCATCGCCGTGTTTGCCCTGCCCGGTGCGTTCACGCCCACCTGCTCGGCCAAGCACGTGCCAGGCTACTTGGAACAGCACGCCGCTTTGGTCGCCGCTGGCGTCGATGAGATTTGGTGTCTGGCCGTCAACGATGCTTTCGTCATGGGCGCATGGGCGCGTGAATTGGGCACCGCTGGCAAGGTGCGCATGCTGGGTGACGGCAGCGCCGATTTCGCCAAAGCCACGGGCCTGACCTTGGACTTGACCGCGCGCGGCATGGGTTTGCGCAGCAACCGTTATTCCATGTTAGTGAAAAACGGTGTGGTCAAGAGCTTGAACGTGGAAGCGCCGGCCAAATTCGAGGTCAGCGACGCGGCCACGCTCTTGGCTCAAGCCAAGGGCTTGTGAGCCTCACAGCGCAAGCTTGAGGTAGTGAGCGCCCGGCAACGGGCTCAGGTGGTAGGGCTCGGTTTCCACGAAGCCCACCGCCTGATACAAGCCTCGCGCCGACTCCATGTCATTGAGGGTGTCCAACAAGACGGTGTTGTAGCCCGCGACCTGCGCTTGTGCCAAGGTGGCGTCGACCAAGCGACGGCCCAATCCCAGTCCCCGATGTGCGTGGCGAACGAACAGTCGCTTCATCTCGCAAGCATTCAGGTGGTCGCTCAAGGGCAGGGGCCTCAACGCACAACAACCGGCGGCCAAACCATCCACCCGAGCCAATAAGAACACCCCATTTGGAGGTGCGTAGCCGCCAGGCAACTCGGCCAACTCTTGTTCAAAATCTTGAAAGCCCAAGTCGATGCCAAGGTCGGCTTGGTAGTCGCGCAGCAAGGCGCGGGCCTCATCGATGTCGTCGGGCGACAAGGCATGGATGTCGATCACGGGCGCTGGGCTCATGGTGTTCAGGATAGGGATGTCGTCCACAGGACCAAAGCCGCACACAGTAGCCAAATCACCAAAGCCAATACCCGACGGGCGGTGGTGTCGCTGCTGGCGGTGGTCAGTGGCGAGAGGTACTTGTCTCCATGGACCATGGCAGGCACCAAGTTTTTGTGGCGTACCACAGCGTAAAAAACCATGGCCAGCAGGTGCATCGCGATCAAGATCAAGAGCAAAAATTTGCCGATGTTTTGGTGGTAGTTGGTGGCCCAGCTCACCCAGTCGCTGCTGACCAAAGCCGACCATGGGCCGTAAAACGCGATCTCGTCATCGCTGAGCAAACCCGTGACCACTTGGGTCGACAGCAGGGCCAAAAACAGCAGCACAGACCACGCACCCAAGGGGTTGTGGCCCACGGCCGGGGGCGTTTGGCCACGCCAATAGCGCCAAATGGTGATGGGACCGCGCACAAAGTTGGCAAAGCGGGACCAGTGTCCGCCCAACACGCCCCAGGCGAGTCGGAACAGCAGCAAACTCATCACGAACTGGCCTAAGCGGTAGTGCCACTCGATCCAAAGCCCGCCGACATTGCCGGTGATGGCCAAGCCGATGACGCTGAGCACCAAGGCCCAATGAAACCATCGGGTGGGTAAATCCCAAACACGCACACGTGCTTTCATGCAAAATCCAAATGAGAGTGACAACCCCCACTTTTTACATCAACAGGAGACCCTCATGAAAAAAAGCCGTTCAATCCTCGCGTTCATCGCCACACTGGCCTTCGCCCTGCCCGCCGTGGCCCAGTTCAAAAATGCCGAAGAGTCCATCAAGTACCGCAAAGCGGCCTTCACGGTGATGGGCCAGCACTTTGGCCAAATCGGCGCCATGGCTAACGGCCGCGTGCCCTTTGACGCACAAAAAGCCAAAGACGACGCGGCCTTGGTGCGCAGTTTGAGTCAGTTGCCTTGGGCCGCTTTTGGTCCCGGCACCGACATGGGGGAGACCAAAGCCAAGCCCGAGATCTGGAAGGAACAAGCCAAGTTCAAGGCCGCCGCCGACACCGCCATGGGTGAGTTGAGCAAGCTGGATGCAGCCGCGAAAACCGGTAACATCGACCAAATCAAAACCGCTTTTGGCGCCGCAGCGCAAAGCTGCAAGGCCTGCCACGACGCCTACCGCAACAAGTGAGAACTTCAGGCGCTCGTCAGCAGCCGATCGAGGAGCTGGTGCAGCGCCACAAAATCGGGTTCGCCCACGTACCGTTTGACGATGCTGCCTTGGCGGTCAACGATGAAGGTGGTGGGCGTGAGCTTGATGTCGCCCCACGCTTTGGCAATGTCGCCACTGTGGTCCAAGGCTACCTTGAAGGGCAGTTGGCGAGACTGGGCAAAATTCAAGACCCACGCTGGTGGGTCGTAGCTCATGGCCACGGCCACCGTTTCGAAGCCCCTATCTTTGAATTTTTGATGGGTGTCGACCAAGGCGGGCATTTCTTTGACGCACGAGACGCACGTGGTGGCCCAGAAATTGATCAAGGTGACTTTGCCGCTGAGCGCTTGGCTGGGCAGGCGGCTACCATCGATCAACAGGTACTCGGCTTGCGGTGCGGTGTTCTGGCCCGAGCAGCCCGACAGACCAAAGGCCGAGAGTCCGGCCACGGCCGTTGCGGCCAAACAGGCTTGGCGGCGAGAGGCGTTCAAAACAAGAGATGAGGTCATGGTGGGTACAACAACAATGAACAGAACAGAACCAACGATCACCGTGAAAGTTCCGTATCGGCAGACCGTATTGTGCGGCAAACCCAGCGCTGGGCTGATCGCCGGTCTTTTGTGTGCGGCCATGCTCACCGCCTGCAGCCCCAGTCAGAACTGGCGAACCTGGTCGGCGGGCGGCGCACCTTTGCAAGCCATGATTCCCTGCAAGCCCGACGTGGCCCAGCGAGAGGTGAGTTTGGGTGGGGCCAACACCGAGTTGCACCTGCACAGCTGCGACAACCAAGGCTTGCGTTTTGCACTGGCGTGGGTGGCGGTGCCAGCCACCGTCGACGCACAGCAACTGATGGCGCAGTGGCAAAAAGCCAGTGCGCAATCGCTGCAAAGCGCGCAAGCCCCTCAGGCCATGGACCTGTCTGCGGTACGTGGCGCAACCCACACGGCGTGGTGGTCCATGCAAGGACGGGACCATCGAGGTCAAGCCGTGCAAAGCCAAACCGTTTACTTCTCCGATGGCCAGCGGGTGTACCAAGCCGCTGTTTATGGGCCACCTTGGGATGGAGCACCGGTGGCCCCTTTCTGGGAAGGCTTGAAGCTGCCATGAACCACACGGATGCATTGGGTACCCGACACGCCGTCGGCGTGTTTTTGGTGTTTGCTGGCGCTTATTTTTTTTCGACTTTGATTCGAGCGGTCACGGCGACCTTGTCGCCAGTTTTGAGCGCCGAGTTGGGCTTGAGCCCCAGCGATTTGGGGCTGCTGGCGGGCGGTTACTTTTTAGGCTTTGCCCTGACGCAGTTGCCCATGGGCCGGTGGTTGGACCGCCATGGACCACGCAAGGTCGTGCTCGCGTTCTTGACGGTTGCGGTGCTGGGGTGTTTGGCCTTTGCCATGGCCGATGGCTTGGCGGCCCTGTTGCTGGCCCGGGTGATCACGGGCATGGGCGTGAGCGCGTGTTTGATGGCGCCCCTAACGGGTTACCGGCGCTGGCTCACACCCGCCACACAAATGCGCGCCAACGCCTGGATGCTCATGACCGGGTCACTTGGCATGGTGGCGGCGACCTTGCCCGTGCAGTGGCTCATGCCCTGGGTGGGCTGGCGCGGCTTGTTCGTGGGCATGGCCGGGTGCTTGTTGGTGTCGATGGCGGCCATTGCGTGGTTGGCCCCCGCTTGGCGCAGGACCGAGGCTGCGGATGAGGCATCAGCGCCACCGGTGGGATACGCCGAGGTGTGGCGACACCCCTATTTTCAACAGATGCTGCCCTTGGGCTTTGTTCACTATGGCGGCATGGTGGCCATGCAAACCCTATGGGCGGGGCCTTGGATGGTGCAAGTCGCGGGGTACAGCGCCGAGCAGGCATCGGCCGGTTTGTTCGGCATCAACTTGGCGATGCTGCTGGCGTTTTCCCTGTGGGGTTGGATCAACCCCAGTTTGAGTCGCCTCGGCATCGCGCCGGAGACCCTCATGTTGTGGGGTGTGCCAGTGAGCCTCTTGGTGCTGGCCGCGATCGCGGTGATGGGCCCGCAGGCGGGCTGGGCTTGGTGGGCCGTGTATTGCGTGACCAGTACCGTGGTGGCCCAAGCACAACCTGCGGTGGCCTTGGCGCTACCGCCCCAAGCTGCCGGCCGGGCCTTGTCGGCCTACAACTTGGCCATCTTTTCGGGCGTGTTTGTGGTTCAGTGGGGCTTTGGTTTGGTGGTCGATGGTTTTGCTGCGTGGGGATGGGAGGGCGCCGCACGGTTCCAAGGGGCTGTGGCGGTGTTCGCCACGGTGTGTTTGGCGGCCTATGCCCTGTTTTGGCGGCGTGCGCGACAAGCGGTTGCGCAGGGCCGCTAAACTCAAGCTCATGAACGGCATTCTCATCATCGCCCACGCGCCGCTGGCATCGGCTTTGCGCGCTTGTGCTTTGCACGTGTTCCCGGAGTGCAGCGAGGCCGTGTTGGCCTTGGACGTGCTGCCCAACGAGCCGCCCGAACAGACCTTGGTGCACGCCCGAGCGCTCAAACAACAGCTCAGCACCGAAGGCACTTTGGTGCTGGTGGATGTGTTTGGTGCCACCCCATGCAACATCGCCAACAAATTGTTGGCCAGTGGACAAACCAAGCTCATCACCGGTGTGAATTTGCCCATGCTCTTGCGCGCCGTGTCCTACCGACACGAAGCTTTGGACGCCCTGGTGCCCAGGGCCATGTCCGGTGCCACGCAAGGCATCATTCCCGTGGCGCCCACCGCGCCCCAAGTGCAACACAGAAGCCCCAGCCATGATCCAGTCGAGCGTGACCATCAGCAATAAATTGGGCTTGCATGCCCGAGCCTCGGCCAAACTCACCAAGACGGCGGGTGGCTTTGCGTGCGACGTGTGGATGTCGCGCGGGGACCGGCGGGTCAACGCCAAAAGCATCATGGGGGTGATGATGCTGGCGGCGGGCATGGGCACCGAGGTGGTGTTGGAAACCAACGGTGCCGATGAAGACCAAGCCATGCAGGCCTTGCTGGCGTTGATCAACGACAAATTTGGCGAAGGTGAGTGAGCATGACGTTCACGGTCCACGGTCAAGCGGTGTCCCGAGGTGTGGCGATTGGCCGCGCTGTCATCGTGACCTCGAGCCGCGTGGACGTGGCGCACTATTTCATTCAGCCGGAACAAACCGCGCGAGAAATTGAGCGCTTGTGCCAAGCCCGCCAAGTGGTGGTGCAAGACATTGAGCGTACACAAGGGCAGGTGCAGGCCATGAGCGCGGGCAGTGCGCCGCCGGAACTCTTGGCCTTGCTCGATGTACACCTGATGCTGCTTCAAGACGAGCAGCTCGACCAGAGCGTGCGTCAGTGGATTGAAGAGCGGCATTACAACGCCGAGTGGGCGCTGACCGCGCAACTCGAGGTGGTGGCGCGGCAGTTCGACGAAATGGACGACCCCTATTTGCGCGAGCGCAAGGCCGATGTGGAGCAGGTGGTGGAGCGCATGTTGCGCGTCTTGCAAGGCAACGCCTCACCCGTCATGCCGCCCGTGCTCGACAACGAAGGCAAGGCCGTTGCGCACTGGGAGGACCCTTTGGTCTTGGTCGCTCACGATTTGTCGCCCGCAGACATGCTGCAGTTCAAGCAAAGCGTGTTCGCAGGTTTTGTTACCGATGTGGGCGGAAAAACGAGCCACACCGCCATCGTGGCGCGCAGCATGGACATCCCCGCGGTGGTCGGCGCACGCACCGCCAGCCAGTGGGTCAGGCAAGACGATTGGGTCATCATCGATGGCGACGCGGGCGTGGTGGTGGTCAATCCTTCGCCGGCCATTTTGGACGAATACGCCATCAAGCAACGCGCGGGTGAGCGCGAACGTGAGCGCTTGGCGCGCCTGAAAAACACACCAGCGATCACCAGCGATGGTCAACACATCGAACTCTTGGCCAACATCGAGCAACCCAGCGATGCCGTCGCCGCATTGAAAGCCGGCGCGGTGGGGGTGGGTTTGTTCAGAACCGAATTCCTGTTCATGGGTCGTAACGGGCAACTGCCAGACGAAGAGGAGCAGTACCGGGCCTATGTGGCCACTGTGGAGGGTATGCAGGGCTTGCCGGTGACGATCCGCACCATCGACGTGGGCTCCGACAAACCCTTGGACCGGGTGGCTGCGCGCACCGGGGAAGAGCACCTGAACCCTGCGTTGGGTTTGCGCGCCATCCGCTGGTGTTTGTCGGAGCCGGCCATGTTTTTGATTCAGTTGCGCGCTTTGTTGCGGGCAGCAGCCCACGGGCAGGTCCATGTCTTGGTTCCGATGCTGGCGCACGCCAGTGAGATTCACCAAACCCTGACTTTGTTGCAGCGCGCCCGCGACGAACTCGACGCTCAAGGCGCCGTGTATGGGTCCATCAAGCTGGGCGCGATGATCGAGGTGCCCGCCGCCGCATTGACCGTGCCGCTGTTCTTGAAGCACTTTGACTTTTTGTCGATCGGCACCAACGACCTGATTCAGTACACCTTGGCCATCGACCGCGCAGATGAGTCGGTGGCGCATTTGTACGACCCTTTGCACCCCGCGGTGCTGCGCTTGTTGGCCGATGTGATTGCGCAGGGCCGTGCGCAGGGCAAGCCTGTGAGCGTGTGTGGCGAAATGGCCGGTGACGTGGCCATGACGCGTTTGCTCTTGGGCTTGGGGCTGCGCAGCTTCTCCATGCACCCTTCACAAATCCTAGCAGTCAAGCAGCAGATTTTGCGCAGCGACGCCCAGCGGCTGGGCGTGTGGGCCCACACCGTGCTTGAAGCCGACGACCCGGCGTCTTTGTTGAATGACTGAGCCAGTGCCGGTCAGCGCACCGCAGCACCGCTGTTGAACCACTGCCCAATCAAGGCGCGCTCTTGCTCGGTGATGCCCGTGCTGTTGTTCATGGGCATTTGACGGGTCACCACGGATTGTTGGTACACCGCTTGTGCGTGCTGTTGCAGCGCCTGCGGCGAGTCCAAGCGAACGCCTTTGGATTGCACGGCCGCACCGTGGCACATCACGCAATGTTGCTCCACCACCTGAACCACCTGCGCAACGTCCACCACCGCGGGCAAAGCCACGGGGGCGATGGGCGCAGGGCGCATCCAAGCGATCAGCGCGACCAGCATCATCAAGCCCAGCGCGGCGAAGGGCCAAGGGTTCTTGGCGCGGCCGTGGTGCCAGCCGTGACGTTGCACAAAAAACTGGCGAATCAAGGCGCCGGCCAACATCAGCACGAACAGCACCACCCAGTTGTGTTCGGCGGTGTAGAGGAAACCGTAGTGGTTGCTCAGCATCGCGATGATCACCGGCAGCGTGAAGTAGGTGTTGTGCACGCTGCGCTGCTTGCCGCGTTTGCCGTGGATGGCCAGCGCGTCGGCGTCGTAGGGTTGACCGGAGGTCATGGCGGCCACCACGGTTTTTTGCCCAGGGATGATCCAGAAGAACACGTTGGCGCTCATGGCGGTGGCGATCATGGCCCCCACCAACAAGAAGGCCGCGCGCCCAGCGAAGAGCTCACACGCTAGCCAAGACGCAAAGGCCACCACCACGATCATCAAACCCGCGACGATGGCCTCGCCGTTTTTCTTGAAGCCAAAGACGCGGCAGACCGCGTCGTAGACGAACCAAAACGCCACCAAAAAAGCCAGCGAGGTCAGGATGGCCGCGGTGGGCGACCAATCGAACACCGTTTTGTCGATCAAAAACGTGCCGGCGTTGAACAGGTAAAGCACCGTGAACAGCGCAAAGCCGCTGAGCCAAGTGGAGTAGCTCTCCCAATAAAACCAGTGCAATTTGCTGTGGATTTTTTGGGGCGCCACCATGTACTTTTGCGGGTTGTAGAACCCGCCGCCGTGCACGGCCCACATCGCGCCGTCCACACCCTTGTCCAACAAGTCCGGCGAGGTGGGCTTGAGGAGGTTGTTGTCCAAAAAGACAAAGTAGAACGATGAGCCGATCCAGGCAATCGCGGTGATCACGTGCAGCCAACGCAAGAGCAGGTTGGCCCAGTCCAGAAGATACGCTTCCATACCAGCAGTCTCCAACCTGCTCACCACCGCGGGCGCTGTGAGCAGTCATGGGTCGCGAACAAAAGACGGGTGTCATTGGCGCCGCTGCGACCGGTGTTCAGATTGTATACAGGTGCATCAACAGTTGTGCGGCCACGCTGGCCCCAATCACGGCCGGGGCTTTGCCGGTGATGCCCGGCAAACCAATCGGGCAGGTGATGTGTTGCAGTTCGTCCTCGCCAAATCCGCGCTCGCGCAAGCGACGCGAGAACGTGGCCCTTTTGGTTTGGCTGCCAATCAAGCCGACCAAGGGCAGGTCGTGGCGCTCGCGTTGGCGCTGCAAGCAGGCAGCCACGATGTCCAGGTCTTCGGCGTGCGAAAAACTCATGATCAACACCCGTGAATGGGGTGCGATGTCCGGCACCGCCAGGTGCACAGGTTCGGAATGCTCGGTGTTGGTTTGATTCGGCAGGTGGTCGGGAAACACGCCGTCGCGGCTGTCCACCCAATGCACCGCGAAAGGCAATGGGGCTAAAGCTTGCACAATCGCGTGGCCCACATGGCCGCCGCCGAACAAGGTCACGGGGTGCAAGGTGGGCAATAGTCGGGCGCTCAGGCGTTCACGGTCTTGGGCCGATATCGGCTCAAAGCGCAAGCGCACGCGGCCGCCGCAACACTGCCCCAAGCTGGGCCCCAAGGCCACTTCATCGTGCCAAGGTTCGGTGGCGGTGGGCAGTTGGGCTTGGGCCGAGGCGATGGCGGACCACTCCAAATGGCCGCCGCCGATGGTGCCGATCACCTGGTCGGCAAAAACGGCCATCCATGCGCCGTTCTCTCGGGGCACCGAACCCTGTCCTTGCTCGACCGACACCAAGATGGCCGGCCCGTGGCGCAGGCGCTCAGCGCAAGCGAGCGCATCAGAGGATAGGGTGTGCATGCGTGCGGGTTCAGCTGCCGCGGTAGGTGGAGTAACTCCACGGGCTGACCAACAGCGGCACGTGGTAGTGCTGGTCGGCGTGGGCCACGCCGAAATCCAGCGACACGCGGTTGAGGAAATTGGGCTTGGGCAGGGCCACCCCTTGGGCGGCGAAATAGCCCGCGACATCAAACACCAGGCGGTAGGTGCCCACTTTCAGGCTGGCGTTGTCGTAGAGCGGGCCGTCGGGGTTGCGCCCATCGCTGTTGAGGGTGAAGGCTTTGACCAAGGTCGCGCGCTCGCCGTCGGTCGTGAAGAGGGACACCGCCATGCCAGCGGCGGGGCGGCCGTGCATGGTGTCCAAAACGTGTGTGCTCAAGCCCATGATTGCTCCTATTGGATGGTCGACCAAAGTGTATACAGTTTTGGTTTTTCTGGCTATCATGAAGCCATGGATACGACATCAAGCACCCATGTGATCGTGGAATCGCTCACGCGAGCGATTGTGGACCATCGGCTTTTGCCCGGCACCAAATTGGCCGAGCAAAAACTGGCCGACCACTTCGGGGTCTCGCGCACCTTGGTGCGCCAGGCTTTGTTTCAACTCTCCCAAAATCGGCTCATCCGCATGGAGCCGGCGCGTGGCGCGTTCGTGGCCTCGCCCTCGGTCGAGGAAGCTAAACAGGTGTTTGCCGTGCGGCGCATGCTCGAGGCCGAGATGACGCGGGCCTTTGTTTGCCAAGTCACACCGGCCAAGATCAAGGCGCTCAAAGAACATTTGGCCATGGAGCGCAAAGCCGTGGCCAGTCCCAATGTGTCGGGGCGCATTGAATTGCTGGGCGACTTCCATGTGCGCATGGCCGAACTCATGGGCAATCAGGTGCTCGCCGACATTCTGGGCGACCTGATTTCCCGGTGTTCCCTCATCACCCTCATGTACCAAAGCACCTTGGCCGCAGAGCACTCGACCGACGAGCACGTGGAGATCGTCAACGCCTTGGCCAAGCGGGACGAGGCCTTGGCCGTTCGCCTGATGGACGAGCACTTGCAGCACGTCGAAGCCACGTTGACGTTCGATCGAAAAATTCCCAGCCACGACATTTCACACGCCCTGTCATGAGCCACTACGACACCACCCGTCCCTACCCTCGCGACTTGATCGGCTACGGCCGCGACGTGCCGCACGCGCAATGGCCCGGCGGTGCGCGCGTGGCGGTGCAGTTTGTGTTGAATTACGAAGAGGGTGGCGAAAACTCGGTGCTGCACGGCGATGCCGGCTCCGAGCAGTTCCTGTCGGAGATGTTCAACCCCGCGGCATTCCCCGATCGCCACATCAGCATGGAAGGGATATATGAGTACGGCTCGCGCGCGGGCGTGTGGCGCATCCTGCGCGAGTTTGAAAAACGTGGCCTGCCGCTCACCGTGTTCGGCGTGGCCACGGCCTTGCAAAAACACCCCGAGCTGACCGCCGCCTTCAAGGCCTTGGGCCACGACATCGCTTGCCACGGGCTCAAGTGGATCCACTACCAACACATCGACGAGGCCACCGAACGCGCCCACATGGCCCAGGCCATGCAGATCATCCAAGACCTGACGGGTGAGCGGCCACTGGGTTGGTACACCGGCCGCGACAGCCCCAACACACGCCGCTTGGTGGCCGACTTTGGGGGCTTTGAATACGACAGCGATTACTACGGCGACGACCTGCCGTTTTGGATGAAGGTGAAAAAAACCGACGGTAGTGTGGTGCCGCAACTCATCGTGCCTTACACCCTGGACTGCAACGACATGCGCTTTGCCTTGCCCCAAGGCTACTCACACGCCGACCCCTTCTTTCAGTACATGAAGGACACCTTCGATGCGCTGTACGCCGAAGGCGACCCGAACGGCGACAACGCCCCCAAGATGATGAGCATCGGCATGCATTGCCGCTTGCTCGGCCGCCCGGGCCGCATCACCGCACTGCAGCGCTTTTTGGACCACATCCAATCGCACGGTCACGTCTGGGTGGCGCGGCGCATCGACATCGCACGCCACTGGAAGGCTGTGCACCCGTTCAAGGAGTGACCATGCCCCACACGTTGGAACAACTCAACCGCGCCAGCCCAGCCGAGGCGGCGAAGCTGCTCGACGGTTTGTACGAGCACTCGCCTTGGATCGCTGAGCAGGCCTTGAGCGAGCGGCCCTTCCGTTCCTTGGCCCACCTCAAGCACGCCATGTGTGTGGTGCTCGATCGGGCCGGGCGCGACGCGCAGCTGGGCCTGATCCGCGCCCACCCTGAGCTCGCCGGCAAGGCCATGGTCAGCCAAACGCTCACCGCCGAATCCACCAACGAACAAACCAAGGCGGGCCTGACCGACTGCACGCCCGAGGAGTTCGCGAAGATTCAGCAACTCAATGCCGACTACAACAGCAAGTTCGGCTGGCCCTTCATCTTGGCCGTGCGCGGCCCGCGCGGTGTGGGCTTGAACAAAACGCAGATCATCGACGCGTTTGAGCGCCGCCTGCACGGCCACCCCGACTTTGAATTGCAAGAGTGCTTGCGCAACATTCACCGCATCGTCGAGATTCGCTTGAACGACAAATTCGGTGTCGAGCCCACAATCGGTCAGCGCGTGTGGGATTGGCAAGAAACCTTGGCGCAGCACAGCGAGTCGGGCTATGCCGAACACGGCCAACTCACCGTCACCTACCTCACCGATGCGCACCGGGCGTGCGCACGCGACATCGCACAAGGCATGCGCGACGTGGGCTTTGACGAAGTGATCATCGATGCCGTGGGCAATGTGGTGGGGCGCTACCACGCGGCCACCGCCGGCACCAAGTCCCTGATGACCGGCAGTCACTACGACACCGTGCGCAACGGCGGCAAGTACGACGGTCGCTTGGGCATTTTTGTGCCCATGGCCTGTGTGCAGCAGCTGCACCAGCAAGGCCGACGCCTGCCGTTTGGCATCGAAGTGGTGGCGTTTGCTGAAGAGGAAGGCCAACGCTACAAGGCCACCTTCTTGGGCTCTGGCGCGCTGATCGGCGACTTCAAGCCCGAGTGGTTGGATCAAAAAGACGCCGACGGCATCAGCATGCGTGAGGCCATGCGGCATGTGGGTTTGAACTTGGACGACATTCCCGCGCTTCGCCGCGATCCCGCCCAATACCTCGGCTTTGTCGAAGTGCACATCGAACAAGGCCCGGTGCTCAACGAGGTCAACCTGCCCTTGGGCGTGGTCACGTCCATCAACGGCAGCGTGCGTTACCAATGTGAGGTGATCGGCACCGCCAGCCACGCCGGCACCACGCCCATGGACCGCCGCCGCGACGCGGCCTGTGCCGTGGCCGAACTGTCGCTGTACTTAGAGAAACGCGCGGCCCAAGACGGCGACAGCGTGGCCACCATCGGCCAGCTGCAGGTGCCCAACGGCTCGATCAACGTGGTGCCCGGTCGTTGTACCTTCAGTTTGGATATGCGCGCGCCCACCAACGCCCAACGCGATGCGCTGGAGGCCGATGTCTTGGCCCAATTGAAAGCCATTGCCGAGCGCCGCGCCCTGCGCTGGCGCGCCGACTTGGCCATGCGCGCATCGGCCGCACCGAGCGCGCCCGAATGGCAAGCCCGTTGGGAGCGCGCTGTCAGCGCTTTGGGCGTGCCGCTCTTCAAGCTGCCCAGCGGCGCGGGACACGATGCCATGAAATTGCACGAAGTCATGCCGCAAGCCATGTTGTTCGTGCGTGGCGAAAACGCCGGCATCAGCCACAACCCGCTCGAATCCACCACCTGCGACGACATGCAACTCGCCGTCGACGCTTTCGCCCATTTGTTGAACCAACTCGCCACGGAGACCGCATGAACGCCCACCAACAACTCGACGCCTGGGTCGAACAACACTTCGACGAACAGGTCGCGTTTTTGCGCGAGCTGATCCGCGTGCCCACCGACACACCTCCGGGCAACAACGCGCCGCATGCCGAGCGCACCGCCGAGCTGCTCGCGCCCATGGGGTTCGACGCAGAGCGTTATGTCGTGCCAGTCGCTGAAGTGCAGGCCGCAGGTTTGCAAAGCATCACCAACCTGATCGTCCGCCGCCGCTACGGCGATGGCGGCAAAACCATTGCCCTGAACGCCCACGGTGACGTGGTGCCACCCGGCGAAGGCTGGAGCCACGACCCCTATGGCGGTGAGGTGGAGAACGGCCAAATGTTCGGCCGCGCCGCGGCGGTCAGCAAATGCGACTTCTCGACCTTCACCTTCGCGGTGCGGGCGCTGGAATCGCTGGGCTTCCCTTTGAAAGGCGGTGTGGAGCTGCACTTCACCTACGACGAAGAGTTCGGTGGTGAGGTCGGCCCTGGCTGGTTGCTCGACAAAGGCTTGACCAAGCCCGACCTGATGATCGCCGCGGGCTTCAGTTACCAAGTGGTGGTGGCGCACAACGGCTGCTTGCAGCTCGAGGTGACGGTGCACGGCGAGATGTCGCACGCAGCCATCCCCGACAGCGGTGTGGACGCCTTGCAAGGCGCCAACCACATCTTGAACGCGCTGTACGCGCTCAACGCCGATTACCTCCAGGTGACGTCACAGGTCGAGGGCATCACCCACCCCTATTTGAACGTCGGCATGATCCAAGGCGGCACCAACACCAACGTCATCCCCGGCAAGGTGGTGCTCAAGGTCGATCGCCGCATGATCCCCGAAGAGGACCCCGCCGAGGTCGAAGCCAGCCTGCGCCGCACCATCGCGCAAGCCGCGGCCAGCTTCCATCCGCCGCGCGGAGGTAAACACATCAGCGTCGATGTCAAGCGCCTGCTGCTCTCGCGCGCCATGGTGCCCCTAGCGGGCAACCAACCGCTGGTCAAGGCCTTGCAGCAACACGGCGGCGAGGTGTTTGGTGAGCCCATCCCCGCCATCGGCACACCGCTCTACACCGACGTGCGCCTGTACGTGGAGCGCGGCATTCCCGGCGTGATTTACGGCGCCGGCCCCCGCACCGTGCTGGAGAGCCACGCCAAACGCGCCGACGAACGCATCGATTTGGCCGATTTGAAGCGCGCGACGCAGGTGGTGGCGCGAACCTTGTTGGATTTGTTGAAAGCCTGAAAACGCATCCCGCGGTGCATTCGGGCACGCATTTGGTGCCTATTTCTAGGGTTTCTCATGATAGGCACGGATTTGGTTCGCATTAAGAATGTATACAAAGATGTGTTCAATCTGGTCCACGGGGGCTGGGCGATGGCACCGATCTTGCTGAGTTTTCGAGGTGGGTAGCAGCGTTGGCGCTGGCCCATCGAACCTTCGTTGTTGAAATCAACCTGTCCTTAGGAGTCACCCATGAACAAGCGCCAATTGCTTCAAGCCACCGCCCTGCTGTGCACGGTCAACTTTGTGGGCTTGGCCCACGCCCAAACTCCCGTGAAGTTCCAACTCGATTGGCGCTTTGAAGGGCC
>CAMDCY010000030.1 GCA_945890705.1 Hydrogenophaga intermedia | reverse complement strand
TGGAGCTCCAGCTCCACGCCCATGGTCAGGGCCTCGGATTTGCCAAAGGGTTCAAGCGCCATGGCGGGTCTCCTGGGTGACGTGGGTTTCGCGCGCGGCCATCAGGGCGCGCTGGGTGACCACGGGGCCGATCAACTCTTGCAAGACCATCATCGCGGTCATGGCCGCGAGCACCTCGTTGGCCAGGCCGAAGCCTTGGGTGCGGCTGTGTTCAAGCAAAACGATGGCAAACACCGACATGGGCGTAAGCGCCAAACCGGTCAACACGCCTTTTTGCCACGTGATGCCCGAGACGTGCGCGGCCAGTGCGTTGCACGCCACCTTAGACAGTGTGCGCGCAGCGATCACCACCACGGCCAAGCCCACACCACCCCACACCTGCGACCATTCCATGAGCGAGGCGATGTAGACAAACAAAAATAGCGTGAGCAGATCGCCCACAGCGCCAAAGTCGCGCTGCGCGCTGGTGAGCAAGATGCGGCGCTCACGCGCCACGATGCCAAAGGTCAGGGCCGCGAGCAGCGGCGAGAGCTGAAAACCCACCGACAAAGTGGTGAGCAACAAAACCGACAGAGCAAACACCAAGGTCACGCCGCGCTCGTTTGCACGTCGCCAGCGCAGCAACCACGGCACGGCCACGCCCAACACACCACCAACCACAACCGAGCTGAAGACCACGTGCACCGAACCCACCAAGGCCAGCCACACATCACCTGAGGTGTTGAGCGTCCACTGCGCGATCACCAGTTTCAAGGCCAACACCGACACCAAACAGTTGATGGCGCACAGGTGCATGACGCGCTCGGTCACTTGGCCCGCGCTGCGCAATTCGTTGACCACGCGCACGATGCCCGCGGGCGAGGCCGAAATGCTGAGTGCGGCCAAGATCGGCGCCACGCCATCGGCTACGCCCCACCACAGCGCCACCTCGTGCACCAAGACAAAGGTGACGAGCGACTCCACCAATCCCAAGCCCAACAACCAAGGGTTGTGTTTGAACCAACGCAGGTGAATGCGGTGACCCAACTCAAACAGCAAGAGGCCCAGCGCCAGGTTGGCCAAAAACGGCAAGCCCGCGACGTCGGCGGTCCAGCCCGGCAACTGTACCAAGCCAGCAAACAAGCCCACGGCCACGTAAGTGGCCACGCGGGGCAAGCGCCAAAGCTCGTGCACACGCTCGGCCAAAAACCAAGCCAGCAGCAAGACCAACGGCCACGCGATGGACTGCAACACAAAAGGGAAATCGGTGACCATGGCGGTTCTCCAAAGTGGGTGCAAACACGGGCTCGTGGCCCGTTTGTTCACTGTGGGGGGAACGGCAGCACCAGGGGCGCTACCACGAGGTCAGACCGCGAAACGCGATTGCAAGGTTTGCAGACCCAGCTCGTCGAGCACTTGCTGCAAACGTTCGCGAGATCGGGCACGTTCACCCGGGCGATCTGGCTTCATTTTACGCGCCAAAATCAATTCGTTCTTCATCGAATGCTCCCAACCCACCAGTTCGGTGACGGTGACTTGGTAGCCGTGCGCTTCGAGCTGCAAGCAACGCAAGACGTTGGTGATTTGGCTGCCGAATTCGCGCGTGTGCAGCGGGTGGCGCCACAGCTCGGCCAAGGGCGTGCGCTGGATGTTGAGCGCTTTGTATTGGCGCATGACGCTGGCCACTTCGGCTTGGCAACACGGCACCAAGACCATGGCGCGCGCTTGGCGCGCCAAACCAAAAGCGATGGCGTCGTCGGTGGCGGTGTCGCACGCGTGCAAGGCGGTGACCACGTCGATGGTCTCGGGCAAAGCCGTGTGCGTGAGCGACTCGGCCACGGTGCACGCCAAAAAACCCATGCGCTCAAAGCCCAGGCGCTGCGCCAGTTCGGTGGACTTGGCCACCAACTCGCTGCGCGACTCCACACCGTACACCGAGCCCTGCGTGCGCTGTTTGAAAAACAGGTCGTACAAGATGAAGCCGAGGTAGTTTTTGCCCGCGCCGTGGTCGGCCAAGGCAACGTCGCCGCGCGCGTCCAGCGCTTCTTGCAAGAGCGGCTCAATGAACTGAACCAGGTGGTAGACCTGTTTGAGTTTGCGCCGCGTGTCTTGGTTGAGCTTGCCCTCGCGGGTGAGGATGTGCAGCTCTTGGAGCAGCGCCACCGACTGGCCCTCGCGCAGTTCGGGTAGCTGTTCTTGCAGGGTGGGCGTGGCCTTGGTGGGCTGGCGGCGGTCGTTCGGAGCTTTGGGCATGGGCGCCATCTTAAAGCGACAATCAACCATGACCGACAACGACCTGCACCCCTTTGCCCGCCTCACCCCCGACGTGGTGCAAGACGCCCTGGCCGACATTGGCGTGTGGGGCGATGGGCGCATGAGCGCGCTCAACAGTTTTGAGAACCGGGTCTATCACATCCATTTGGACGAGGCCATCGAGGGCCACACCCAGGTGGTGGCCAAGTTCTACCGGCCCGAGCGCTGGAGCCTCGATGCGATTTTGGAAGAGCACGCGTTTGCACAGGCCTGCGCGGCCGAAGACGTGCCCTTGGTGCCACCGCTGGCGCTACAAGGCCGAACCCTGCACCAGCACGGCGGCTTTGCGTTTTCGCTCACGCCCTACCGCGGCGGACGCCGCCCCGAATACGACGACCTCGATGTGCTGGAGTGGATCGGCCGCTTGCTCGCGCGCATCCACCGCGTGGGCGCGAGCGAACGCTTTGTGCACCGCCCCAGCCTGAACGTGGCCACCTTCGCGCACGAGCCGCGCGACTGGTTACTGGAACACCGCGCCGTGGCGCCCGAGGTGCAAACCGCGTGGCGTCAAGCGCTGGGCGAAGCCTTGGCGCTGATCGAAGCGCACCCGGTGCTGGGGGCCCAAGCCCCGGTGGCCACCAACGAAGACGACGGCCCGCCGCCCATCGGCGCGCTGCGCCTGCACGGCGACTGCCACCCCGGCAACATTTTGTGGACGCCCGCCGGCACGGCGCACGAAGGCCCGCACTTCGTGGACTTGGACGACGCGCGCCAAGGCCCGGCGATTCAAGACCTGTGGATGCTGCTCAGCGGCGACCGCCGCCAACAAACGCTGCAACTCAGCGCCCTGCTCGACGGCTACGAACAGGTGCGCAACCTCGACCGGCGCGAGCTCGACCTGATCGAGCCACTGCGCACCCTGCGCCTGATTCACTACAGCGCCTGGCTCGCCCGCCGCTGGGACGACCCCGCCTTCCCCATCAACTTCCCGTGGTTCGGCTCACGCGACTACTGGCAAGGGCAAGTGGACATGCTGATCGAGCAGATCGAAGCCATGCAGGAGCCGGCTTTGATGGTGTGAGCCCAGCGGCTCAATCGTCTTGCGACGCACTCCACCGATCGCCCCAACCCGGCGCATCGCCGCCGCTGCGGTAACCGTCCAAGGTGCGGCGGTCGCGTTTGGTGGGGCGGCCTTGGGTGAAGGTTTGTGCGGGCTCAGGGGCCAAGCGGCGCTGCTCAGCCACTTGTTCGCGCCGCGCGATCGACTCGGGCATTTCTTCAAACAAAGTGGCGGCCACGGAGGCCGAGCCGCGCGCGGTGCTCAAACCCCGCACCCACACGCTGCGGGTGACGGGACCTTGGCGAACATCGATTTGGTCGCCCAAGCGCACCTCGCGCGAGGCCTTTGCCGCCGCGCCGTTGACGAGCACGCGGTCCAGCCCCAGCGCTTCGCTGGCCAGGCTGCGGGTTTTATAAAACCGCGCTGCCCACAACCACTTGTCGATGCGCACCCAGATCAGGCCAGCAAAGCGTTGACGCGCTTCACATAGGCCGCAGGGTCTTCGGGCAATCCGCCTTCGGCCAATAGCGCTTGGTCAAACAAGATGTGCGCCAAGTCATCGAAGTGGGCCGAGCCATCGAGCTTTTTGACCAAGGCGTGTTCGGCGTTCACTTCCAAAATCGGCTTGATCTCGGGCGCTTGTTGGCCGGCCTGCTTGAGCATGCGTGCGAGCTGAGTGGAGTATTCGCCGTCTTCGACCACCAAACACGCGGGCGAGTCCACCAAGCGGGTGGTCACGCGCACGTCTTTGGCTTTGTCTTTGAGGCTGTCTTTGAGCTTGTCGAGCACGGGCTTGAAGGTCTCGGCCGCTTGTTCGGCGGCTTTCTTTTCGCCTTCGTCTTGCAGCTTGCCCAAGTCGACCGCGCCTTTAGCCACGCTTTGCAGCGGCGTGCCGTCGAACTCGGGCACAAAGGACAGCGCCCACTCGTCCACGCGGTCGGTCATGAGCAGCACCTCGATGCCCTTTTTCTTGAACACCTCGAGCTGCGGGCTGTTCTTGGCGGCGGCCAGCGAATCGGCGGTAATGTAGTAGATGGCGTCTTGGCCTTCTTTCATGCGGGCTTTGTAGTCGGCCAAGCTCACGCGCTCGCCTTGGGTACTGGCAAAGCGCAGCAGCTTGGCTATGCGTTCGCGGTGGGCGAAGTCTTCACCCAAACCTTCTTTGAGCACCGCGCCGAACTCGGCGTAGAAGGCGTCGTATTTGCCGACCATGGCATTGTCTTCATCGCTGACAACATCGGTCACGCCGTCGGCACCTTCGCTGGCGGGCAGGCTGTTTTTCTTGGCCAGGTCTTCGAGCATGGACAAGACGCGGCGGGTGTTGCCGTCGCGGATGGCCTTCACGTCGCGGCTTTCTTGCAGCAACTCGCGGCTGACGTTGAGCGGCAGGTCGGCCGTGTCGATCACGCCCTTCACAAAACGCATGTAGGCGGGCATGAGGCTCTCGGCCTCGTCCATGATGAAGACGCGCTTCACGTACAGCTTGATGCCGGCCTTGCGCTCGCGGTTCCACAGGTCGGCCGGGGCTTTGGCGGGGATGTAGAGCAGCTGGGTGTATTCGGTGCCGCCTTCGACGCGGTTGTGGCTCCAGGTCAGCGGGTCTTCGTTGTCGAAGCTCAGGTTTTTGTAGAACTCGGTGTACTGCTCGGGCGTGATGTCTTTCTTGGCGCGGCTCCACAGCGCGCTGGCCGAGTTGACGGCTTCCCAGTCTTCCAGCAGCTGGTATTCGCTCTTCTCGGCGTCCCATTCCTCTTTTTGCATGAGGATGGGCAGGCTGATGTGGTCGGAATAACGGCCGATGATTTGTTTGAGCTTCCAGCGGTTGAGGTACTCGGTTTTGTCCTCGCGCAGGTGCAGGGTGATGCTGGTGCCGCGTTGGGCGCGGGTGATGGCTTCGACCTCGAAGTCGCCGGTGCCACCGCTGACCCAGCGCACGCCCTCCTCGGCTTTGAGGCCGGCACGGCGCGATTCCACGGTGATCTTCTCGGCCACGATGAAGCCCGAGTAAAAGCCCACGCCGAATTGGCCGATGAGCTGGGCGTCTTTTTTCTGGTCGCCGCTGAGTTTTTCCATGAAGGAGCGGGTACCGCTCTTGGCAATGGTGCCCAGGTTGTCTATGGCTTCTTGCTCGGACAGGCCAATGCCGTTGTCGGTGATGGTGAGGGTCTTGGCGTCTTTGTCGAAGGCCACGCGCACCTCGAGGTTGGGCGCGTCTTCGAGCAAGGCGGCGTTGTTGAGCGCCTCAAAGCGCAGCTTGTCGCAAGCGTCGGACGCGTTCGAGACGAGTTCGCGCACAAAAATGTCGGGGTTCGAATACAGCGAGTGGGTGACCAGGTGCAACAGCTGGGCCACTTCGGCCTGGAATGCGTGGGTGTGTTTGCTCATGGGTTTGGTGCAGACTAAGGGGTTGGAAGGACACGGCCAGCGAACACCGCCGACCACCACAACCGTGGTGAATTGGGGATGGTGCCGCGGTTTTCAAGCCCTCCCCCGAAAGATCATGAGAACACACGTGTTGGAGTACCGGGTACCACCCCCGGTGGTGGCCTTGTTGGTGGCGCTTCTGATGTGGCTGGCCACGGGCCGCCAGTGGCAATGGGCTTGGCCGGTGGGCCTGTGCTGGGCCGTGGGTTTGGCCATCGACGCCAGCGGCCTGTGGGCGTTTTGGCGCCAGCGCACCACCATCAACCCGCTGCACCCCGAGCGGGCCTCGGCCTTGGTGGAGCGCGGCATTTACCGCCACACGCGCAACCCCATGTACCTGGGGCTGCTGTGTTTGTTGTTGGGCTGGACGCTGGCGCTGGGCCAATGGGCCGCGCTGCTGGGGCCGCTGGTGTTTGTGGCCTACATCACGCGCTTTCAGATCGTGCCCGAAGAGCGCGCCCTCGCGGCCCATTTTGGGGCTGCTTACGACGACTACCGCCAGCGCGTGCGGCGCTGGTTGTGAGCCCTCAGAAGCGCTCGTTGGCGCCCAAGTAGCGCCACTGGCCCACGGGCAGGCTGCCCAAGACCACGCGGCCGATGCGGATGCGCTTCAAGCCCACCACGTGCAGGCCGACCTGTTCGCACATGCGACGGATTTGGCGCTTCTTGCCTTCGGTCAGCACAAAGCGCAGCTGCTCGGGGTTTTGCCAGTCGACCTGCGCGGGTTTGAGGGCTTGGTCGTCCAGGCTCAGGCCGTGGCGCAACAGGGCCAAGCGATCCCGTGGGAACACCGCTTGCACGTTCTCGCCCACCACGCCTTCGCCTTGTGGGCCGTTGGGCGCCCATTGCACGCGCACCAAATATTCTTTTTCGACGTCGGAGTCTTCACCGATCAGGGTGCGGGCCACGCGACCGTCTTGGGTCAGCACCAACAAGCCGATCGAGTCGATGTCCAAGCGCCCGGCGGGAGCCAAGCCGCGGCTGTGCTCGGGCGCGTAGTGGCGCGAGCGGTTCGGGTCTTCGCGCCAACGGCGCTCGCCTTGCACCAAAACGGCGGCGCTTTCGTGCCCGTCTTCGGGCTGGCCGCTGACGTAGCCCATGGGCTTGTTCAACACGATGGTCACGCGGGCGTTTTGTTGGTGCTGCGCTTGTGGCAAGACCTCGACACGCGCGTCGTGCGGCACGGGCCAGCCCATTTGCGCGGGCGCACCATTGACCACGACCCAACCGCGCGCGATCCATTCGTCGGCTTCGCGGCGCGAGCACAGGCCCAGGTCGGCCATGCGTTTGTTCAGTCGCACCATGCCCGGCGCTTGGGCGTTGGAGCTGCCGGGCGCGGGCGTGCGCACGGCGTCGCGGGGTTCATGGCCGCGCGGCTCGGGGTATCGGGGTTCTGCGTATCGGGGCTCTGGTTCGCGGCGTGCCCACTCGCGCGGCGCATCTTGGCGCGGGGCAGGTGCGCGTGGGGCTTTGGGTGCCGACTCAGAGACCGATTTGGCGCGGGCGGGACCGCTGGGTCGCACGGGGGCGCGGCGGGGCGCCAGCGGGTCCACGCGGCGCTTGGGCACCGGCTTGAGGCTCAGGGTGCGGGGCTTGTTTTCTTCTGACATCTCCCGATCATCCCAGATTGCGGTCTGGTGGCCCGATATTTCACGGTTGACAGGCACTTGACAAGGCCCGTTGACACGGGTTTTCCCGGGTTGGTCTTTACGTAATTCCCGCGATGGGCTGGGCGCTTGCAGCGCCTAATATGTGCGTTCAACAAACACTTTGGAGTCGTCCATGAAGAAACTCGTTGCTTTGGCGTTGACATCGGTCCTCGCGACCTCCGCTTTTGCCTTCCCTGTTAAACCCATCACCTTGGTGGTGCCCTTCCCACCAGGCCCCACCGACACCGTGACCCGCCAATTGGCCGAAGCCATGCGCAAAGCCATGCCTGGCGCCACCTTCGTGGTCGAGAACACGTCTGGCGCTGGCGGCACGATCGGTGCCAACCGCGTGGCGCGTGCCGACGCCGACGGCCACACCCTGCTGGTTTGGCATATTGGCATGGCCTCCACCGCCAACCTGTACCGCAAACTGCCTTTCAAAGCCCTGGATGACTTTACGTACCTAGGCATGATCAACGAAGTGCCGATGACCTTGATTGGCTCACCCAAGTTGCCTGCCAACACCTACAAAGAGTTTGAAGCCTATGTTCGCTCCAACGGTGGCAAGCTGAACATGGCCCACGCAGGCATCGGTGCCGCATCGCACCTCTGTGGCTTGATGTGGCAATCGGCCATGGGCTTGAAGGAAGGTATGACCACCATCCCGTTCACTGGCACAGGCCCCGCCCTGAACGCCTTGCTGGGCGGCCAAGTGGATCTGATGTGCGACCAGACGACCAACACATCGGGTCAGATCGAAGCCAAGTCGGTGAAAGCCTTTGCGGTGACCACCAGCAAGCGCCTGTCCGACAACGCTTTGCTCAAAGACCTGCCCACCTTGCAAGAGTCTGGCCTGAAGGGTTTTGACTTGACCATTTGGCATGGCCTGTACGCGCCCAAAGGCACGCCAGCGGCTGTGTCCAAGCAACTCAACACCGCCTTGCAAGCCGCTTTGAAGGACCCCGAGTTCATCGCCAAGCAAAAGGCCTTGGGTGCTGTGGTGGTGACCGATAAGCGCGTCACCAACGAAGGCCACAAGGCTTTCGTGGCCGACCAAATCAAGAAATTGGGCCCCGTGATCGATGCTGCGGGTCAATTCGCCGACTGATCGCCTTCGAACCCCCAAGAAAAAACCACCCCTCTGGGTGGTTTTTTTTCGTCCCTCTTGGGATGGGTCAAACGCCCCAAACGATCTCGACTTCGGCGCCTTCACAGCGGCGGATCATCTCGAGCAACGGCACGCTGCGCTGACGCAGACCAATGGGCTCAAAACTGGGCACAGGCTGGCCTTGGGCCTTTGCCTCGGCGATCTGTTGGGCTTGCTGGGCCTCTTCGGCCTGCACCAGCTGTTCCGTGGCGGCTTTGGCGCGCGGCATGTCCATGGGCAAGAGCACCCCTGGGGCCTTGGCGTCTTTGCCCCAAGCCTCCAAAAATGGGGTGGCGTGTTGAGCGAGCATCAGCACGTCGGCGGTTTCGCGGGATTGGAATCGGATCAATGACATGGCTTCACCTTTAAAGCTGCATCTTGCGCCCATACCGCGCCAAGGTACAGCACGGGCAAAAAAAAACCTGCACCAGAAAACCGGTACAGGTTGATTTTTCAAAAGCCAGTTGTCTGGCTGTTTGGTTGCGCGGGCAAGATTTGAACTTGCGACCTTTGGGTTATGAGCCCAACGAGCTACCAGGCTGCTCCACCGCGCGTCAAGAAGGTTATTTTATCACGCTTTGGGGGCTTCAGCGGCGCTGTCTTCAGCGCGATCGACCAATTCAACCAAAGCCATGGGCGCGTTGTCGCCAACACGGAAACCCATTTTCAAAATGCGGGTGTAGCCGCCTGGACGGGCTTTGAAACGTGGGCCGAGTTCGTTGAACAACTTGACGACGACGTCGCGGTCGCGCAAGCGGTCAAACGCCAAACGGCGGTTGGCCACGGTGGCTTCTTTGGCCAAAGTGATCATGGGTTCGACCACACGGCGCAGCTCTTTGGCTTTGGGCACGGTGGTTTTAATGACCTCGTGCGTGAGCAAGGAGTTCATCATGTTGCGAAGCATCGCCAAGCGGTGTTCGCTGGTGCGGTTGAGTTTACGAAGTCCGTGTCCGTGACGCATTTGAGTTTCCTTTCAGTTGTTTTGCCTCCAGCCGTATCAGGTACTGGAGGGTTCGTCAGACCAAGGCTGGGATCAGTGTTTGTCCAAACCTGCTGGGGGCCAGTTTTCCAGCTTCATGCCCAAAGTCAGACCACGCGAAGCGAGGACTTCCTTGATTTCGTTGAGCGACTTGCGACCCAGGTTGGGGGTCTTGAGCAACTCGTTTTCGGTGCGCTGGATCAGGTCACCGATGTAATAGATGTTCTCAGCCTTCAAGCAGTTGGCCGAACGCACGGTGAGCTCGAGCTCATCGACGGGGCGCAACAACAGAGGATCGAACGCTTGGCTGCTTCGGGGAGCGGCTTCAGCGAACAGGTCCACGCCTTCGAGCTGTGCAAACACGGCCAGCTGCTCGACCAAGATTTTGGAAGAAGCACGGACTGCGTCCTCAGGGCCGATGGCGCCGTTGGTTTCGATGTCCAAGACCAGCTTGTCCAAGTCGGTGCGCTGCTCAACGCGGGCGCTCTCGACGGTGTAGCTCACGCGCTTGATCGGCGAGAACGAAGCGTCCAAGACGATGCGGCCGATCGAGCGGGTCTGGTCGTCGTGACGACGCAGGCTACCGGGCACATAACCACGGCCTTTTTCGACCTTGATTTGCATGTCCAACTTGGCACCAGCGGCCAAGGTGGCGATGACGTGCCCAGGGTTGACGATCTCGACGTCGTGAGGCGTCTGGATATCGGCGGCGGTGATGACGCCTTCGCCTTCTTTGCGCAGGCTCAAGGTCACTTCATCGCGATTTTCCAATTTGAAAACCACGCCTTTGAGGTTCAACAAGATGTTGACCACGTCTTCTTGAACACCGTCGATCGACGAGTATTCGTGCACGACACCGGCGATGGTCACTTCGGTGGGGGCGTGGCCGACCATCGAAGACAACAAGACGCGACGCAAAGCGTTGCCCAAGGTGTGACCGAAGCCACGCTCGAAAGGCTCCAAGATCACCTTGGCGCGGTTGGCCGACACTTGTTCGACGTTGATGGTTTTGGGTTTCAGCAGATTGTTCAGCATGCGACTTCCTTCAATACCCTCGGTTCGTTACACCGATAAGGCCGATGGACGCCCGGCAACCGTGAGGCCGCCGGGAACGGGATTAACGTGAATACAGTTCGACGATCAACGATTCGTTGATGTCCGCGCCGAACTCGTCGCGGTCAGGGCTCTTCTTGAAGACGCCTTCGGCTTTGTCGGCCGACACTTCCACCCATGCGGGGAAGCCAATTTGTTTGGCCAACTCGAGGGCTTCAGCCAAGCGAATTTGTTTCTTGGACTTTTCGCGCACAGCCACCACGTCGCCCGCCTTGACGGAGAACGAGGGGATGTTGACGGATTGGCCGTTGACCTGGATCGCCTTGTGCGACACCATCTGGCGTGCTTCGGCGCGGGTCGAGGCAAAGCCCATGCGGAACACGACGTTGTCCAAACGCGACTCCAACAGAGTCAGCAGGTTGGCACCGGTGTTGCCACGGCGGCGATCGGCTTCTGCGAAGTAACGGCGGAATTGGCGCTCCAACACACCATAGGTGCGTTTGACTTTTTGCTTTTCGCGCAATTGCAGACCGTAGTCCGAGGTGCGCTGACCCGAAGTGCGGCCATGTTGGCCAGGCTTGGAGTCGAATTTGGCTTTGTCGCTGATCGAGCGGCGGGCGCTCTTGAGCAACAGGTCAGAGCCTTCACGGCGGGAGAGTTTGGCCTTAGGGCCGAGGTAGCGTGCCACGGAATGGTCCTTTGTCGTTTCTGCCGCAACCGTTGTGTTGCGGGAGCCAAATACGCGGTGCGCAAATGGCGGTGGGCTTAGTAAAAAATGCCACCGCAGACATTTCTACAGTGGCAGCTCGAAAAAAGCTTTTGATTATAGCCCACCCGTTGGGGTGGGCTTTGCATCAGATGCGGCGGCGCTTTTGAGGGCGGCAGCCGTTGTGCGGCACGGGCGTCACATCGGCGATCGAGGTGATGCGGATACCCAAAGCACCCAAGGCGCGAACCGAAGACTCGCGACCAGGACCTGGGCCCTTGATTTCGACGTCCAAGTTCTTAATGCCTTGTTCAATGGCGGCGCGGCCAGCCACTTCAGAAGCCACTTGGGCTGCGAAAGGCGTGGATTTGCGCGAACCCTTGAAACCTTGACCACCGGAAGATGCCCAAGACAAAGCATTGCCTTGGCGATCGGTGATGGTGATGATGGTGTTGTTGAACGACGCGTGCACGTGAGCGATGCCGTCAGCAATGTTCTTGCGGACTTTTTTACGAACGCGTGCAGCGGCGGTGCTGGAGGGAGACTTAGCCATGGGGTTCCTTACCGATTACTTCTTCAGCGATTGGGCTGCCTTGCGGGGGCCCTTGCGCGTGCGTGCATTGGTCTTGGTGCGCTGGCCGCGCATGGGAAGACCACGGCGATGACGGAAGCCGCGGTAGCAGCCAATGTCCATCAGTCGCTTGATGTTCATGGTGGTTTCACGGCGGAGGTCACCCTCGATCGTGAACAGATTGACCTGATCGCGAACTCTTTCAAGCTCAGCGTCGTCCAGATCTTTGATCTTCTTGTCATAAGCAATGTCGCATGCTTCGCAAATTTTGCGAGCGCGGGTGCGACCAATGCCGAAAATAGCCGTCAAGCCAATTTCAGCGTGCTTGTGCGGCGGAATGTTGATACCTGCAATACGTGCCATGTTGGTCCTCTAAACTTCAATCAGCCTTGACGCTGCTTGTGACGCGGATCTGTGCAAATCACTCGCACAACACCCTTGCGTTTGATGATCTTACAGTTGCGGCACATTTTTTTGACCGACGCCGAAACTCTCATTGTTTTCTCCTAGAAATTCCAACAAACATTTAAACACTGCCCAAACGATCGAAATTGATCAGGTGGGTTTGAAATTGGCCTTCTTCAACAGCGACTCGTACTGCTGGGACATCATGTAGTTTTGAACCTGGGACATGAAGTCCATGGTCACCACCACAATGATCAACAGAGACGTACCACCGAAGTAAAACGGGACGTTGTACTTCAAGATCAAGAATTCGGGCAACAAACACACTGCAGTGATGTAGATGGCACCAGCCAAGGTCAAGCGCAGCAAGATTTTGTCGATGTGTCGGGCCGTTTGGTCACCAGGACGGATCCCGGGAATGAACGCACCGCTCTTTTTCAGGTTGTCTGCGGTCTCGCGGCTGTTGAACACCAAGGCCGTGTAGAAGAAGCAGAAGAAGATGATGGCCGCAGCATAAAACGCCACGTAAACCGGCTGTCCGGGCGCCATGGCCGAAGCCAAGTCGCGCAACCAACGGGTGCTGTCACCGGTGCTGATCCAACTCACCAGGGTGGTGGGCAGCAAAATGATCGACGAAGCGAAGATGGGAGGGATCACGCCGGCCATGTTGAGCTTCAAAGGCAGGTGCGAAGACTGGCCGCCGTACACCTTGTTGCCGACTTGGCGGCGGGCATAGTTGACCAAAATCTTGCGCTGGCCGCGTTCAACGAACACGACGAAGTAGGTCACCAAGACCACCAACACGATGATCAAGATAGAAACCAAGATGTTCATGGCGCCGGTGCGAACCAGTTCCAACAAACCGCCGACCGCGCTGGGCAAGCCTGCAGCGATACCGGCAAAAATCAGGATGGAAATACCGTTGCCCAAACCACGCTCGGTGATTTGTTCACCCAACCACATCAGGAACATGGTGCCTGCGACCAGGCTGACCACGGTGGTGACACGGAAGGCCATGCCGGGGTCGATGACCAAACCTGCCGTGCCTTCCAAGGCCACCGCAATACCCAAGGCTTGAAAAATGGCCAAGGCCAAGGTGCCGTAACGGGTGTACTGCGTGATCTTGCGACGACCAGCTTCGCCATCTTTCTTCAACTGCTCAAACGTGGGCACCACGTAGGTGGCCAGTTGCATGATGATCGATGCCGAGATGTAGGGCATGATGCCCAAAGCCATGACACTGAACCGCTCCAGCGCACCGCCGGAGAACATGTTGAACAGGCTCAAAATGCCGCCGGACTGCTGCTGGAACAGTTGTCCCAAACGGTCGGGGTCAATACCGGGCACCGGGATGTGTGTCCCGATGCGGTAAACGACGAGCGCCAACAACAAGAAAACCAAGCGACGTGTGAGGTCGCCGTATTTCCCTGCGGGTGCTTGAGCCATTGATCCAGTTGCCACGGTCGTGTTCGCTTATCGGTTTAAACCAAAGAGCCGCCAGCAGCCTCAATGGCTTGCTTGGCACCTGCCGTCGCGGTGATGTTCTTCAACACCACAGCAGCTTTGATTTCGCCGGTCTTGACGACCTTGACGCGCTTGGCCAAATTGGAGATCAGGCCGGCTTGTTTCAAAGCCAACATGTCCACTTCTTTGGCGTTCAAGGCGGCGATGTCGGTCAACGTGACTTCAGCGTTGAACTGAAGCTGCTGAGACTTGAAGCCGCGCTTGGGCAAGCGACGCTGCATGGGCATTTGACCGCCTTCGAAGCCGACCTTGTGGTAGCCGCCCGAACGCGATTTTTGACCTTTGTGACCACGGCCAGCGGTTTTACCCAGGCCAGAGCCGATGCCACGACCCACGCGACGCTTGGCGTGCTTGGCGCCCGAGGCGGGCTTGATGTTGTTGAGTTGCATGTCTTGTGACTCCGAATCAGAGTACCTTGACCAGGTAGCTGATCTTGTTGATCATGCCGCGCACTGCAGGGGTGTCCTGCAATTCGCTGACGCTGTTGATTTTGCGCAAGCCCAAGCCACGCACGGTGGCGCGGTGGTCTTCTTTGCAGCCGATGGGGCTGCGCACAAGTTGGACCTTGACGGTATTGGCGGTGGTCATGATCGCTCCTATCAGCTCAGGATGTCCTCAACCGACTTGCCGCGCTTGGCTGCAACTTCGGATGGGGTGGTGGAGTTCTTCAATGCGTCCAATGTGGCGCGCACCAAGTTGTAGGGGTTGCTCGAGCCGTGGCTCTTGGCCACCACATCGGTGATACCGATGACTTCGAACACCGCACGCATAGGACCACCAGCGATGATGCCGGTACCTTTGGAGGCGGGCAACATCATGACGTTGGCCGCACCGTGCTCACCGTGCACGCTGTGGTGCAAAGAGCCGCTCTTGAGCGAAACCTTGATCATGTTGCGACGGGCTTGCTCCATGGCCTTTTGCACGGCCACGGGCACTTCGCGGGCTTTGCCCTTGCCCATGCCGACGCGGCCATCGCCGTCACCGACGACGGTCAATGCTGCGAAACCGAGGATACGACCACCCTTGACCACTTTGGTCACGCGGTTGATCGCGATCATCTTTTCGCGCAAGCCGTCTTCGTTCGCTTCGTTCTTTACGTTTGCCTGAAATTTAGCCATTTTGTGTATCCCGCTTGATCAGAACTGCAGACCGGCTTCACGAGCCGCATCCGCCAGGGCTTTCACTCGGCCGTGATAGGCAAAGCCCGAACGGTCAAAGGCCACTTTTTCGATGCCAGCTGCTTTCGCTTTTTCAGCGATGCGCTTGCCAATCACTTGGGCCGCGGCGGTGTTGCCACCTTTGCCAGCAGCACCCAACTGGGCACGAACTTCGGCTTCTGCGGTCGAGGCAGAGGCCAACACGCGGGCGCCATCTTCGGAGATGACGGTTGCGTAGATGTGCAGGTTGGTGCGGTTCACAGCCAAACGGACGGCGCCTTGTTGCGCAATTCGAATGCGTGTCTGACGGGCCCGGCGCAGACGTTGCTCTTTTTTCGTCAACATGATCCTGATCCTTATTTCTTCTTCGTTTCCTTGATCACGACCTTCTCATCCGCATAACGGATGCCCTTACCCTTGTAGGGCTCTGGGGGACGAACGGCGCGAATTTCGGAAGCGATTTGGCCAACGCGTTGGCGGTCGGCACCTTTGATGATCACTTCGGTGGGCGTAGGCGTTTCGACCTTGATACCGGCGGGCATTTGGATGTCCACTGGGTGGGAGTAACCCACGTTCAAGTTCAATTTCGCGCCTTGCGCCGCGGCCTTGTAACCCACACCGATGAGGGTGAGCTTCTTCTCAAAGCCTTTGCTGACACCTTGCACCATGTTGTTCACCAGCTGACGCATGGTGCCCGACATGGCATTGGCTTCGCGAGACTCGTCAACAGGCACGAACGAGATCGAGCCTGCTTTATTTTCCACTTTGACCAGGGTGTTTTGGTTCACCACCAAAGAGCCCAAAGAGCCCTTCACGCTGATCTGAGCGCTGTTAATGGCCACTTCAACCCCAGTGGGGACGGTGACCGGCATTTTTCCAATACGTGACATTCAGTTGCTCCTCAATGCCGGCGTTAGGCGACGTAACACAAGACTTCGCCGCCGACACCGGTGGCGCGCGCCTTGCGATCGGTCATCACGCCCTGAGGCGTCGTGACGATGGCCACACCCAAACCGTTCTGGACTTGTGGAATGGCATCGCGACCGCGGTAGATGCGCAGGCCAGGACGGCTCACGCGCTCGATGCGCTCGATAACAGGACGGCCAGCGTAGTACTTCAAAGCGATCTGGAGTTCGCTCTTGCCGTCTTGGGTCGTGACTTTGAATCCGTCGATATAGCCTTCGTCTTTCAAGACTTGGGCAATCGCGGCTTTGACTTTAGAGGCCGGCATCGACACAGTGGCTTTGTCCACCATCTGTGCATTGCGGATGCGGGTCAACATGTCGGCGATAGGATCACTCATGCTCATGTGGGGTTCTCCTAGGGCTTACCAGCTGGCTTTGGTGATGCCGGGGATTTCGCCGGCGAAAGCCAGTTCACGGATCTTGGCGCGAGCCAAACCGAACTGGTTGAACGTACCGCGTGGGCGACCCGTGATCTCGCAGCGGTTGCGCTGGCGAGTGGGGTTGGCGTTGCGGGGCAACTTCTGCAAAGCCAGACGAGCAGCGTCGCGCTCTTCTTCAGAACGCTGGGCGCTCTTGGCAATTGCCTTCAGTTCGGTGTATTTTTTGGCAAACTTGGCCGCGAGCTTTTCGCGCTTGAGTTCACGTTGGAGTAGTGCTTGTTTAGCCACGCGCCACCTCAGTTCTTGAACGGGAAACGGAAACCAGCCAGAAGAGCCTTGCACTCTTCATCGCTTTTGGCGGTCGTCGTGATGCTGATGTTGAGTCCGCGCAAGGCATCCACCTTGTCGTACTCGATCTCAGGGAAAATGATCTGCTCTTTAACGCCGATGTTGTAGTTACCACGGCCGTCAAAAGCTTTGCCCGAAATACCGCGGAAGTCACGCACGCGGGGCAGGGCCACGGTGATGAAACGGTCCAGGAATTCGTACATGCGGGCGCCACGCAGGGTGACCATGCAGCCAATGGCTTGCTGTTCGCGGATTTTGAAACCGGCGATGGCCTTGCGGGCCTTGGTCACCACAGGTTTTTGGCCTGCGATTTTGCTCAGGTCGCCCACGGCGTTGTCCATGATCTTTTTATCGGCCACCGCTTCGCTCACACCCATGTTCAAGGTGATCTTGGTGATGCGGGGCACTTCCATGGTCGACTTGTACCCGAATTGGGTCATCAGGGCCGGGGCCACTTTGTCGCGGAAAATTTCTTGAAAGCGGGTCATGCTCATGCCACCTTGATTTCTTCGCCGCTGGACTTGAAGACGCGCACTTTGCTGCCGTCGGCCAGTTGCTTGATACCCACACGATCGGCCTTGCCCGTGGCGGCATTGAAAATGGCCACGTTGGACTGGTGGATCGACATGGTCTTATCGATGATGCCGCCAGTCACACCCTTCATGGGGTTGGGCTTGGCGTGCTTTTTGACGATGTTGACACCATCAACGATCAGGCGGTCTTCGGAGGCGCGCTCGGCCACTTTGCCGCGCTTGCCTTTGTCGCGACCCGTGATCACGATGACATCGTCGCCTTTGCGAATCTTGTTCATGGTCGGTCCTTACAGAACTTCGGGCGCCAAGGACACGATCTTCATGAACTTCTCGGTGCGCAGTTCGCGCGTCACGGGTCCGAAGATGCGGGTGCCGATGGGCTCCAGCTTGGCGTTGAGCAACACTGCTGCGTTGCCGTCGAATTTGATCAGTGCGCCGTCAGGGCGACGAATACCCTTGGCCGTGCGAACCACCACTGCGCTGTAAACCTCGCCTTTTTTGACGCGGCCACGGGGAGCAGCTTCTTTGATAGTGACTTTGATGACGTCGCCCACGCTGGCGTAACGGCGCTTAGAGCCGCCGAGCACCTTGATGCACATCACGGATTTGGCACCCGTGTTGTCGGCAACATCGAGTCGAGATTGCGTTTGAATCATTTGATTTAAGTCCCAACTTGAATCTTCCTCACCACCACGGCAAGGAATGATCAGTCTTGGGCCCGTTGTCCAAGCTCATCCGCCTAAACGGACAAGCCCTTTCTATGGGCTGAAATACCCCGCCGTTAAGGGCGAAGCCGCCGATTATGGCACAGCTTTGGGGTCGGGTCAAACATTTCCTGCAATTATTTTTCAAGCCCCTGCCACCCCTACACTGTGGGTCATGAGCACTGCACACCCCTACATGGCATTTATTGGCGGCGGCAACATGGCCAGCGCCATCATCGGTGGCCTGATCCGCCTGGGCATGGCCCCCGGCCAATTCACCGTGGTCGAGCCCTTTGCCGAGACCGCCGCCAAGCTGAAAGCCGACTTTGGCATCAGCGCCCTGAGCGCCGCAGGCCCCGCTTTGGCCCAAGCCGACTTGGTGGTTTGGGCCGTCAAACCGCAGGTTTTTGCCGAAGCGGCCACCCCCGTGAGCCCTCACACCCGCCAAGCCCTGCACCTGTCGGTGGCTGCCGGCATCCGCACCGACAGCATCCGCCGCTGGCTGGGCAGCGATCGCGTGGTGCGCAGCATGCCCAACACCCCGGCCTTGGTCGGCCAAGGCATCACGGGCCTGTTCCCCTGCCCCGCCGTGTCCGCCACCGATCGCGCCCTGGTGGAACAGGTCATCCGCACCACCGGCCAATACGTGTGGGTCGACAACGAAGCCCATTTGGATGCGGTCACCGCCCTCTCGGGCTCGGGTCCGGCCTATGTGTTTTATTTCTTGGAAGCCATGACCGAGGCCGGCACGGGCATGGGCTTGAGCGCCGAGCAGTCGCGCCAACTGGCCGTTGCCACGTTCTCGGGCGCCGCCGCACTGGCTGGGGCGTCGCAGGAACCCCTGGAGGTGCTGCGCCAACGCGTCACGTCCAAGGGCGGCACCACCTATGCGGCCCTCACGGCCATGGAATCGGCTCAGATCAAACCCGCGTTTGTCAAAGCCATGCAAGCCGCCGAACAGCGGGCGCGCGAACTCGGCGACGAATTCGGCAAGGCCTGATTCAAAACGCGTGGCTCAAGGCCACGCCCGCGAACAGGCTCAAACCGATCCAGTGGTTGAGACGAAAAGCCTTGAAGCAGCCGTCGCGGCTGCGATCGCGAATCAAGGCCATGTGCCACACCACCTGTGCGGCGGCGGCGGCCAGTCCCAGCCACAGCCAAAGGCCGCGTACACCAGCATCGAGCAGCCACGCCCAAGAGAACAGGTAGGCCACATAAAAACCCGCGATGGCCGGCACATCCCATGTACCCAAGGTGATGGCCGAGGTTTTCATGCCGATCTTCAAGTCATCGTCGCGATCGACCATGGCGTATTCGGTGTCGTAGGCCAAGACCCAACACCAGTTGCCCAGCATCAAGCCCCAAGCCAGCGCGGGCACCTCGCCCTGCACCGCGGCGAAGGCCATGGGGATGCCGAAGCTGAAGGCCACGCCCAACACGGCTTGCGGCATGGACACGTGGCGTTTGGCGTAGGGATAAGCCAAGGTCACGGCCAAAGCCGCGAACGAGGCCAAGACCGTGAGCGTGTTGGTGGTCAGCACCAACGCAAATGCCAGCAGAGCGAGCACCGCGCCCACGGCCAAGGCTTCTTTCACACCCAAACGCCCGCTGGTGATGGGGCGCTGGGCCGTGCGTTTGACGTGGCGGTCAAAGTCGCGGTCGGCCACATCGTTGATGGTGCAACCCGCGCTGCGCATGAGGATGGTGCCCAAGGTGAACACCGTGAGCAAATGCCAGCCCGGAAAGCCGTCGGCCGCCACCCACAGCGCGGTGAGTGTAGGCCACAGCAACAGCAGCCAACCGGCGGGCCGGTTCCAGCGGATCAGGTCGAGGTAGAGCGCCAGCCGCGAGCGCAGCAGCGCGATCATGACAAGCGCGTCACGCCCGGCAATTCACAGGCGTAGATGGCGTTGCGCAAAGCGGCGATGGCTTCGTAACGCGTGAAGCTGCGGCGCCAAGCCAACACCACGCGGCGCGTGGGTGGGTCGCCCGCAAAAGGCACGTAGCTCACGTAGGCCGAGTCGCCGTAGTCTTTGACGCCAGAGTCCGACCCCTTGAGTGCGGACGAGGGGGCCGACAAACGCGGCACCAAGGTCACGCCCATGCCCGCGGCCACCATGTGTTTGATGGTTTCCAACGACGAGCCTTCAAAGCCTTTTTGCACGCCATCGGCGTTGCTCGAGAAGCGCGCGAATTCGGGGCAAACCTCGAGCACGTGATCGCGAAAGCAGTGGCCCGTGCCCAGCAAGAGCATGTTTTCGTTTTTGATCTCTTCGGTGGTGATCGTGGCTTGGCTGGCCAGCGGGTGTTTGCGCGGCACGGCGGCCACAAAGGGCTCGTCGTACAGCGGCGCGACGGCCAAGCTGGTGTCGGGAAAGGGCTCGGCCAAGATGGCGCAATCGATCTCGCCGCTGCGCAACATCTCGAGCAACTTGGCCGTGAAGTTTTCTTGCAGCAACAAGGGCATCTGCGGCGTTTGCTCGATCACGTTGCGCACCAAGTGCGGCAACAAATACGGGCCGATGGTGTAGATCACGCCCAGCTTGAGTGGGCCGGCCAGCGGGTCTTTGCCGCGCTTGGCGATTTCTTTGATCTGGGCCGATTGTTCCAACACGTGTTGCGCTTGGCGCACGATTTCTTCGCCCAAGGGCGTGGTGTTGATCTCGTTGGCGTTGCGCTCAAAAATTTTGAC
>CAMDCY010000029.1 GCA_945890705.1 Hydrogenophaga intermedia | reverse complement strand
TTGCGCGATTTGACCGGCGATCCGATCTTGGTGCGCGCCGGCAATGCCATGGTGCCCACCGACGTGGGCTTGGCCATGTTGGCCCCCGCGGCCCACCTGCTGCAGTCGGCCGAGGCCTTGTTTGCGCCGCAGCGCCCCTTCGAGCCCAGTCTGGCCCAAGAGACTTTCCGCATCGCCGCCAGCGACACCCTGGACCCTTTGTTTTTGCCCGCCTTGGTCGCGCGCATCCAATCTTTGGCCCCCCGCTGCGAGGTCGAAATTCACGCTTTGTCCCCTCAAGCCCAATACGCCTCCGATTTGGGGCAAGGCGTGGTGGATGTGGTCATCGGCAACTGGGCCGAGCCCAGCGCCGAGTTGCACCTAGCGCCTTTGTTTGAAGACGAGGTGGTGTGTTTGGTCAGCGCCCAGCACCCCGCGGTGCGCCGCGGTTGGTCGGTGGAGGACTGGCTGGCGGGCGAGCATATCGCCCCCACGCCGGCCTACCCGGGTTGGCGCGGCGTGATCGACGAACACTTGGACCGTTTGGGCCTGGCGCGGCGCATCACCGCGCGCTGCGCGCACTTCGGTTTGATGCCGCAGATGGTGGTGTCCACCCGCTTGGTCTTGACCACGGGACGGCAATACTGCCAACGCTTTTTGCAAGGTCCGCAAGCGCAGCGCGGTCTGGCTTTGCTGCCGTGTCCAGTCGAATTTCCCAAGATGGTCTATTACCAGTTGTGGCACGAACGCAGCCACACCTCGCTGGCGGCCAAATGGCTGCGCGAACAGGTGAAAATCAGCGCCGATCAATTGCCCCTTCCTTTGACTGCGAACCCCACATGAGCACCCCCCGTTTGCAACTTCGCGGCATCACCAAGCGTTACCCCGGTGTGGTGGCCAACCAATCGGTGTCCTTGGACGTGGCGCCTGGCGAGATCCACGCCGTCTTGGGCGAAAACGGCGCCGGCAAATCGACGCTGATGAAAATCATCTACGGCACCGTCAAGCCCGACGAAGGCGAGGTCTGGTTCAACGGCCAAGCCGTGCAGGTGCGAAACCCCCAAGAGGCTCGGGCGCTGGGCATCAGCATGGTGTTCCAGCATTTCAGCCTGTTCGACGCATTGACCGTGGCCGAAAACGTCTGGCTGGGTTTGGACAAGTCTTTGTCGCTGGACGACGTGCGCCAAAGCATCCGCAGCAAGGCCGAGCAGTACGGCTTGGAGATCGAAACCGAACGCCCGGTGCACACCTTGTCGGTCGGTGAGATGCAGCGCGTGGAAATCGTGCGCGCCTTGCTCACCCAGCCCCAATTGCTCATCTTGGACGAACCCACCTCGGTGCTCACGCCGCAAGCGGTCGAGAAGCTGTTCGTGGTGCTGCGCCGCTTGGCCGACGAGGGTTGCAGCATTTTGTACATCAGCCATAAGCTGCACGAAATCCGTGCTCTGTGCACCCATTGCACGGTTTTGCGCGGCGGGCAGGTGACGGGCGTGTGCGACCCGCGCCAAGAGAGCAACGCGTCTTTGTCGCGCCTGATGATCGGGGCCGAGCCCGCCGTCATGACGCCGCGCGAAGCCCGTGGCGGTGCCGCCGTGCTGCGCGTGCAGGGTTTGAGCTTGCGCAGCGACGACCCCTTCGGCACCGACTTGCAGGGCGTGAACTTCGAGGTTCGCTCCGGTGAGGTGGTGGGCATCGCCGGCGTTTCCGGCAACGGCCAAAGCGAGCTGCTTTACGCCTTGTCAGGCGAGGACGTGCGTGCGCCGTTGGGCAGCATCGCGGTGCGCGAGCAAGACGTCTCGCAGGCCAGCCCGGTGGCGCGCCGCCAATTGGGTCTGCACTTCGTGCCCGACGAGCGCTTGGGCCGCGGCGCGGTGCCCACCTTGTCGTTGGCTCACAACCTCTTGCTCACGCGCACCGACGCGGTCGGGCGAGGGGGCTGGTTGCACCTCAAGCCCTTGCGCGAGCAAGCGCAGGCCATCATCGATCGTTACAAAGTCAAGGCCAACGGGCCACAGGCTGCGGCCAAGTCGCTCTCGGGCGGTAATTTGCAAAAGTACATTGTCGGCCGCGAAATCGAAGCGCAGCCGCAGTTGCTCATCGTGAGCCAACCCACTTGGGGCGTGGACGTGGGCGCGGCCGCGCAAATCCGCGCCGAGATCTTGGCCTTGCGCGACGCTGGTTGCGCGGTCTTGGTGGTGAGCGAAGAACTCGACGAATTGTTTGACATCAGCGACCGCTTGCACGTCATCGCCAAAGGCCAACTCTCGCCCAGCTTGAACCGCGCCGATGCGACGGTCGAGCTGATCGGGCAGTGGATGTCGGGCCTGTGGAGCGGCACACCCTCAACGGAAGAAACGTCCCATGTTGCGTCTTGAAGCCCGCCCCCAACCCTCCGCCGTGTGGGGCATGGCCTCGCCGATTTTGGCGGTGCTCATCACCATGGTCATCGGTGTGTTGTTGTTCAGTGCGCTGGGCAAAGACCCGGTGCGCGGTTTGCAGGTCTTTTTCTGGGACCCGATCAAAACCCCTTATGCCTTGTCGGAGCTGATGGTCAAGGCCACGCCCTTGCTCATCATCGCTTTGGGTTTGGCGGTGTGTTTTCGCTCCAATGTGTGGAACATCGGCGCCGAAGGGCAGTTCGTCATCGGCGCGGTCACGGCCTCTGGTGTGGCCCTGATGGCCGACAGCCAAACCGGCAGTTGGATCATCGCCGCGGTCTTGATCGCGGGGGTGGCCGGGGGCATGTTCTGGGCGGCCATCACCGCCTTCTTGCGCGACCGCTTCAACGCCAACGAAATTTTGGTCAGCCTGATGCTGGTCTACGTGGCTATTCAGTTGTTGAACTTCTTGGTCTACGGCCCTTGGAAAGACCCGCAGGGCTACAACTTCCCCCAAACCAAAACCTTCGAAGCCGTGACGCAAATGCCGCGTTTGATGGACGGCTCGCGCATCACCATTGGCCTGATTTTGGCTTTGGTGGGTGCCGGTGCGGTGTGGGTGTTTTTGTTCAGAACCTACGCCGGTTTTGCCCAAACGGTGGGTGGCTTGGCACCCGCGGCGGCGCGTTACGCCGGTTTTTCGTCGCGTCGTGCCTTGTGGACGGCCTTGTTGATCTCGGGTGGCGCGGCCGGTTTGGCCGGTGCTTTGGAGGTGGCCGGCCCGATCGGTCAGCTCACCCCTTACGTGCCCGCGGGCTACGGTTTCGCCGCCATCATCGTGGCCTTTGTGGGGCGTTTGCACCCGGTGGGCATGGTGTTCTCGGCCATTTTGATGAGCATGTTTTACATCGGCGGCGAGTTGGCGCAGTCGCGCATGGGCTTGCCCAAGTCCATCACGGGCGTGTTCCAAGGCCTGCTCTTGTTCACCTTGTTGGCTTGCGACACCCTGATCGCGTATCGCTTGGTGTGGAAAAAATAAGGGGCTGACCATGGAATCCATTGCTTTGTTGATCGGCGCCTCCTTGAACGCGGGCACGGTCTTGGCCATCGCGGCCTTGGGCTTGCTCATCAACGAAAAAGCCGGGGTGGTCAACCTCGGCGCCGAAGGCATCATGTTGTGCGCGGCCTTGGCCGGGTTTGCCGCGGTGGTCCACACCGGCAACACCTGGGTGGGCTTTGGTGCGGGCATGGTCGCGGGCGCGGTGTTGGCCGCGGTGTTCGGTGTCTTGGTGATTTGGCTCAACACCAACCAATACGCCACCGGCTTGGCGCTGAGCCTCTTCGGTGGGGGCTTCTCGGCCTTTGTGGGCGTGGAATACGTCAAGGCCAAGCTGCCCGAGCAAGCCTCGTACGCCATTCCATGGTTGGCGGACTTGCCTTTGTTGGGCCCAGCCCTGTTTCGTCACCACCCCATGGTCTACATCGCCCTCGCCTTGGCGCTGGGCCTGATGTTCTTTTTCTACCGCACCCGCGCCGGCCTGATCGTGCGCAGCGTGGGCGAGAGCCCCGAGTCCGCCCACGCCTTGGGTTACCGCGTGCGCCTCATCCGTTTGTGGGCGGTGATGGCGGGCGGTGCCCTGTGTGGTTTGGCTGGGGCTTATGTGTCCACGGTGTACACGCCGCTGTGGGTCGAGGGCATGATCGCCGGCAAGGGCTGGATCGCTTTGGCCCTGACCACCTTTGCCACTTGGCGGCCCGCCCGCGTCTTGTTGGGCGCGTACTTGTTCGGTGGCGTGACCATGTTGCAGTTTCACCTGCAAAGTGCTGGCGTCAACGTGCCCAGCCAATTGCTCACGGCCATGCCTTATATCGCCACCATCGTGGTCTTGGTCTTGATTTCCCGCAACCCCACCTGGATTCGCGTGAACATGCCCAGCGCCATTGGAAAACCCTTTTACCCCGGCGCATAATACGCATCGGTGCTCGGCGCGCTTGGCGTGCGGGGCCTGACGTTGAAGAATCCACCCTCACCACCCTGTCCTGCAAGGAAACCACGATGAACTTGAACAAACGTTCCTGGATCAAGGTCGCCACCATTGGCGCCTTGTCTGCTGCCGTCCTGATCGGTTGCGGCAAAAAAGAAGAGGCCGCACCCGCTGCGGCAGCAGCCCCCGCTCCCCTGAAAATCGCCTTTGCTTACGTTGGCCCTGTCGGCGACGGCGGCTGGACCTTTGCGCACGACAACGGTCGCAAAGCTTTGGAAGCCGAGTTCGGTAACAAGATCGTGACGAGCTTCGTGGAGAACGTGCCTGAGAGCGCCGACGCCGAACGCGTGATCCGCGACTTGGCCAGCCAAGGCAACCAGCTGATTTTCGGCACCACCTTTGGCTACATGGAGCCCATGCTCAAAGTCGCCGCCGACTTCCCGAACACCAAGTTTGAGCATGCCACCGGCTACAAAACCGCCGCCAACCTGCGCACTTACGACAGCCGCACCTACGAAGGTGCTTACATGGCGGGCGTGATCGCTGGCACCATGACCAAGACCAACACCTTGGGCTTTGTGGCCTCTATCCCAATCCCCGAAGTCATCCGCAACATCAACAGCTTCACGATGGGCGCGCAGTCCGTGAACCCCAAGATCAAGACCAAAGTGGTCTGGGTCAATGGTTGGTTCGATCCACCGAAGGAAACCGAAGCCGCCACGTCCTTGATCAACGCCGGTGCTGACGTCTTGTTCCAAAACACCGACTCGTCGGCCGTGTTGCAGACCGCCGAAAAAATGGGCAAGCGCGCCTTCGGTTGGGACTCCGATATGACCGCTTATGGTCCTAAGGCCCACTTGGGTTCGGCCATCATCAACTGGGCGCCTTACTACACCAAGGCTGTTAAAGAAGCCTTGGATGGCACCTGGACCACCGGTGGTGTGTGGTGGGGCGTGAAAGAAGGCGCGATCGACATGGTTTCCATGGCCGATGACGTGCCCGCCGACACCAAAGCCAAGGTCGACACCATCAAAGCCGGCCTCAAAGACGGCAGCTTCCACCCATGGACCGGCCCCATCGTCGGTCAAGACGGTAAAGAAGTGCTGGCCAAAGGCGTGGTCGCCGACGACGCCTTCATGGGCGGCGTGAAGTTCTACGTCAAAGGCGTGGAAGGTAAAGTGCCCAACTGATCGGCTTGTCCGTTCAAACCCGAAAAGGGCTGCTTCGGCAGCCCTTTTTTGTGGGCCGCTTCAGGCCACTAAAATCGGCCCATCACACCAAGGACCGCACGATGAGCATCAAATCGGACAAATGGATTCGCCGCATGGCACAAGAGCACGGGATGATCGAGCCCTTTGAGCCCGGCCAAATCCGCCACAACGCCGCCGGCGAAAAAATCGTCAGCTACGGCACCAGCAGCTACGGCTACGACATCCGCTGCGCCCCCGAATTCAAGGTCTTCACCAATATCTACAGCACGGTGGTGGACCCGAAAAACTTCGATCCGAAAAGCTTCGTGGACATCGAGTCGGACGTCTGCATCATCCCGCCCAACAGCTTCGCCTTGGCCCGCACCGTGGAGTACTTCCGCATCCCACGCAACGTGCTCACCGTGTGTTTGGGCAAGAGCACCTATGCCCGCTGCGGCATCATCGTCAACGTCACGCCGTTCGAGCCCGAGTGGGAAGGCTATGTGACCCTGGAGTTCTCCAACACCACGCCGCTGCCCGCCAAGATTTACGCCGGCGAAGGCTGCGCCCAGGTCTTGTTCTTCGAGAGCGACAAAGACGACGTGTGTGAGACCAGCTACAAAGACCGTGGCGGCAAGTACCAAGGCCAAGTGGGCGTGACCCTGCCCAAGACCTGAGCGTGATGTTCAAGACAGCCGCCGTAGGGCTTCTTGACCTTTGTCAAGTTGCTGTCATGCTTGTCGGGCTACCATCTGGTAGTTACGTAGACTTTGTTTGAAATGACCCAAGCCACCCATCCTGCAGCTGCTCCATCGCCCATTCCTGTGGGCCAACCCTTGCCCCATCGCAAAGTCATCCGCGAGTGGCTGGCTCCTCTTGTTGAACGCCGCACGACCACGGGCATCGCTTTGCTGGTCTTGGATTTGGTGGTGTTCTCAGCCCTGATGGTGGGCACTGTGGCGCTGCAAGCTTGGTGGGCCAAGTTGTTGTGCAGTTTGTTGGCAGGTTTCATGATCGGCCGTTTGTTCGTGATCGGTCACGACGCCTGCCACCAAAGCTACACGCCGCACCGCGGCTTGAACCGCTGGCTGGGTCGCTTGGCCTTTTTGCCCTCGCTCACGCCCTTCAGCCTGTGGGAAGTGGGGCACAACGTGGTGCACCACGGTTACACCAACCTCAAGGGTGTGGACTTTGTTTGGGCGCCCCTGACCAAAGAAGAGTTCGAGGCCCTGTCGCCTGCGCGCCGCCGCTTGGAGCGTATCTACCGCAGCGGCTGGGGCCCAGCGCTCTACTACCTGATCGAAATGTGGTGGCTGCGCATGTTTTTCCCGCGCAAAACCTACCTCGGCACCCAGCGCAAAGAATTCTTCTGGGACGGCGTGGTGGCCCTCGTCACTGGCGTGCTGTGGATCGCTGCGCTGGTTTTGGCCGCCGTGGCCACCGAGCAGTCGCTGTGGTCCACCGTGGGCTTTGGCTTTGTGATCCCGTTCTTGTTCTGGAACGCCATGATCGGCTTTGTGGTGTACATCCACCACACCCACACCGCCGTGCAATGGCACGACGACAAGGCCGCTTGGTCCAAGGCCGCGCCCTTTGTGTCGACCACCGTGCACATGACCTTCCCCTACAAGATGGGTGCGGCCATGCACCACATCATGGAGCACACCGCGCACCACGTGGACATGAGCATCCCGCTCTACCAGCTCAAAGACGCGCAGCAAATGCTCGAAGACACCTTGCCCGGTCGCATCATCGTGCAGCGTTTTTCGTGGCGCTGGTACTTCCAGACCGCGCGCGACTGCAAACTCTACGATTTCACCCGCCGCTGCTGGACCGACTTCGACGGTCGCGCCACCAGCGACTTCAAACCAGCGGTGGTTTGAGCCTTTGGCCTCAACCGGGGTCAAGGTGAGACAATACGGGGTTAACCCCCAATGCCCATGACCCAATCCTTCTCCGAACTGTCCCTCTCGCCCAAGATCGCCCGCGCCGTGGCCGAGATGGGCTACGAATCCATGACGCCGATCCAAGCACAGGCCATCCCGGTCGTGCTGGAAGGCAAAGACGTCATGGGTGCCGCCCAGACCGGCACCGGCAAGACCGCAGCGTTCTCGCTGCCTTTGCTGCAGCGACTGCTCAAGCACGAAAACGCCTCCACCTCACCCGCCCGCCACCCCGTGCGCGCCTTGGTGCTCTTGCCCACCCGTGAGTTGGCCGACCAAGTGGCTCAGCAGGTCAAGCTCTACGCCAAGTACACCGACCTGCGAAGCGCGGTGGTGTTCGGCGGCATGGACATGAAGCCGCAAACCTTGGAACTGAAAAAAGGCGTCGAGGTCTTGGTGGCCACGCCCGGACGTTTGCTTGACCACATCGAAGCCAAAAACTGCGTGCTCAACCAAGTCGAGTACGTGGTCTTGGACGAGGCCGACCGCATGCTGGACATCGGCTTTTTGCCCGACCTGCAGCGCATCCTGAGCCACTTGCCCAAAACCCGCACCACCTTGCTGTTCTCGGCGACTTTCTCGCCCGAGATCAAGCGCTTGGCCGGCAGCTACTTGCAAAACCCCGTGACCATCGAGGTGGCGCGCTCCAACGCCACGGCGTCCACCGTCGAGCAGCACTTCTATCGCGTGGAAGACGACGACAAGCGCTTGGCGCTCAAACAAATTTTGAACGAGCGTGGCCTCAAACAGGCCTTTGTGTTCGTCAACAGCAAATTGGGCTGTGCCCGCTTGGCCCGTTCCTTGGAGCGAGAGGGCTTGGTGACGGCGGCCTTGCACGGCGACAAGAGCCAAGACGAACGCCTCAAGGCCTTGGAAGCGTTCAAGTCGGGTGCTGTGGACCTCTTGGTTTGCACCGACGTGGCCGCGCGTGGCTTGGACATCAAGGACGTGCCCGCGGTCTTCAACTTCGACATCCCCTTCAACGCCGAAGACTACGTGCACCGCATCGGCCGCACCGGTCGCGCGGGTGCCTCGGGTTTGGCGGTGTCGTTTGTGGGCGGTCGAGACGCCAAGATGATCGGTGACTTGGAAAAGCTCATCGCCAAAAAAATCGACATCGAGCCTTTCGAATTGGCCTCGGAGCGCCGTGCGCCCACCGGCCGCTTCAACGATGGTCAACGCGCCTGGCGCGACCCATCCACGGCCAGCGCAGCCCCGGCTCCCGTGCGTGCGCCTCGGCCCGCCAGGCCCAGCGCCGATCCTTTGTTCGACAAGCCCTACGAACCCAGTGCCTCGAGCAGCGCCGTACCCGCCTGGGAAACCACGCCCGCCCCCAGCAGCCGCAGCGCCCTGTCGCCCAACATCAAGCCGCGCAAAAAAGTGGCTGCCCTGTTCAAGGTGGCCGAGCCGGCTCAGGTGCCGTCGGGCGAAACCGAAGGCGCCTGAGGGCATTCGGTGCGCACCACCCGGCGCACCCCGCCGCGTGGGCCAATCTCGGCGGCACTCAAGCCGCCGCCCCACACACAACCCGTGTCCAGCGCCAACAGCCCCGGGCGCTGCAAGCCACCCAAGGTGGACCAATGGCCAAACGCCACCGGCACGTTCGCCGTGCGCCGGTTCGGCACGTCAAACCACGCCATGTAGCCCGGCGGTGCGGCCTCGGCTTTGTCCTTGGTTTTGAATTCCATTTCGCCCTCGGCCGAACACAGCCGCATGCGCGTCAAGGCGTTCACCGCCACGCGCAGGCGCTCGTTGCGCGGCCAGTCCTCGCGCCAATGCGCGGGCTGGCTGCCGAACAAGGCGCGCAGGTGTTCCACCCAATCGCTGTCGGTGAGGGCCTTGTGCAGCTCTTGGGCCAAGCCCAGGGTTTGGGCCACGTCCCAGCTGGGCAAGACCCCCGCGTGCACCATCAGCCAGCCGTGTTCGTGAAAAGCCAGTGGCCGCTCGCGCAGCCAGTCCATCAGCTCAACGGCATCGGGCGCGTTGAGCACGTCTTGCACGGTGTCGCTGGGGTGCAGGGGGCGAATGCCGGCGTGCACGGCCAGCAAGTGGATGTCGTGGTTGCCCAAGAGGGCGTGGGCGCTGCCCGACCACTGACGCAACTGCCGCAGCACGCCGAGCGAATCGGGGCCGCGGTTGACCAAGTCGCCCAAGAGGTAGAGCGTGTCGCGGCTGGGCGAGAAGTCGAGGGTGTGGAGCAAACGTTGCAAGGCCGCGTGGCAGCCTTGGACGTCACCGATCAAATAAACAGACATGCCGACATTGTCGGCGAAGCGGGCATGGCGCTTACTGCTTGACGGTGCCGGTGATGCGACCGCCGCGCTCGATCTGCAATTCTTTGTACAGCAAGGTGCCGGAGACTTGCCCTGTGGCATGGATCACCAAGTTGGCACTGCAGGCCACGTCGTTGGCCACCGAGCCGTGCACGTTCATGGTGTCGGCGCGCACCTTACCGGTGATGGTGCCGGTCTTCTCGATCAGCAGGTCTTGCGCTGCGATTGAGCCCGAGACCGCGCCGCTGATGATGGCTTTGCTGGGCGCATCGATCGTTCCCGTGAAAGTCACGCCCTCGCCAATGATGAGGTCTTGGTTGGCGGCGTCGAGAGGCTTGTTCATGGCTTGAGCTTGCAAATAATGAGATTTTTCTCATTGTACAAGCGACTGCACTTCAAAGTATGCCCACGGGCTCACAAAAAAGCCAACCCGAAGGTTGGCTTTGTGTTTGGTGCCGGAGAGATGAATCGAACACCCGACCTTCTCATTACGAATGAGCTGCTCTACCGACTGAGCTACACCGGCGAAGCTCAAGATTATAGACCGGCGTGGTAGCTGGTCACGCGCTCAACTTCGTTTTTAGAGCCCAAGAACACGCTCACACGCTCGTGCAGCGCGGTGGGTTGCAGGTCCAAAATGCGCTGCTGGCCGTTGGTGGCAGCACCGCCGGCTTGCTCGATCAGCCAGCTCATGGGGTTGGCTTCATACAAGAGGCGCAGCTTGCCCGCTTTGTTGGGTTCGCGTTGGTCCCAGGGGTACATGAACACACCACCCCGGGTGAGGATGCGGTGCACATCGGCCACCATGGAGGCGACCCAACGCATGTTGAAGTTCTTACCGCGCGGCCCGGTTTCGCCTTCCACGCATTCGCCGATGTAGCGCTTGACCGGTTCGGCCCAGTGGCGCATGTTGCTCATGTTGATGGCGAATTCTTTGGTGTCGGCGGGCACTTGCACGTTTTCCTTGATCAGCACAAAGGAGCCTTGCTCGCGGTCGAGCGTGAACATCACAACGCCCGCGCCCACGGTCAGCACCAAGGTCGTTTGCGGGCCGTAGAGGCAGTAGCCCGCCGCGACTTGTTGGCTGCCTTTTTGCAAGAAGTCTTGTTCGGTCACGGCGTGACCACCTTCAGGTTTTTTGAACACACTGAAGATGGTGCCAATGCTCACGTTGACGTCGATATTGGACGAGCCGTCCAGTGGGTCGAACATGAGCAGGTATTCGCCTTGGGGGTAGCGGTTGGGCACGACGTGGATGGCTTCCATCTCCTCGCTGGCCATGGCCGCCAAGTGGCCGCCCCATTCGTTGGCCTCGATAAGCACCTCGTTGGCGATGATGTCAAGCTGCTTTTGCACCTCGCCTTGCACGTTTTCGCTGCCGGCCACACCCAAGATGCCGGTCAGGTCGCCCTTGCTCACGGCTTGGCTGATGCTTTTGCACGCACGTGCCACCACTTCGAGGAGCAAACGCAGCTCGGAGGGGATATTGCCGTGCTCGCGCTGTTGTTCGACGAGGTAGCGGGTGAGGGAAATGCGTTGGCTCATGGGGGGCTTTCGTTCAGGGGTTGCTCAAAGCGCGATCAACGACCTCGCGCAGATCGTTGCTCAAGCTGGGTTTGGCGGCCACGCGCTCAATGGCGGTTTTCGCGGCGCTGCGGTAGGGCTCGGCCAACTTGGCCCAACGGTCCATGGCGCGGGCCAAACGGGCTGCGACTTGGGGGTTGATGGCGTCGAGTTCCAACACGCGGTCGGCCCAGAACACATAACCCGCCGCATCGGCGCGGTGGAAGGCGCCAGGGTTGGCGCTGCACAGACCAAAAATCAGGCTGCGCGCACGGTTGGGGTTCTTGATCGTGAAATCTCGGTGGCTCATGAGTTGGCGCACCGCGTGCAAGACCTGCCCGCCCACATCGGGCGCGCTGGCTTGCAGGGCGAACCACTTGTCGATCACCAAGGCCTCGTCTTTGAACAGGGCGTGGAAGTGAGCCAAGGCTGCGGCGGCCAGCGGGTGGCGGCTCACCACCAAGGCCGAGAGGGCGTTGAAGCGGTCGGTCATGTTGCTGGCGTTGCGCACCTGCTGCGCGGCACGGTCGGCCCAGGCGCTGGTTTGGCCTTGTGTGGCCACACACAGATGGGTCAAGGCCATGCCGCACAGCGCGCGGCGGCCGGCGCTGGTGGCGTCGGGGCAGTAGCTGCCGCGGTCGGTGTGCGCCTCCAAGGCCCAGGCCCAGTCGTCGTGCAAGGCGGTGGCCAATTGCAAGCGCATGGCTTCGCGCACGGCGTGCACGCGCTGGGGGTCGACCACGTCCAGCTGTTCGGCGATGTAGGTTTCAGAGGGCAGGGTGAGGGTGAGCTCTTTGAAGGCGGCGTCGAGCTCGGGGTGGCGCAAGACGGTACGCAAGGCGTCCACGGTGTCCGTGTCGATGGGTGTGGCCGGGATCGGCGCATCGCTGCGCAACGCGCGCAGGGCTTGGCCCAGCATGAGTTGCTGGCCGGCTTCCCAACGGTTGAAGGCGTCGCTGTCGTGCGCCAAGAGGGTTAGGCGCTCGGCGTCGCTGAGCTCGGTGTGCAGCAGCACCGGCGCGGAGAAGCTGCGCAAGAGCGAGACCACGGGCGCGGCGTCCAGGTTCTCGAACACAAAGCTTTCGCTGGCTTGGGTCAACACCAAGGTGGTCTGTGCTTGGGCGCTGTGGCCCGCGCGTTGCACCGGCCAGGCTTGGCCCTCGGGGCTGAGCAAGCCCACGGTGACCGGGATCACCATCGGCGCTTTGTCGGCTTGGCCGGGCGTGGGCGCGCAGGTTTGGCTCAAGGTCAAGGTGTAGCGGCGCTGCGCGGCGTCGTATTGGCCGGTGGCGCTCACGCGCGGTGTGCCGGCTTGGCTGTACCAACGCTTGAAGGGCTCGAGCAAACGGGCGAGTTCGCTATTGGGATTGGCGTCGGCGATGGCTTGCGCGAAGTCGTCGCAGGTCACGGCTTGGCCGTCGTGACGCTCAAAATACAGCTTCATGCCCCGCGCAAAACCTGCGCGGCCTTCGGCGTCGGTTTCGCTGGCCACCAAGGTTTGCATCATGCGCACCACCTCGGCACCTTTTTCGTAAATGGTGACGGTGTAGAAGTTGTTGATCTCGGCGTAGCTGTCGGGGCGCACCGGGTGGGCCATGGGGCCTGCGTCTTCGGGGAATTGCGCGGTGCGCAATAGGCGCACGTCTTCGATGCGCTTGACCGCCTTGGCCGAGGGGCTGGTGCACATGTCCATGCTGAACTCTTGGTCGCGGAAGACCGTGAGGCCTTCTTTGAGCGAGAGCTGGAACCAGTCGCGGCAGGTGATGCGGTTGCCGGTCCAGTTGTGGAAGTACTCGTGGCCCACGACCGATTCGATGTTGGCGAAGTCGGTGTCGGTGGCCGTGGCCGCGTTGGCCAAGACGTACTTGGTGTTGAAGATGTTCAGGCCCTTGTTCTCCATGGCGCCCATGTTGAAGTCGCTGGTTGCCACGATCATGAAGCGCTCCAGGTCCAGCGGTAGGCCAAAGCGGGTTTCGTCCCATGCCACGCTGGCCATGAGCGAGTGCATGGCGTGTTCGGTCTTGTCCAAATCGCCGGGGCGCACAAACACCTGCAAGAGGTGGTCGCCGCCGCTGCGGCTGGTGATGCGCTGCTCACGCGCCACCAACTGGCCGGCCACCAAAGCGAACAAATAGCAGGGTTTTTTGTGCGGGTCGACCCAACGCGCGAAGTGGCGGCCATCGGGCAGGTCGCCGTGTTCGACCAAGTTGCCGTTGGACAGCAGCACAGGGTACTTGGCCTTCTCGGCGCGCAGCGTGACCTGGTAGCTGGCCATCACGTCTGGGCGGTCTAGGAAGTAAGTGATGCGGCGAAAGCCTTCGGCCTCGCATTGCGTGAAAAACGTGCCTTGGCTCACGTACAAGCCCATGAGCTGGGTGTTCTTCTCGGGCACGCAGGTGGTGAAGATCTCCAAGTCAAAACCGGCCGGGTCTTCGGGCAGGTTGTCCAGCACCAGTTGTCCGCCGTCCATCTTGAAGGAGCAGCCCGCGCCGTTGACCAGCACGCGCACCACGGTGAGCTCCTCACCGTCCAAACGCAGCGCTTGCATGGGCACGTCGGGGTTGCGGCGCAGGTGCATCTTGTTGAGCACCCGCGTCTTGGCCGGGTCCAGGTCGAACGTCAGGTCGACGGTGTCAACCCAATAGGCCGAGGGGGCGTACTGCTCACGCAACACCAATGTGGCTTGTCCTTCACGCATCTCAATGTCCTTAATCAAACGCCTTGTTTCAGCGAAGCCTCGATGAACGGGTCTAGGTCACCGTCGAGCACCTTTTGGGTGGCCGAGATTTCCACGTTCGTGCGCAAATCCTTGATGCGGCTGTTGTCCAACACGTAGCTGCGGATTTGGTGGCCCCAACCCACATCGGTCTTGGTGTCTTCGAGCTTTTGTTGCTCTTCTTGGCGCTTACGCATTTCAAAGTCGTAGAGCTTGGAGCGCAGGCGCTGCCAAGCGATGTCGCGGTTGCCGTGTTGGCTGCGACCGTCTTGGCACTGAACCACGATGCCGGTCGGGATATGCGTCAAGCGCACGGCCGAGTCGGTTTTGTTGATGTGCTGACCGCCCGCACCGCTGGCGCGGTAGGTGTCGGTGCGCACGTCGGCCGGGTTGATGTCGATCTCGATCGAGTCGTCGATCTCGGGGTAGACGAACAGCGAGGCAAACGAGGTGTGGCGACCGCCCGAGGAGTCAAACGGGCTTTTGCGCACCAAGCGGTGCACACCCGTCTCGGTGCGCAAGAGACCATAGGCGTATTCGCCTTCGATCTTGATGGTCGCGCTCTTGATGCCGGCGGTGTCGCCCGCGGTTTCTTCTTCCACCGTGGTTTTGAAGCCTTTACGCTCGGCGTACTTCAGGTATTGGCGCAGCAGCATGCTGGCCCAGTCGCAAGCCTCGGTGCCGCCCGCGCCGGCTTGGATGTCGACAAAGCAGTTCAGCGGATCGGCCGGGTTGTTGAACATGCGACGGAACTCGAGCTTCTCGACCTCGGCGGCCACCTTGCGCGCCTCACCCTCGATGGTGATCAGGCCATCTTCGTCGCCATCGGCAAAGGACATCTCGAACAACTCGCTGTTGTCGGCCAACTCGCCGCTCAGGCGGTCCAAGACGATGACCACGTCTTCCAGCGACTTTTTCTCTTTGCCCAGCTCTTGGGCGCGCTTGGGGTTGTTCCAGACCGTGGGGTCCTCCAGCGCAGATTCGACTTCTTTTAACTTCGATGCTTTGCGATCGTAGTCAAAGATACCTCCGTAACTCGACCACGCGAGCGCTGAGGTCTTGGAGTTGGGCTTGGATGGCGTTGCTGCGTTCTGCTTCCATGGGGAACCTTCTGTTGTCAAATACAAAGATGGGATTTTCTCACGTTCCCGTGGCTGGCAGCTTGGGGCTTGCTACAGTGGTGTCACAGGAGAACCCCAACATGACCATCCCTTTGACCCCCGTGGCTTTGGGCCGCAGCGATTTGCGTGTGGCCCCCATCTGTTTGGGCACCATGACCTTTGGCCAGCAGGTCGACACGGCCATGGCCCACCGCATCTTGGACCGCTCGGTGGAGCGCGGCGTGGACTTTCTGGACACCGCCGAGATGTACGCGGTGCCCGCCCGTCCCGAAACCTACGGTGCCACCGAAACCATCTTGGGTGAGTGGTTCGCCAGCCGTCCCGGCGTGCGCCAGCGCGTGGTCTTGGCCACCAAAGTGGCGGGCCCCTCCCGCGGCATGCCTTGGATTCGGGGCGATCATTCGGGCCTGAGCCGCGCCGAGATCGTCTCGGCCTGTGATGCCAGCCTGCGCCGTTTGCAAACGGATGTCATCGACCTCTACCAACTGCACTGGCCTGCGCGCAACGTGCCGACCTTCGGCCAACTGGCCTTTGACCCCAGCAAAGACAAGGCCTGCGCGAGCATCCACGAACAACTCGAGACCTTGGCCGGTTTGGTGCAAGCCGGCAAGGTGCGGGCGGTCGGTCTGTCCAACGAGTCGCCCTATGGCGTGCACGAATTCGTCCGCTTGGCCGAGCAACACGGCCTGCCGGTCGTGGCCTCGGTGCAAAACCCCTACACCTTGGTCAACCGCAGTTTTGAAAACGGTTTGGACGAAACCTGCCACCGCTTGGGCGTGTCTTTGTTGGCCTATTCGCCCTTGGGCTTTGGTTTGCTCACCGGCAAATACGACGCCACGGGCCTGACCGCGCCCGAAGCCCCTCAGGGCCGTTTGGCTTTGTTCGAGAACTTCCGGGCCCAGCGTTGGGGGCGCCCCATGGCGATGGACGCCGCGCGGCGCTACAACGCCTTGGCCCGCGAACACGGCCTCACACCCACTGCCTTGGCGCTGGTTTTTTGTTACCGCAATTGGCGCGTGGCCAGCACCATCATCGGCGTGACCTCGCTGGCCCAATTGGACGAGTGCATCGACGCTTGGGATGTCACGCTCAGTCCCGAGTTGCTCGAGGCCATCGACGCCATCCGTTGGGAATTCCGCGATCCCGCTCAGTGATGGCCAAGGGCAAACACAGCAGCGAAACCCTCGCCACCGCTTGGCTCAAAGCGCACGGCGTTGCCTACACCGAGCACCCCTACGAATACTTGGAGCACGGTGGAGCGCAGCACAGCGCCCAAGTCTTGGGCTTGGACCCGTTCACGGTCGTCAAGACCCTGGTCATGCAAGACGATTCGGCCCAGCCCTTGGTGGTGCTCATGCACGGCAACCGCACCGTCTCGACCAAAAGCCTGGCGCGCCAAGTGGGCGTCAAATCGGTCCAGCCCTGCACGCCCGAGGTGGCGCAGCGGCACAGCGGCTATTGGGTCGGCGGCACCTCGCCTTTTGGGCTCAAACGCGAGATGCCCATTTGGGTCGAGTCCAGCATCTTGGACTTGCCGCGCATCTGCATCAACGGCGGCCGTCGCGGGTTTTTGGTCGGCATCGACCCGGCGGTGTTGCTCGATCCGCTGGGCGCTCGGCCCGTGCAGTGCGCGCTGGCAGAATAGAGCGCTGACCCACCCCGGCCTTGGGGTGTTGTATCCCAAGAGAAGAACAACATGATGGAAAACAGTTTGCCTTTTTTGGTGACGCTGGCGGCCTACCTGATCGGCTCCCTGTCGTTTGCGGTGGTGATCAGCCGACTCATGGGTCTGAACGACCCGCGCACCTACGGCAGCAAAAACCCCGGCGCCACCAACGTGCTGCGCTCGGGCAACAAAATCGCCGCGGTGCTCACCTTGCTGCTCGACGCCCTCAAAGGTTGGCTGCCGGTGTACTTGGTGAAGGTCCACGGCGCGGACTGGGGCTTGGGTGAGGGCACCTTGGCTTGGGTGTTTCTGGCCGCTTTTGTGGGCCATTTGTTTCCTGTGTTTTTCCGCTTCAAAGGCGGCAAAGGCGTGGCCACCGCTGCAGGCGTGTTGATCGCGCTCGAACCCACCTTGGCCTTGGCGGTCTTGGCCTCTTGGCTGATCGTGGTCTATTTCAGCCGCATGGTGTCACTGGCTTCCATCGTGGCCGCGCTGTTCGCGCCGGTCTATTACCTGTTTGGTGATGGTGTGGCGTGGAATGCCCCGGGCGCGCAGGTCTTGGCCGTGGCCGTCATGGGCGTTTTGCTGATTTGGCGTCACGCCGAGAACATCGGGCGCATCGTCGCCGGGACTGAGAGTCGTTTGGGAGCCAAAAAGTCATGAATACCGACATCCAACGAATCGGCATGGCCGCACGCTACAGCGAGGCCGCCGTGTTCAACGGGGTGGTGTACTTGGCTGGCATGGTGCCCGAGCGCGGCGACACCACCATCGAAGGCCAAACCGAAGACGTCTTGGCCCAGGTGCAGCAGCGCCTGATGGAGGCCGGCAGCGACAAGTCGCGCATCTTGCGCACGCAAATTTACTTGGCCGACATCCAAGACATCGCGGCCATGAATGGCGTGTGGGACGCGTGGGTCGTGCCCGGCAGCGCACCGCCGCGAGCCACGGTGCAAGCCGCGCTGGCCCGTCCGGAGTGGAAGATCGAAATCGTCGTCACCGCGGCGGTAGGGCGCTGATCGCGCCCGGTGCGCTCAGTCGCGGAAGTTGTTGAAGGACAGCGGCAGGTCCTTCATCTCTGTCTTGATGACCTGCATGGCGGCTTGCAAATCGTCGCGCTTGGCGCCGCTCACGCGCACCGCGTCGCCCTGAATCGCGCCCTGCACCTTGAGCTTGCTGCCTTTGATGGCTTGTTGGATTTTTTTGCCGTCCTCGGTGCTCACGCCATTGCGCACCTTGACGACCTGTTTGACCTTGTCGCCACCCATTTTCTCGACCTTGCCGATGTCCAAGAAGCGCACGTCCACGTTGCGCTTGGCCAGCTTGTTGCGCAGCACGTCCTCGATTTGCGTGAGTTGAAAGTCGGCGTCGCCGTGCATCGTGATCTCTTTGTCTTTGAGCTCAATGGCCGCGCTGGTGCCTTTGAAGTCAAAGCGGGTGCCGATTTCGCGGGCGACTTGGTCGACGGCGTTTTTCACTTCGACAAAGTCGGCTTCCAGAACGGTGTCAAAAGAGGGCATGGGGCAAATTCCTTCACGGTGAATGAGACAATGGTGGGATGTTAGTCGAGAATTTTGCGCCTCTGCAGCGCCTCAACACCTTTGGCATCCAAGCGCGTGCCCACCGCTTGCTGCGCGTGCGCAGCGCCAGCGACGTGGCTCAGTGGATCGCCAGCCCCGAGCGCGGTGAGGACGAGCCCATCGTGCTGGGCGGCGGCAGCAACATCGTCATCACCGGCGACCTCAAGCCCTGGGTGCTCAAGGTCGACCTCATGGGCCGCGCATTGGTCGAAGAAACCGACGCGGGCTGGCTGGTGCAAGCCGCCGCGGGCGAAGACTGGCACGCCTTCGTGGCTTGGACGCTGGACCAAGGCTGGCCGGGCTTGGAGAACATGGCGCTCATCCCCGGCACGGTGGGTGCCTCGCCCGTGCAAAACATCGGCGCTTACGGCGTGGAGCTGCAAGACCGCTTCCACAGCCTGGACGCCATCGACCTTCACACCGGCCAAAGCTTCACGCTCAACGCCGCGCAGTGCGGCTTTTCTTACCGCGACTCGGTCTTCAAACACCGCTCGTCCGGCCCCAACGGTTTGGGTTTGGCGGGGCGCGCCCTCATCACGCAGGTGCGCTTTTGGTTGCCCAAGCGCTGGGTGCCCGAGTTGGGTTACCTCGACCTGCAACGCAAAATCGAAGAGACCGGCGTGAGCGCCCCCGACGCCCGCCAAATCTTCCAATGGGTGTGTGAGATCCGCCGCGCCAAACTGCCCGACCCAGCGGTGATCGGCAACGCGGGCAGCTTCTTCAAAAACCCGACGGTGAGCCCCGAGCAGTGTGAAGACATCATCGCGCGTGAGCCCAAGGTGGTGCACTACGTCTTGGCCGATGGCCGCATTAAACTGGCCGCGGGCTGGCTGATCGACGCCTGTGGCTGGAAGGGCAAGACCGTCGGCAACGCGGGCGTGTACGAAAAGCAAGCGTTGGTGCTGGTCAACCGCGGCACGGCCGAACACCCTTGCACGGGCGGTGAAGTGATGACCTTGGCCAAAGCCATCCAAACCAGCGTGTACGAACGCTTCGGCATCCGCCTCGAGCCGGAGCCGGTCGTTCTTTAAGCCGCTCTTGGGATCGCTGCAAAGCGATCCACTGCGCCTTCCAGCGCCCGGGTGCTCGCTGCGCCGCTCATGTCCCCCGGCGCCCTGCGGGCGCCTCCTCCTTGACTTCGCTCTGCAGCGAACACCCGAGCGCTGAGCCAGCAAGCTGGTGCGCCCAAACGATCAAACGCCCAAGCGCTAGCAGCCCCGTGCTGGGGCCGCCGCGCAGCGAAGTCAAGGAGGAGCCGGCCAACGGCCGGCGGGGGACATGAGCGGAGCGGCGGCCACAGTGCGGGGATGCGGGTCGGAGACCGTTGCGCTGCGCACGCGATGACAGCAGGTGCCATCGCGGTGATGCTTACTTCGAGCCGCCCTCGAGCTTGAAGATGTGCGGACCTTCGCTCGACGACAACAAACCGGTCTGCGCGTAAATGCCCAGCTTGGCTCGGGTGTCGGTGATGTCCAAGTTGCGCATGGTCAGCTGGCCGATGCGGTCCAGCGGGCTGAACGGCGCGTCTTCCACCTTCTCCATGCTCAAACGCTCAGGCGCATACGTCAGGTTGGGGCTGTCGGTGTTGAGCAGCGAGTAGTCGTTGCCGCGGCGCAGCTCCAACGTCACCGTGCCCGTCACGGCGCGGGCCACCCAGCGTTGGGCGGTTTCGCGCAGCATGATGGCTTGTGGGTCGAACCAGCGGCCTTGGTACAACAAACGGCCCAGGCGCAGGCCGTTGATGCGGTACTGCTCGATCGTGTCTTCGTTGTGGATGCCGGTGACCAAACGCTCGTAAGCGATGTGCAGCAGCGCCATGCCGGGGGCTTCGTAGATGCCGCGGCTCTTGGCTTCGATGATGCGGTTCTCGATCTGGTCGCTCATGCCCAAACCGTGGCGGCCACCGATCTCGTTGGCCTTGAGGAACAGGGCCACGGGGTCGGCGTATTCCACACCGTTCAAGGCCACGGGCACGCCTTCTTCGAAGCGCACGCTCACTTCTTCGGCCTTCACGTCCACTTCGGGCTTCCAGAACGCCACGCCCATGATGGGGTTGACGATGCGGATGCCGGAGTTCAGGTGCTCCAAGTCTTTGGCTTCGTGGGTCGCGCCCAGCATGTTGCTGTCGGTGCTGTAGGCCTTCTCGGCGCTCATCTTGTAGCCAAAACCGTTGGCCGTCATGAAAGCGCTCATTTCGGCGCGGCCACCCAGCTCGTCGATGAACAGCTGGTCAAGCCAAGGCTTGTAAATTTTGAGGCTCGGGTTGGTCAGCAAACCGTAGCGGTAAAAGCGCTCGATGTCGTTGCCTTTGAAGGTCGAGCCGTCGCCCCAGATGTTGACGTCGTCTTCCTTCATCGCGGCCACCAGCATGGTGCCCGTGACGGCGCGGCCCAGCGGGGTGGTGTTGAAGTAGGT
>CAMDCY010000028.1 GCA_945890705.1 Hydrogenophaga intermedia | reverse complement strand
GAGGTGTCGCCGTCCACCGTGACGCGGTTGAAGGACACGTCGGCCAAGCGACGCGCCAAACCGTTCATGAGCGCAGGCGCGATGCGCGCATCGGTGGCCATATAGCCCAGCATGGTGGCCATGTTCGGGCGAATCATGCCCGCGCCTTTGGCGATGCCGCTGATGCTGACCGTGTGGCCCGAGAGGGTCACGGCGCGGCTGCACACCTTGGGTGCGGTGTCGGTGGTCATGATGGCGTGGGCCATGCCCATCCAACGTGCACCTGCCTGAGCTTCGGGCATTTGGGCTTGTGCGATGGCCGCTGGTAAACCCGCTAGCAAACGGTCCATGGGCAGCGGCTCCATGATCACGCCGGTGGAAAACGGCAAGACCTGTTCGGGTCGGCACTGAACGGCTACGGCAACGGCCGCACAGGTGGCCTGTGCATCGGCCAAACCCGGTGCACCGGTGCCTGCGTTGGCGTTGCCGGTGTTGATCACGATGGCACGCACATCCGAACCGCTGGCCAAGTGGGTGCGACACACCTGCACGGGGGCCGCAGCATAACGGTTTTGCGTAAAGACCGCGCCGACCGCACAACCCGCGTCGAGCAAGAAGACACTCACATCGTCGCGGTTGGCTTTGCGAATGCCCGCTTGGGTGATGCCCATGCGAACGCCCGAAATGGGCAACAACTCCGCCACTTCGGGCACCTTGAGCAAGACGGGCATGGGGGCTCCTGAGGGAAAAGGGATCAATTCAACTGGCCGTGGCAGTGCTTGTATTTTTTGCCGCTGCCGCATGGGCATGAGTCGTTGCGGCCAACGCGGGGGACCTCGGCCGCGACGGTTTGCGGATCCACGAATTGCTGCACCTCCCCGGTTTCGGTGGGGGCGGTGTAGGTCACATTGCTGATGGCCTCGGCGCGGCTCTCCAACGCTGCAGCGGCTTCGGTCACCTGCTCTGGCGACTGCAAACGCACCGTCATCAGGGTGCGCGTGACATCGTTCTTGACGCTGTCGAGCAGCTGGCCAAACAAGGCAAACGCTTCGCGCTTGTATTCTTGTTTGGGTTGCTTTTGAGCATAGCCGCGCAAGTGGATGCCTTGACGCAAATAGTCCAAGGCCGAAAGGTGATCGCGCCAATGGGTGTCGATGGTTTGCAGCAAAACCATGCGCTCGAACTGGGTGAAGTTGGATTCGCCCACCAAAGCCACTTTGGCCTCGAACACCAATTTCGCTTTGGCCACCACGCGATCAACGATTTCTTCATCGTCAATGGCTTGGGCTTCTTCTACCCATTGCGATACGGGCGCCACCACCGACCACTCTTCGGCCAAGACGCGGGTCAAACCCGAGGTGTCCCACTGTTCCTCCACGCTGCCAGCAGGGATGTATTGGCGCACCAAGTCGGTGAAACAACCATCGCGCAACAAGTCCACTTGGGCCCGCAACTCAACAGCATCGATGATGTCGTTGCGCTGCTGGTAAATCACTTTGCGCTGGTCGTTGGACACGTCATCGTATTCCAGCAGCTGCTTGCGAATGTCAAAGTTGCGCGCCTCGACCTTGCGCTGAGCGCTCTCGATGCTACGCGTGACGATACCCGCTTCGATGGCTTCGCCTTCGGGCATTTTCAGGCGGTCCATGATGGCGCGCACACGGTCACCTGCAAAAATGCGCATCAAAGAGTCGTCGAGGCTCAAATAGAAACGCGAAGAACCTGGATCGCCCTGACGGCCCGCACGGCCGCGCAACTGGTTGTCGATGCGGCGCGATTCGTGGCGCTCGGTGGCGATGATGCGCAAGCCGCCCAAGGCCTTGACCTTGTCGTGATCGGCTTGCCACTGCTGGCGCAGCGCCTCGATTTTTTGCTGACGTTGCGACTCGCTGAGCGACTCATCGGCGGTCACGGCATCGACCATCTTTTCCAAGTTGCCACCCAACACGATGTCGGTGCCGCGACCCGCCATGTTGGTGGCGATGGTGATGCCGCCGGGGCGGCCCGCTTGGATGATGATGTCGGCTTCACGGGCGTGCTGCTTAGCGTTGAGCACCTCGTGGGGCAAACCCTCGGCCTTGAGCAACTCGGCGATGATTTCCGAATTTTCAATCGACGAAGTACCGACCAACACCGGCTGACCTCGGCCGTGGCACTCGCGGATGTCGGCGATCGCAGCGATGTATTTTTCGCGCGTGGTTTTGTAGACGCGGTCGAGCTGATCGTCGCGCTTGCTGGGGCGGTTGGGTGGCACCACCACCGTCTCCAGCCCATAAATTTCTTGGAATTCGTAGGCCTCGGTGTCGGCCGTTCCGGTCATGCCCGCCAACTTTCCGTACAAACGGAAATAGTTCTGGAAGGTGATCGAGGCCATGGTTTGGTTTTCGGGCTGGATCGTCGCGCCCTCTTTGGCCTCCACCGCTTGGTGTAAGCCATCGCTCCAACGCCGACCCGACATCAGTCGCCCGGTGAACTCATCGACGATGACGATTTCGCCGCCTTGATTCACGTAGTGCTGGTCGCGGTGGTAGAGGTGGTGCGCACGCAAGGCGGTCACCAAGTGGTGCATCAATGAGATGTTGGCCGGCTCGTACAAGGAGGCGCCTTCGGCCAACAAACCGGCTTCGCTCAACAGTTGCTCGGCTTTCTCGTGACCCGCTTCCGTCAAGTGAACCGTATGGGCTTTTTCGTCCACTGTGAAGTCGCCGGCTTTGATGACGCCCTCTCCGGTTCGCGGATCGGCTTCGCCTTCTTGGCGGGTCAAATGCGGGACCAATCGGTTGATGGCTTGGTACATCGGCGTTTGGTCTTCGGCCTGTCCGCTGATGATGAGCGGGGTTCGCGCCTCGTCGATCAAGATCGAGTCGACTTCGTCGACGATCGAGTAGTTCAGGCCGCGCTGGACGCGATCACCCGCGTCGTAAACCATGTTGTCGCGCAGATAGTCGAAACCGTATTCGTTGTTGGTGCCGTAAGTGATGTCCGCGCGGTAAGCCGCTTGCTTCTCCGCCCGGCCCATTTGTGGCAGGTTAATGCCCACGGTCAAGCCGAGAAAGTTGTACAGCTTGGACATCCACTGCGCATCGCGGGAGGCCAAGTAATCGTTGACCGTCACCACGTGGACACCCTGACCAGACAAGGCGTTGAGGTAGACGGCCAAGGTGGCGGTGAGGGTTTTGCCCTCACCGGTGCGCATTTCGGCCACTTTGCCTTGGTGCAAGGCCAAGCCGCCAAGCATCTGAACATCAAAATGGCGCATCTTCATCACGCGCTTGCTGGCTTCTCGCACGACTGCGAAGGCTTCGGGCAGCAATTGATCCAATGACTCGCCATTGGCGAGGCGATGCTTGAACTGGGCGGTTTGCCCCGTCAGCGCTTCATCGCTGAGCGACTCAAATTGCGACTCCAAGCCATTGATGCGCTGGACCGTCTTGCGGTAAGTTTTGATCAACCGGTCGTTGCGGCTGCCGAAAATCGAGGTCAGGAGATTGGTCATACAAAAAGGCGCATTCCGCTGCCAAACGGCGGTGCCAGACAGCACCCACGCGGGTCCAGACCTCGCCACCCAAAACCATTTTGGATCAGCGCAAGTCCTTGCAGGACAAAAAAGGGATTTTACTCGCCGCCAGCGCGGGTTTCCGCCGCGCCCCAGCTTCAGCGCGTGCGCCGAGCCTCGAGGGCTTGGGACTTGGCCAAATCTTCACCCGCCGCTAGGAAACGCTGCGGGTCTTGGGGTACGCCAGAGACCCAAACCTCAAAATGCAGGTGCGGACCGGTTGATCGCCCAGTGGAGCCAACGGATGCGATCTTTTGTCCCCGTTTGACGATGTCGCCCTTTTTGACAAAGGTGGCCGAAGCGTGGGCGTAGCGCGTGATGAGCCCGTTGCCGTGGTCAACCTCCACCATGTTGCCGTACGCGGCGTGGTATTCCTGCACGATCACCACCCCTCCAGCAGCCGCCAAAATGGGGGTGCCCACATCGGCTGGGAAATCCAAACCAGTGTGCATGGCTTTCTCGCCCGTAAAGGGGTCGATGCGAAACCCAAAACGCGAACCCACCATGACGTCCTTGACGGGCTTCTCGGTGGGCTGCAACGCGGTTTGCATTTTTTGGTCAAACAAGCGGGTTTCCACTGCGGTAAGCCAATCCATGCGGTTGTCGCTCACCGACTCCAAGCCATTGGCCACGGCCATGATCTCGTCCAAGGTCATCGCCTGACCCTGAACCAAGGATCCCCCTGTACCCAGGGGTTTTTTGAATTCTTCGGGGTTGATGCCCGCCAGGCCCGCCACACGGTCACCCAGCGCGTCGATTTGCAACATGCGCGCCTGCATCTCACCGAGCTTGCGGGCCAGTGCGTCCAAATTTTCGCGCATGTAGACATCGTTGCCCGCCGTGGACTGGGGCGAGACGACTTTGGACCACGACTGAAACACAGGCCAGCCCCTGCGCATGCCTTCGAGCAAGACCCAGTTGTAAACCGCCACGGCCGACAACACCATGACCAAAGCCAACACAAAGCCCAACGCCATCACGCGCCAACCGTTGATGTGCATGGCCCGCTGCTTGGCCATCCATGCGTCCGTGATAATGATGTGCATCTCAATTCCTTGTTTGGAACGTTTTGGTCATGTCCGCCACTTCCCGATCAACCACCGTGTTCAGTTTGGACGAAGCCGTGGGCGCCACCCCGGTATTGGCCCAACTGCGGGAACGCTTGGCGCTTTCGGAACGGTGTTTGGGACACGTGCGACCGCTCATTCCGATCACCATGCGTCACCAAGTCAAAGCCGGGCCCATCGAAGGCGCGCAGTGGTGTTTGTTGGTGGGCAGTGCGGCGGCTTCCACCAAATTGCGCCAACTGCTGCCCAGCATCCAAGCCGCCTTGACCGAACACGGTTTTGAGGTTACCTCGATTCGGATCAAAGTCCAAACCGCCTCGGGGTGACAAGTGAACCTGTGGTGCCGGTTGTCGGATTCGAACTGACGACCTACCGCTTACAAGGCGGGTGCTCTACCAACTGAGCTAAACCGGCGAAAACTGTATTTTACTTGACTCGGGTGAGCTTGCCGCGACCCGGTGTGCGAGGCTCAGGCGTGCTGTTGTGAGCTCCCCCTCCTGCAATCGGCGTCAGCGAACTGTGACCCGCCTCGGCACGTGTGGGAGCGGTGGGCACCGAGGCCTGCGTGGGAACCAAAGACGGTGCTGCGGGCGCTGGAAACGCCATGCCTTGACCGTTTTCACGCGCGTAAATGGCCGTGACGTGGCTCACTGGAATGACGATTTCGCGGGCCACGCCCCCAAAACGGGCTTTGAATTCGATGAACTCATTGCCCAGCTGCATGCCGCTGGTCGCGTCAAAACTGATGTTGAGCACAATCTCACCGTTTTTGACGTGGTCCATGGGCACACGCACCGAGGCATCAACTTGGACCGCCAGGTACGGAGAAAAGCCATTTTCGGTGCACCACTCGTAGAGCGCCCGAATGAGGTACGGGCGGGTGGAGGGCGTTTCTTGACCAACAGGAGTCATCACTGAAGCCGATTATTTGCGCATCACTTTTTCAGACGGCGTCAACGCTTCAATGTAAGCAGAGCGAGAAAAAATGCGCTCAGCGTACTTCAGCAAGGGCGCTGCGTTTTTACTCAACTCAATGCCGTAGAAGTCCAAACGCCACAACAAAGGCGCAATGGCCACGTCGAGCATCGAGAAGTTGTCACCCAACATGAATTTGTTCTTCAAGAACACGGGTGCGAGTTGGGTCAGGCGATCGCGGATGTGTGCACGGGCTTTTTCCAGCGCTTTCTCGTTGCCTTTGGTAGCGCGAGATTCCAGTACCGACACGTGGGTGAACAGTTCTTTCTCGAAATTGAGCAAGAACAAGCGCACGCGGGCACGGTCCACGGGGTCGCCAGGCATGAGTTGGGGGTGTGGGAAACGCTCGTCGATGTACTCGTTGATGATGTTGGACTCGTACAAGATCAGGTCGCGCTCAACCAAGATCGGCACCTGACCATAGGGGTTCATCACACCGATGTCTTCTTGTTTGTTGAACAAGTCCACGTCACGGATCTCAAAATCCATGCCTTTTTCAAACAAAACGAAGCGGCAGCGGTGGGAATAGGGGCAGGTGGTGCCCGAGTACAAAACCATCATGTTGGTGTCTCCTTGATACAAAAACAATGGCTTGCTGGCGCCCAAACGACGCAGCAAGCCACTGTGAACTCAACAAACGCTGACTAGAAGCGTTTGTTCACTGATTATTTGACGTCTTTCCAGAAGGAGGCATTCAAGCGCCAGGCCACCACCATGAAGATCGACAAGAACAACAACACCCAAACGCCAATGCGAACACGGTTGTTTTGCTCTGGCTCAGCCATCCATTGCAGGTAGGCAACCAAATCGCCCATATTTTGATCGAATTCATTGTCAGACCAAACGCCCGGCTTGACGGTTTCCCAGCCCTTAATTACTTCCACTTCTTGGCCATGGCTCATGACTTTTTCGATCATAGGCTTTCGTTCGCCCTGCATTTCCCAAAATGGATTTGGCATGCCGGCATTGGGGAAAGCCAAATTGTTCCACCCAGTGGGTTTGGCTTCATCACGGTAGTAAGTCCGCAAAAAGGTATACAAATAATCGGGGCCACTGTGACCACCAATCGCCGCACGTGAACGCGCAACCAATGTCAAGTCAGGAGGATTGACGCCAAACCATTCTTTAGCTTGACGAGGGTCCATCGTCACCTTCATGGTGTCGCCGATCTTGTCTGTCGTAAACGTCAGGTTCTCGGCAATTTGTTTATCGGTCAACCCAATATCTCTGAGCCTGTTGTAGCGCATGTAAGTTGCTGAATGACAATTCAAGCAATAGTTTGCAAACAACTTAGCGCCGTTTTGCAAGGCAACCATGTCGTTGGTGCGATTGGGCGCTTTGTCCATGGGGAAATTACTGCCGGCGGCCAAGGCGCTCGAAAGGCCAATGGACAAAGCAAAACCCAGAAGAATTTTTTTCATGTTCTTGACTTTCTGCTGTGGCTGATCAATGGGGCTTGAATGTGACGCGACTCGGGACAGTCTTGAATTCGCCGAGTCGGCTCCACCAAGGCATCAGCAAGAAGAAACCAAAGTAGAAAAGAGTACCGACTTGTGACACCCGCTCGCCAATCACTGACGGAGGCAAAATACCCAAATATCCAAGGATCAGGAAGTTAATTACAAAAGCGCCGTAAAGCCATTTGTTCCAGTCGGGTCTGTAGCGAATCGAAAGGACAGGGCTGTTATCCAACCAAGGCAGTGCGAACAAAATGATCACGGCACCACCCATTGCAACGACACCCCAGAATTTGGCATCAATGGCAAGCATGAGCACGACCGCAATCAGCGAACCACCCATAACAACGGCCTTGCTGAGCTTGCTTAAACGCATTTTAAGAACCGCAACAACCGCTGCGATCAAAACAATAGCCACCAGCAAATACATCATTTCGGCAGTAATGGCTCTAAGCATTGAGTAGAAGGGCGTGAAATACCAAACCGGTGCAATGTGCAAAGGCGTAACCAAGGGGTCTGCAGGGATAAAGTTGTTGAACTCTAAGAAGAAACCGCCCAGTTCTGGCGCAAAAAACACCACTGCAGAGAACACCATCAAGAACCCAACCACTCCTAGGATGTCGTGTACCGAGTAGTAGGGGTGAAATGGAATACCGTCCAATGGGTTACCGTTGGCGTCTTTGGGAGCATTGGGGCCCTTGATCTCAACGCCATCGGGATTGTTTGAACCCACTTCGTGCAGCGCAATGATGTGCGCCACCACCAAGCCCAAAAGAACCAAGGGCATGGCGATGACGTGGAAAGCGAAAAAGCGATTCAAAGTGGCATCGCCAACAACGTAATCGCCTCTGATCAGCAAAGCCAAGTCAGGACCAACAAAAGGAATGGCGGAAAACAGGTTCACGATCACTTGGGCGCCCCAATAAGACATCTGGCCCCAAGGCAGCAAATAACCCATGAAGGCTTCGGCCATGAGCACCAAGAAAATGGCGCAACCGAACACCCAGACCAGCTCGCGTGGTTTGCGGTAAGAACCGTAGATGAGGCCCCGGTACATGTGCAGGTACACCACCACAAAAAAGGCTGAAGCTCCTGTTGAATGCATGTAGCGTATGAGCCAACCCCATGAGACATCGCGCATGATGTATTCCACCGAAGCAAACGCCAAGGCCGCATCGGGCTTGTAATGCATGGTCAGAAAAATACCGGTGATGATTTGCATCACCAACACCAACAGGTTGAGCGATCCAAAAAAGTACCAAAAATTGAAATTCTTGGGTGCGTAGTACTGGCCCAAGTGATCGTTATAAAGCTTAGAAAGTGGGAAACGATTGTCTACCCAGTTCAGGGCCTTCTGCGACATCGGCGCTTCGGGGGAGATTTCTTTGAATTCGGCCATGGAATACCTCAGTGGTCAGTCGACTGTTGGCACAAGGGGGATGCGGATCAAGCGGGTTTTTCTTCGCCAATCAACAATTGGGTCTCGGACACGTAATAGTGTGGAGGAACTTCCAAGTTGTCGGGAGCGGGCTTGTTTTTGAACCCGCGCCCTGCCAAGTCGAAGGTGGAGCCGTGGCAGGCACACAAGAAGCCGCCGGCCCAGTCATCAGGCAAGGACGTTTGAGGACCTGGGGTAAGTTTGTCGCTGGGGGAACAACCCAAGTGGGTACAAATGCCCACCGTGACCAAGATTTCTGGCTTGATAGATCGGTGGCGGTTTTGTGCGTATTCAGGTGTGGGATAAGCCGTGCGCACCGAAGTGGGATCGGCCAATTGGGGGTCGAGTTTTTCCAAAGCGGCCAGTTGCTCGGGCGTGCGGCGCATGACCCAGACTGGCTTGCCGCGCCACTCGACCACCACCTTTTCACCGGGCTGGAGCAAAGAAACATCAAATTCAACAGCAGCTCCTGAGGCCTTGGCGCGTTCAGATGGCGTAAAGCTACTCACAAATGGAACGGCTACGGCTGCTGCACCTGCGCCACCCATGGCGGCAGTGGTGATCAGCCAAGTTCGGCGGCTGTTGTCTGCAGGCGCTTTGGCGGTTGTTTCACTCATGGAAATCTTTCTATGACAGTTCAACACTAGGGTTCACCCTAAATTGTAAACGCTCTGTCAGAGCAACTCCATTTAACCCGAGCTTGCCAAGGGGCCTCAGGTGAAAGCCACCCCGGCAGGCCCTGAAAAATGTTGACAATGGTATTCACTTTCAACAGAAACGGGAGCAATCGTGGGCTTGTTATCGGAATTCAAAACATTTGCGCTTAAGGGCAATGTGGTCGACTTGGCCGTGGGCGTCATCATCGGCGCGGCATTTGGCAAGATAGTGTCTTCGTTGGTCGATGACGTGGTGATGCCCGTCTTGGGTGCGTTCTTGGGGTCTACCAATTTCAGCAACCACTTCATTGCTCTGGGCTCGGTGCCCGAGGGCACCTTGGCCACGTTGGCGGCGCACAAAGCCGCTGGTGTGCCCGCGCTGGCCTATGGCAACTTCATCACCGTGGCGTTGAACTTTTTGATTTTGGCCGCCGCCATCTTCGTGGTGGTGCGCCAAATCAACCGACTCAAAGCGGCGGAAGCGCCCGCGGCCCCTGCAGCCGAACCTGTCGAAACCGCCTTGTTGCGCGAGATCCGCGACAGCCTGCGCCAAAACCGCTGAAGGTCGTCAAAGGGCTGCTGCCCATGCCGCCAGCAAACTCTCTGCGCTGGCACGGCCTGTGCCCGCCAAATCAAAGGCCGTGCCGTGGTCCGGGCTGGTGCGAACAAAAGGCAAACCCAGTGTGGTGTTGACACCGTGCTCCAAACCGAGCAACTTCACCGGAATCAACCCTTGGTCGTGGTACATGGCCACCACCACGTCGAACTCGCCTTGTCGGGCACGCATGAACACCGTGTCGGGCGCGTGAGGACCACTGACGTAGAGCCCTTGCGCTTTTAAGGCCTGCACCACGGGAGCGATCGTCTCGATTTCTTCGCGACCAAACAAGCCGCCCTCGCCCGCGTGTGGGTTCAGACCCGCCACGGCGATCCTGGGCGCGGCCCCACGGTCGGCAAAATACCGGTGCGTCAACACGATGGTTTCACTCAAGCGCTCCGGCGTGAGCAGGTCAATGGCATCGCGCAAAGCCACGTGGATGCTGACCAAGACGGTGTGCAAGCCAGGTGCGCTGAGCATCATGCGCACCGGCATCTGTGTCACCGACAGCCCTCGGTGCGCCGCCGCCAAGGCTTGCAAATACTCGGTGTGCCCGGGGTGCTCAACACCCGCCAAGGCCAAAGCTTCTTTGTGAATGGGCGCCGTCACCACGGCCGAGGCCTGCCCCGCCAACGCCGCCTTAGCGGCCCAACGGATGCAATCGGCAGCGGCTTGACCCGCTGCGGCCTGCACGCGACCCCACGCCACATTCACGGGCGCGCACGCTTGCACCAAGGCCACCCGGTCGCTTGGCAACTGCGCCGCCGCGGCCACGCTGTCCACCTCCGCCCAATGCCATCGGGCCGCATCGGGATTCGCTTGCGCCACCGCGGCTTGAGCGCGCTGCATCGTCGCCCCATCTCCGACCACCACACAGGGGCCCAAGGCAGGCCGCGCGTTCAGGGCTTTGACCACGATCTCGGGGCCAATGCCCGCCGGGTCGCCCATGGTGATCAACACAGGCGGTCGTTTGGAGGTGGTGTTCATGCGGGGTTGTCGATATCAATGAAGCGGTGTTCGATGCCCAGTCGCTGGGCCATGGCTTCGCCCACGGCCTGCACGCCATAGCGCTCGCTGGCGTGGTGTCCGCAGGCAAGGTAGGCGACGCCCATTTCCCGTGCGTAATGGGCTTGGGGCTCGGAGATTTCGCCGGTGACGAACACATCGGCACCGGCATGAATCGCCGCTTCAAAGTAGGACTGGGCGCCGCCCGTGCACAGCGCCACGCGTTGGATCGGGCGCTGCGCATCGCCCACACTGGTGATGGGACGCTGAACCAAGTCTTGCACACGCTGGGCCCACGCATGCAAGCTCATGGGGGCCACCTCGCCCATCCAACCCAAGGACTGCTCGCCAAAACGACCCGCTGGCCCGGGCAAAACCGCCACCCCCAATCGCTGTGCCAATTGCGCGTTGTTGCCCCATTCGGCGTGGGCATCCAAGGGCAGGTGGTAAGCCAAGAGGTTGAGATCGCTGGCAAGCAGGCGCTGCAACCGTTGCTTCATCCAACCCGTCACACGGCCATCTTGCCCGCGCCAAAACAGGCCGTGGTGCACCAGCACCGCATCGGCCTGGGCTTCAATGGCCGCTTCAATCAAGGCCAAACTGGCGGTTACCCCGGTGACCAAACGCCCCACTTGGGTGCGCCCCTCGACCTGCAGGCCGTTGGGGCCGTAGTCTTTGAACAGGTGCGGTTGCAAGGCGCCGTCCAAGGCGTTCAATAGTTCGGTGCGGCTGACAAGGCGTGGGGTGGACATGGTGGTGACTCGGCTAATCCAGGTTGATTGCATTTTGACAGCAACGGATGCGAGACAATGCATCCATTGGGCATGTACCGCCCTGGGATGAACTTGGCATGAAACGTCTTTGGCTTTTGTTTTCTCAAACCGTCACGGTGGTGGTGGCGATCATCTTCGTGGTGGCCACGCTCAAGCCCCAGTGGCTGAACCAACGGCCCACCTTGACCTCCATGGTGCCGGTGTTCGAAGCCCCCACCCTAGGCTTGGGCGACGCCACGCCCGGCAGCCTCAGGGTCGCCGCACGCCAAGCCGCCGCCGCCGTGGTGAGCATCAACACCAGCCAATCACCCGCCACCAACCCGCACCTAGAAGATCCTTGGTTCCGTTTTTTTTACGGTGAACGCAACTCCGCCCAGCCCCAAACCGGTTTGGGCTCGGGCGTCATCGTCAGCCCCGACGGCTACATCCTGACCAACAACCACGTCATTGAGGAAGCCGACGAAATCCAAGTCACGCTCAACGACGGGCGCACCGCGGTGGCACAAGTCATCGGCACCGACCCCGAAACCGACCTGGCCGTGCTGAAAATCAACTTCACCGAACTGCCTGCGATCACTTGGGGCAACTCCGAGCAAATCGCCATTGGCGATGGGGTGCTGGCCATCGGCAACCCATTTGGTGTGGGCCAAACCGTCACCAGCGGCATCATCAGCGCGCTGGGGCGCACGCAGTTGGGTATCAACACGTTTGAGAATTTCATCCAAACCGACGCGGCCATTAACCCAGGCAACTCGGGCGGCGCGTTGGTGGACGTACTGGGCCATCTGGTGGGCATCAATACCGCGATTTATTCGCGTTCGGGGGGATCGATGGGCATTGGCTTTGCCATCCCCACCTCCACCGCGCGCCAGGTGCTCGAAGCCATCGTGCGCGACGGGGAGGTCGTGCGCGGCTGGATTGGGGTGGAGCCCCAAGACCTCACCGCCGAATTGGCCGAGGGCTTTGGCTTGAAGCCCCAGTCGGGCGTTATCATCACCGGCGTGCTGCAAAACAGCCCAGCGGCCAGCGCGGGGCTCAGGCCTGGTGATGTGGTGACCGCCGTGGGCGCTCAGCCCGTGGCCAAAGTCAGCGAACTGCTCAGCGCCGTGGCGGCTTTGGCACCGGGACAAGCCAGCACCTTGAGCGTGACGCGCAAGGATGAGCGTTTGACCTTGAAGGTGGTGCCGGGTCAGCGGCAAATCGAACGCATCAACCGTCCGCGTTAACCCATCACACCGCCGCCGGAGGCTCCTCGGCTTCTTCGGCGTTGGTTGGCTTGACGAACCAACGGGCACCCCAAATGCCCAACTCATACAAGATGCACATGGGCACGGCCAAGGCCAGTTGAGAAATCACGTCCGGCGGTGTCACCACCGCCGCGATCACAAACGACAAAACGATGAAGTAGCCGCGAAAGTCTTTGAGCTTCTCAATGCTGACCATGTTCATGCGAACCAACAAAATGACCACAATCGGCACTTGGAAGGCCAAGCCGAAAGCCAAATACAAAGACAAAATTGCTTCAACATAGGACGCGATGTCGGGCGTAGCCGCCACGCTGTCGGGTGTGAAGCCTTGGATGAAGCCGAACATTTTGTCGAGCACAAAAAACTGCACGAAACCAATGCCCACATAGGCCAGCAGGCTGCCCAAGACAATCAAAGGAATGGCAAAGCGCTTTTCGTGGCTGTACAAGCCGGGGGACACAAAAGACCAAACTTGGTACATCTGCCACGGCAAGGACAGCAAAAAAGCCGCCATCAAGAGCACTTTGAGCGGGATGAAAAACGGCGTGAAAACGCCCACGGCGATGAGCTTGGCATCGGGCGGCATGTGGGCGCGAATGGGCACGGCGATCAAATCGATCAAACCGCTGGGGCCTGGCCAGAGGGCCAAACCGATCATGCAAACCACCAGCCCAGCCAATCCATAGACCAGGCGATCGCGCAGTTCCATGAGGTGCTGCACAAAGGGCTGCTCGGTGCCGGCGAGCTCGTCGTCGGTTTTGGGGGCTTCAGACATCAGTGCGAGGAAGAAGGACGAGGCCGGTAGCGGGCCACACGCGCAGCACCCGACTGGGCACTGGTGCGCACACCCGAGCGAACTTTGTACCAACGCGGCACAGCCGCTTGCTTGGTTCGCCAGTTTTTCTTGGGTGTTTTGTATGCGGGACTGCCCAAGCTTTGCATGGCGGATTGGCTGTCGTATTCGCTTTCAGCTTGCGCCAAGCCATCGGTCATCTCAGACCACGATTTCTCAAAGTCATCGGACTGACTTTGTATCGAGGACTCAACGTCTTGGGCCGCGTTTTGCACGGAGTCCCTCATTTTTTTGAGTTCCTCCAAGTCCATGGACCGGTTGACTTCGGCCTTGACGTCGGCCACGTAGCGCTGTGCCTTGCCCAGCAAGGCACCCAAGGTACGCGCCACGCCCGGCAACTTGTCCGGGCCAATGACAACCAAGGCGACCGCCCCAATCAGGGCGATTTTGGAAATACCCAGATCAATCATGTTGTGCGTGTCCCCAAGCGGCCGAGCGAATCAGCGCCAGCGCAGCCATCAGCTTTTTTGCTTGGTTTCGACGTCGATCGCCGAATTGTCTTTTTTGGCTTCTGACTGGGTCAATGGCGCTGCAGCCGCTTCGCCCTCACCCGTCTTCATGCCATCTTTGAAACCCTTGACCGCGCCGCCGAGGTCGGAGCCGATGTTCTTCAGCTTCTTGGTGCCGAACACCATGACCACGATCAACAAAACGATCAACCAATGCCAAATCGAAAAAGCGCCCATGGAAATCTCCTATTAATGTGATGATTCTAAGGGTGAACCGGGCTCAGCCCTTGTACCAAGGGCGAGGACCGCCCAGAACGTGCATGTGCAGGTGGTGAACTTCCTGGCCGCCCTCGGCCCCGGTGTTCACCACGATGCGGAACCCCCCCTCGGGATAGGCCCCACAACCCTCTTGTGCGGCCAGTTTGGGGGCCAAGGTCATCATGTGAGCCAGCAAGGCGGCGTGCTCAGGTCCCACCTGTGCCATGGAGGGGATGTGCGCCTTGGGGACGATCAAGAAATGGATCGGCGCCCAAGGGTTGATGTCGTGAAAGGCGTACACCAGGTCATCCTCGTGGACTTTTTTCGAGGGGATCTTCCCCGCGATGATTTTGCAAAAAACACAGTTATCGTCGGTCATGGTCAAAGCCTGTGAGGGTTAATCGCCCATGGGGCGTTGTGCATTCAAGCGCACCATGCCCAGCACGATGCGGTACAAAAACCAAATGGAAATCGCTACCCAGGCCACCCAGCCAGGCAGCACGAACAAGAGCCACAAAGGCAAGGTGACGGCGTAGAGCACAGCGGCCCAGATCACTGTACGGATACGGTAGCTGAAGTGAGAAGCCTCCCAATCGAGCACATCGCCGCGTTTGACCAAGTCCATCACCCAGGCCACGATCAAGAGCAGCGGGCCCATTTGGGCGCCTGGCACGACCGCGCTCACGGCCACCACCAAGTGCAGCACGTAGCTGACCCAGCTGATGGTACGGGTGGTGTCGTCCAGCGGCGCGTGGTTCATGGCTCACTCACCCAAGCGTTCGCGATCCACGGCTTTGCGCAAGGCTTTTTCTTCCAGGCCACTCAGGCCCTCGCGGCGGGCCAACTCATTGACCACGTCGGCGGGCTTCAGGCCATAGTGCGCCAGCGCGATCATGCTGTGGAACCACAAATCGGCTACCTCGCCGACCAGCTTGGTTTTGTCGCCGCCATGGTCCAAATCTTTGGCGGCCATAACGGTCTCGGTGGCCTCTTCGCCGATCTTCTTCAAAAACGCGTCCGGGCCTTTGTGCAGCAAGCGGGCCACGTAGCTTTTCTCAGGGTCACCCCCGTTGGCGACCTTGCGGCTTTCAATCACGGCGGCCAAACGGGCCAAGGTATCGCTGTTGCTCATGGGGTTCACTTGTAAATCGATTCGGGGTCTTTGAGCACGGGCTCACACGCGTGCCAACCGTCGCCTTCCAGGCGTTGGTAAAAACAGCTGTGGCGGCCGGTGTGGCAAGCAATACCGGGCTCGTGGCCCAGCTGGGTGACCATGAGCAGCACCACGTCGTTGTCGCAGTCCAAGCGGATATCGTGCACGATTTGCACATGGCCCGACTCTTCGCCCTTGAACCACAGCTTGCCCCGCGAGCGGCTGAAATACACCGCGCGCTTGAGCTCGGCCGTCTTTTGCAACGCCTCGCGGTTCATCCAAGCGAACATGAGCACGTCACCGCTGTCTTTTTCTTGGGCGATGACAGGCACCAACCCTTTGTCGTCCCATTTGATTTGATCGAGCCAATTCATGTTCACAGCCTAACCGGGATTCCACGTTCGCGCATCCGCTGCTTGGCTTGCTGTACCGTGTATTCACCGTAGTGAAAGATGCTCGCGGCCAGCACGGCATCCGCGCCGCCAATGCTCACACCGTCGGCCAGGTGGTCGAGGTTGCCCACGCCGCCCGAGGCGATGACGGGCACGCTCACGGCGTCGCTCACGGCGCGGGTCAGTTGCAGGTCAAAGCCGCTTTTGGTGCCGTCGCGGTCCATGCTGGTGAGCAGGATTTCGCCCGCGCCGTACTCGGCCATTTGCGTGGACCAGGCCACCGCGTCCAGGCCCACGTTTTTGCGGCCGCCGTGGCTGTAGACGTCCCAGCCGGGGCCCATGGGCAGACCGTGGGTGCCGATGCGTTGTTCGTCTTCCGCGCTGCGGCGCTTGGCGTCGATGGCAACGACGATGCACTGGGCGCCGTATTTGGCAGACGCTTCGCGGATGACTTTCGGGTTGGCAATGGCCGCCGAGTTGAAGCTGGTTTTGTCGGCGCCTGCGTTGAGCAATCGGCGCACGTCTTCGACGGTGCGCACACCGCCGCCCACGGTGAGCGGGATGAACACTTGGCTGGCCACGGCTTCGATGATGTGCAGGATCACGTCGCGGCCATCGCTGGTGGCGGTGATGTCCAAAAACGTGAGTTCGTCTGCGCCTTGTTCGTTGTAGCGGGCAGCGATTTCGACCGGGTCTCCGGCGTCGCGCAACTCAACAAAGTTGACGCCCTTAACCACGCGACCGCCGGTCACGTCGAGACAAGGGATGATGCGTTTGGCGAGCATGGGGACTTCTCTTATTGAATGGGTTCAGGGGTTGCGCACTTGCAAGCGCTGCCAGCCCGCCCAGCGCCCGCCTGAAGGCAAGGTGATGGGCGTGTGGACCTGCGCCGCTTCAACACACAGCATGTGCTGCCAGCCTTCGTCGGGCATGTCGGCCAGGCGTTTGCTCAGGTCTTGCGCGGGGTTCCAGACCACGGTGTTCGCCCAACTGGGGCTTTGGCTGATCTGCAGGCTATCGTTCAGCGTCAGGGGCTGTGGCCCGGCTTCATAAAAGCGGTCGAACTCGGTGGCAAAGCGGATCGAGTCGGGAGCGAGCGCATGGGTGTCGGTGAGTGAATCGCACTCGGGCTGACCGCCCAGGCCCTGCAGCGTGGCCTGCGTCACGTCGGGCACAGCCAAATAGGTGTGCAGTGCGCCTGAGAACGCCAGCGCTTGGGTGTCTGTGTTGTGCACGTCCAGCGTCAGTTGCAAGGCACCCGGGCTCAGGTCGATGTGCAGCGCCAAGGCAAAGGCTTGGGGCCACCAGACGCGGGTTTGGGCGTTGTCACTCAGGCGCAGCGTGAGGCGGGCATACTCGGCATCCAGTTCGGGCGCATCGGCCAACCAGGCCACGTTGCGGACAAAACCGTGTTTGGGCAGGCGCTCGGCCATGGGACCGCGTTGATTGAACTGCGGAAAGCACACGGGCACACCGCCGCGAATGGCGGCTTGGCCGTCCATGACACTTTGGGGGCTGAGGTACAGGCGCTCTTGCCCGCCCGACACCCAAGACAGCACATGCGCACCGTGAAGCGCCACCAGCAAGCGGTCGCCTTGCCGCAGCGTCAATTCGAAAGCGGGCAGGCCCGCGAACGCGGTGTCGCGGCAAGTGGCCTGAGCGTTCATCGGAAAGGCTCAGCCGTTGAGCTCGTCGGCCAAGCGCTGAGCGGCTTCAAAGTCGAGGTCGCCGCTGTAAATGGAGCGGCCGCAGATCACGCCCTCCACGCCCTCGTCTTCGACTTCGCACAGTTGGCGAATGTCTTCCAAATTGGACAAGCCGCCCGAGGCGATCACGGGAATGGACAGGGCTTGCGCGAGCTTGACCGTGGCTTCGATGTTGATGCCGCTGAGCATGCCGTCGCGGCCAATGTCGGTGTAGATGATGGACTCCACACCGTAGTCTTCGAATTTCTTGCCCAAATCGACGACCTCGTGGCCGGTGAGCTTGCTCCAGCCGTCGGTGGCGACTTTGCCGTCTTTGGCGTCGAGCCCGACGATGATGTGGCCGCCGAAGGCCGTGCAGGCGTCTTGCAAGAAGCCGGGGTTCTTCACCGCGGCGGTGCCGATGATGACGTAGCGCAAACCGGCGTCGAGGTAGCGCTCGATGGTGTCGAGGTCGCGGATGCCGCCGCCGAGCTGCACGTCCACTTCGCTGCCGACTTCTTTGAGGATTTTGCGGATCGCGGCTTCGTTCTTGGGCTTGCCCGCAAACGCCCCATTGAGGTCCACCAAGTGCACGCGACGCGCACCCTTGTCCACCCACATGCGCGCCACGGCCGCGGGGTCCTCACCGAACACGGTGGTTTGATCCATGTCGCCCTGCTTGAGGCGAACACATTGGCCGTCTTTCAAATCAATGGCAGGAATCAGCAGCATGGTCGTGGTGGTCAGTGAGAGGTGAAAAGGAAACGGAACTCAAGGGTTCCAGTGGAGGAAATTGCGGAACAAGGCCAAGCCATGGTCCACGCTTTTTTCGGGGTGAAACTGGGTGGCAAACCAACGGTCGCGCGCGATGGCGCTGGCAAATCGCCCGCCGTAGTCGGTCTCGCCCACCGCGTGTTGCGGGTCTTGCGGTTGGGCGTAAAAACTGTGCACGAAATAAAAGTAGGCCCCATCGGGGATGCCTTCCCACAAAGCGTGCGAGGGGCCTCGGCCGAGTTGGTGATGCACACGGTTCCAGCCCATTTGGGGCACCTTGAACCGGCTGCCATCGGCTTGGCGTTGGCCCGCCACATCGAAACGCTTGACCTCACCGGCCATCAAACCCAAGCCCTCACAAGGGCCCTCTTCGCTGCGCTCCAGCAGCATTTGCATACCAACGCACACACCGAACAGCGGCTTGTGGGCGGCGGCGTGCAGCACGGCGGCTTTCAAACCGCTGGACTGCAGCTCGCGCATGCAGTCGGCCATGTGGCCTTGGCCAGGCAGCACCACGCGGTCGGCGTCCATGACCACCGCGGAGTCTTGGGTCAGGCGAACGGTGAAACCCGTGTTCGCGGCCGCGTGTTCCACCGCTTGGGAGACCGAGCGCAGATTGCCACTGCCGTAGTCCACCACGGCCACCAGTTTGCTGTTCATCGCAGGTGAATGCTCAGAGGGAGCCTTTGGTCGAGGGAATGGTGTTACCCATGCGGGGGTCGCGCTCCAGCGCCATGCGAACGGCGCGGGCAAAGGCCTTGAACACCGTTTCGGCTTGGTGGTGCGCGTTGTCGCCCTTGAGGTTGTCGATGTGCAAGGTCACGCCCGCGTGGTTGACGAAACCTTGGAAAAACTCATAGGCCAGCTGCGTGTCGAACGCACCGACCATGCCGCTCTTGAAGGGCACGTCCATGTGCAAACCGGGGCGGCCGGAGAAGTCCACCACCACGCGCGAAAGCGCTTCATCCAAAGGCACGTAAGCATGGCCATACCGGCGGATGCCTTTTTTGTCGCCCACAGCCTGCGCAAACGCTTGGCCCAAGGTAATGCCCACGTCTTCCACGGTGTGGTGGCCGTCGATGTGCAGGTCGCCATCGGCGTGGATGTGCAAGTCGATCAGGCCGTGGCGCGCGATTTGGTCGAGCATGTGGTCAAAAAAACCAATGCCGGTGTGCAAGTCGGCCGTGCCGTTGCCGTCCAGGTTCACGCGGATGCGGATCTTGGTTTCAGCGGTGTTGCGGGTGACATCGGCCACGCGGTCGGCGCAAGCCGGGCTGTCGGGGGTCAGGGTGGTCATAAGCAGTGTTGCAAAGCGCTGAGGAGCTGTTGGTTTTCGCTGGGGGTTCCCACCGTCAAACGCAAGCAATTGCGCAGCAATGGGTGCATTTTAGAAACATTCTTGACCAGAATACCAGCGGTCTTTAATTGCTCAAAAACCCGGGTGGCGGCAGCGTCGTCGTGTTCGTCGCGCGCGGGCCAACGCACCAAGACCATATTGGCCTCGCTTTTAAAGGCAAGCACGCCTTTGAGTTGAACCAAACCGGCCAAGAGAACACCGCGCTGGGCCCGGATTTCGGCGGCTTGCTCGGCAAAGGCCGAGGCGTGCTCCAGCGCAAACAAGGCGCACTCGGTGTTGAGCACGCTCACGTTGTAGGGCGGGCGCACCTTGTCGATCTCGGCGATCAGGGGTGCTGCGCCCACCATGTACCCCAGTCGCACACCGGCCAAACCGAATTTGGAGAGCGTGCGCATGAGCAAGACGTGGGCGTTGGCCTCGGGCTGGGCGCGGATCTCGTCGAGCCACGTGGCGCTGGAAAAAGGCTGGTAGGCCTCATCGACCACCACCAAGCCGCCCACGGCGGCCACCGCGGCCACGAGTCGGCGCATCACCGGCGCCGACCACAGATTGGCCGTGGGGTTGTTGGGGTAGGCCAAGTAGGTGATGGCGGGTCGGTGCTGGGCGATGGCCGCGAGCATGGCCACCTCATCGAGCTCAAAGTCTTCGGTCAGCGGCACGCTGTGGTAGCTCAGGCCTTGGAGTTGCGCGCTCATGGCGTACATCACAAAACCGGGCTCGGGTGCCAAGACGCCCGCGCCGGGCCGGTCGCAGGCCAAGGCCAACAAAGCGATCAACTCGTCCGAGCCGTTGCCCAGCATCAGCGAACAGCCGGCGGGCAAGTCCACGCTGCGGGCCAAGGCGTCTTTCAAGGCGTTGACGCGGGCGCCGGGGTAGCGGTTGATGGCCACCGCGCCCAAGCGCGCACCCAACGCGGCCTGCAGGGCCACCGACAAGGTGAAGGGGTTTTCCATGGCGTCTAGCTTGACCATGCCGGTGGCGTCTTGCACCGCGTAGGCGTGCATCGACTGCACATCGTCTCGGATGCGCGACATCGCGCCGTTCAGGGCCGCGCTCATGGCTGCTCCCGCATGGGCGGCACGGGGTTCAAGCGCAATTCGGCGGCGCGGGCGTGGGCCTGCAGGCCTTCGCCGTAGGCCAGCTCGGCGGCGATGCGGCCCAAGGTCTGTGCGCCCTGCTCGCTCACCTCGATCAAGCTGCTGCGTTTTTGGAAATCGTACACACCAAGCGGCGAGCTGAAGCGCGCCGTGCCGCTGGTGGGCAAGACGTGGTTGGGGCCAGCGCAATAGTCGCCCAGCGATTCGCTGGTGTAAGCGCCCAAAAAGATGGCGCCGGCGTGCACCAACAGCGGCTCCCAGCGGTGCGGGTCTTGGCTCGAGACTTCCAAGTGCTCGGGCGCGATGCGGTTGCTGATGGCACAGGCCTCGGCCATGTCGCGGGTGTGGATGAGTGCGCCGCGGTCGTTCAGGCTCTTGGCGATGATCTCGCGCCGGGGCATCTCGGGCAACAGCCGGTCGATGGCCGCTTGCACGGCGTCGATGTACGCGGCGTCAGGGCACAACAAAATGCTTTGCGCCAACTCGTCGTGTTCGGCTTGGCTGAACAGGTCCATGGCCACCCAATCGGGTGGTGTGCTGCCGTCGGCAAGCACCAAAATCTCGCTGGGCCCGGCGATCATGTCGATGCCGACCAAACCGAACACGCGCTTTTTGGCGCTGGCCACATAGGCGTTGCCGGGGCCGGTGATTTTGTCGACCTTGGGCACGCTGGCCGTGCCGTAGGCCAAAGCCGCCACCGCCTGTGCGCCGCCGATGGTGAAGACGCGGTGCACACCGGCCACATAGGCTGCGGCCAAGACCAAGGCGTTGCGCTCGCCGCGCGGCGTGGGCACGACCATGACGATCTCGCCCACCCCAGCCACGTGGGCGGGGATGGCGTTCATCAAGACGCTGGACGGATAAGCCGCTTTGCCGCCGGGCACGTAAATGCCCACGCGGTCCAGCGGCGTGACTTTTTGGCCGAGCAAGGTGCCGTCTTCGTCGCGGTATTGCCAGCTCTCACCGCTGGCGCGCTTTTGGGCCTCGTGGTAGGTGCGCACGCGGCTGGCGGCCGAGGCCAAGGCCTGACGCTGCACCTCGGGCAAGCCCTCAAACGCGGCCTTCAATTCGGCTTGACTCAAGCTGAGCGCGGCCATGTTGGGCGCGTCCAAACCGTCGAAGCGGCGGGTACAGTCGAGCACCGCGGCGTCGCCTTGGGCTTGCACGTCGGCCAAGATCTGCGCCACGCGCGACTCGATGGCCGCGTCCGTGTCGGCCGACCAATGCAGGCGCGCATCGAACTGCGCCTGGAAGTCGGCTTGGGCGGTGGACAAACGAAGGGGGCGTGCGGTCAGGGTCATGCGGTGGGTGCGCCTTGGGCAATGGCATGGCTGAAGGCGTCGAGGATGGGTCGGATGGCGGCTTGCTTGAGCTTGAGCGCGGCGGGGTTGACCACCAAACGCGAGCTGATGTCCATGATGCGCTCGACCTCGACCAAGTGGTTGGCCTTCAGCGTGTTACCGGTGGAAACCAAGTCCACAATGGCGTCGGCCAAACCAGTCAGGGGCGCGAGCTCCATGCTGCCGTAGAGCTTGATCAGGTCCACGTGCACGCCTTTGCTGGCGAAAAATTCGCGGGCGATATGGGTGTATTTCGTGGCCACTTTGAGGCGCGCGCCTTGGCGCACCGCGCGGGCGTAATCGAAGTCGGCACGCACGGCCACGCTCATGCGGCACTGCGCGATCTTCAAGTCCAGCGGCTGGTACAGGCCTTGGCCACCGTGCTCGATCAGCGTGTCTTTGCCGGTCACCCCCAAATCGGCACCACCGTGCTCGACGTAGGTAGGCACGTCGCTGGCGCGCACCAAGACCACGCGCACCTGAGCTTGGTTGGTCGGCAGGATCAGTTTGCGCGAGGTCTCGGGGTCGTCCAAGACTTCAATGCCGGCCGAGACCAGCAAGGGCAAGGTTTCGTCAAAAATTCGTCCCTTGGACAGTGCGAGTGTGATCATGGGCTGATGCGTTCAATCTGGGCGCCGATGGCGCGCAATTTTTCTTCCATTTGGTCGTAACCGCGGTCCAGGTGGTAGATGCGGTCGACCGTGGTCACGCCATGTGCAACCAAGCCGGCGATCACCAAACTGGCGGACGCGCGCAAATCGGTGGCCATGACGGTCGCGCCCGACAAACGGGGCACGCCCTCGACCACAGCGACTTTGCCGTCGGTTTGGATGCGTGCACCCAAACGCACCAGCTCGTTGACGTGCATGAAGCGGTTTTCAAAAATCGTTTCGGTCACCTTGCTGGTGCCGTGCGAGATGCAGTTGAGCGCCATGAACTGCGCTTGCATGTCGGTGGGAAAGCCGGGGTATTCGGTGGTGCGAAAGCTCTGCGCTTGCAAGCGGCCGCTGGC
>CAMDCY010000027.1 GCA_945890705.1 Hydrogenophaga intermedia | reverse complement strand
CACGCTGGCCCAGGCGGTGAGTTGGGCCGCAGGCGCGTCGAACAGTTTGAGGGTGGCCGCGGTGATGATGCCCAGCGTGCCTTCGCTGCCTATCATGAGGTGGCGCAGGTCGTAGCCGGTGTTGTCTTTGCGCAGGCCACTCAAGCCGTGCCAAACCTCGCCGTCGGCGCTCACCACCTCCAAGCCCAAACACAGGTCGCGCGTGTTGCCGTAGCGCAGCACCTGCGTGCCGCCGGCGTTGGTGGCCAGGTTGCCGCCAATCGTGCAACTGCCTTGCGCGGCCAAACTCAAGGGGAACAAAAAGCCGGCCGCTCGGGCCACGTCTTGCACGGTTTGCAAGACACAGCCGGCCTCCACCGTGAGGGTTCGGTTAGCGGCGTCGAGTTCACGCACGCGGTTCAGGCGCGCGGTGCTCAGCACCACTTGCTGGCCCGAGCCATCGGGCACCGAGCCCACCACCAAGCCGGTGTTGCCACCTTGGGGCACCAAGCTCGCGCCGTGCGCAGCACAGGCCTTCACAACCGCGGTCACCTCGGCTGTGCTCTGCGGCTGAACAACAGCTAAAGCGCGGCCGTGGGCGCGGCCGCGCCAATCGCGCTCCCAGCGGCTGAGGTCGGTACCCGAGTCTTCGTGGGTCAGCACATGGGCCGGTCCCACGGCTTGCCGCAAAGCGTCGAGCACCACCCCAGGGTTCATGGCTGCTTCGGTGGAATGGGGTCGGCCGCCGCTCCGGTGAGCCGAGCGTGCTCGGCCGCGTCGGCGCGCACGGCTTCCAAGCCGGCGGCCTTCAGGCGGATGCGCACGTGCAAAGCGCTGACGGTGAACAAAGCCAAGCACAACAAGGTTTGACCCGTGGCCAACGCCATGCTCAGGCCACTTTCGGTGGTGGCGCGGATGATGCCCTCTGTGAAATACAGCCACACGAGCAAACTGACCCAGCGGTAGGTGTACATGCGGTTTTTGAGCAAGCCCGCCAAAGGAATCACCAAGGGAATGACTTTGATGGCCCACCACGAGCCGCCGGGGCGCAGAGGCGCGAGCCACAACTCCCAAGCCAGTCCCAAGACGATGAGCCCCAACAAACTGGCCACGGCCACGCGTCGCGTGGTTTCGATCTGGCGCTGGGTCTGGGCCGAGGGGGCGTTGGGTGTGTTGTTCATGGGGCGTAGGGGTGAAACCCGGATGGGCTGGTGGCATGATACCGGGATGAATTGGACAGAACGGATCATCCCCATGCTCACATGGGCGAGAGAAACTTGGCACGACACCAAACGTTTCCCTTGGAAAAACACGGCCATTACCTTGTATGAGCGTTTCCGGGAAGACCGCTTGGGCCTGACGGCCAGCAGCCTGACCTTCACGACCCTGATCTCTTTGGTCCCTTTGTTCACGGTGGCGTTGGCCATTTTTGGGGCTTTGCCCATGTTTGACCAACTGCAGGTGACCCTGCAACGTTGGTTGGTGTCCTCGATGGTGCCGGAGTCGATCGCCAAGCCAGTGATGGTCAACCTGAACCTCTTCGTCAGCAAAGCCAGTCAAATGGGCTTGGCCGGCGGTGTGTTTTTTGTGGTCACAGCGCTGGCGCTGATCCTGACCATCGACCGCAAGCTCAACGACATTTGGCGCGTGCGACGGCCACGCGGCATGACCCAGCGGGTCTTGATCTATTGGGCCGTACTGACCTTGGGTCCCTTGGTCTTGGCCTTGAGCCTCACGCTGACGGCGTACGCCGTGGGCGACCAACGCGCCTTGATCAAAGGTTTGAGTGTGGGCACGCGCGTTTGGTTGGAAGCCCTGGAATGGCTGTTGGTGGTGGGTGGCATCGCCGCCTTGTACCGCTACGTGCCCAATACGCATGTGCGCTGGTCTCACGCCCTGCTGGGTGGTTTGTTTGTTGCTATTGGTTTTGATGGAGCCAAAGCCTTGCTGGGCTGGTACTTTGCTTCGATCCCGACCTACGCCTTGGTGTACGGGGCGTTTGCGGCGGTGCCGATTTTGTTGATCTGGGTTTACATCGCTTGGGTGATTGTGTTGTTGGGCGCCGTCATCGCGGCGTATTTGCCCAGCTTGTTGTCGGGCATTGCGAGGCGAGGCGACACCCCGGGTTGGGATTTTCAGTTGGCCATTGAGGTCTTGGGCCAATTGCATGCCGCTCGATACGCGCCTGAAAAAGGGATGACATCCGAAGCTTTGTCTGACAACTTGAAAGTCTCCCCCTTGCAACTCGAAGAAGCCTTGGCCACCTTGACCAGCTTGGATTGGGTCGCACCGATCAAAGAAGAACAAGAACGGCATGTGCTGTTGATCAACCCTTGGCAAACCCCATTGCGCCCCTTGGTGGACCGTTTGCTGTTGGCCCCCCACGCCTCGGTCCACCCTTTTGCGCTTCACAGCACTTGGGCGTCCATGAACGTTGGACAAGCTTTGAAGGTCTGATTTTTTGGAGTTTGGCGGACCTTTTGAGAATGTTCTTGTAAGGGTTTGTGGGCTATATTGTTAGCCATCACGACAACACCATCACAGCGGAGTCATCACCATGCAAGTCAGCGACATTCTTCGGGTTAAAGGCGGCACCTTGTTCACCATTGCGCCAGATGCCCTGCTGCGCGATGCCATTGAAACGATGTCGCGCTTGGACATTGGCTCCTTGGCTGTGATGAACCGTGGCGAACTCGCTGGGATGTTGACCTTTCGCGAGGTCATCCACACCTTGGCCAAAAATGGCTGCAGCTTGACCAACCAAAAGGTCAGCACGGTCATGGACACCCACCCCGCGACGTGCACACCCACCACCGACATCACGGAAGTTCGCCCCCTCATGTTGGAGCGACACACGCGCTACATGCCCGTGATGGAGGGCGCGATGTTGATGGGTGTGATCAGTTTTTACGACGTGGCCAAAGCGGTGGTCGACAGCCAAAACTTCGAGAACCAAATGCTCAAAGCCTACATACGCGACTGGCCTGAAGAGCAGGGCAAGGCCTGAGTGCTTCCACTGGTGGGATAATCCCCACCCATGAGCGGCAACACCTTCGGACACCTTTTCGCAGTCACCAACTTCGGTGAATCCCACGGCCCGGCCATTGGCTGTGTGATCGATGGCTGCCCCCCAGGCATGGACCTGTCGGAGGCGGACATTCAACCCGACCTCGACCGCCGCCGCCCCGGCACCAGCGCGTATGTGACGCAGCGCAACGAGCCCGACGCGGTTCAGATCTTGAGCGGCGTCTACCAGGGCAAGACCACGGGCACACCCATCGCCTTGCTGATTCAGAACACCGACCAGCGCAGCAAAGACTACGGCGACATTGGCAAGCAATTCCGCCCCGGCCACGCCGACTACACCTACTGGCAAAAATACGGCTTGCGCGACCCGCGTGGCGGCGGCCGTTCGTCGGCGCGCTTGACCGCGCCCATGGTGGCCGCCGGTGCCGTGGCCAAGAAGTGGTTGTTCGAGCGCTTCGGCACCACGTTTCGCGGCTGCATGACGCAAATTGGCGATGTACCGATCGGCTTTGAGTCGTGGGACCACGTGGCGAACAACCCGTTTTTTGCGCCCGTGGCCGATGTGTCGTCGCTGGAGACTTACATGGCCACGCTGCGCAAGAGCGGCGACTCGTGCGGCGCGCGTTTGCGCGTGATCGCGCAGGGCATGCCAGTGGGCTTGGGTCAGCCGCTGTTCGACAAGCTCGACGCCGACATCGCTTACGCCATGATGGGCATCAACGCGGTCAAGGGTGTGGAGATCGGCGCGGGCTTTGCCAGCGTGACGCACAAGGGCAGCCACCACGGCGACTCGCTCACCCCCGAAGGCTTTGTGGGCAACAACGCCGGCGGCGTGTTGGGCGGCATCAGCACCGGCCAAGACTTGGAGGTGAGCATCGCCATCAAGCCCACCAGCTCCATCTTGATCGAGCGCGACTCGATCGACGTGCAGGGGCAAGCCACTTCCCTGATCACAAAGGGGCGCCACGACCCTTGCGTGGGCATCCGCGCCACCCCCATTGCCGAGGCCATGCTGGCTTTGGTGGTGATGGAGCACGCGCTGGCCCACCGCGCCCAATGTGGCGACGTGCGCGTGAGCACGCCCGACATCGCAGCCCAACAGCGCGGCTGATGTGATCCGATCGGGCCGTGCGGGTTTGGCCCCGTTTGCTTTGCTCTCGGCCAGTTACTTTGCCCATGTGGGGTTTTTCAACCCGTATTTGGCGCTGTGGCTCAAAGACATGGGCTTTGGCTTGGTGGCCATCAGTTTGCTCACCGCCGCACAAGCGGCCACCCGCGTTGTCGGTCCGTACGGTTGGGGTTGGCTCAGCGACCGCACCGGCGAACGCGTGAAGTTGTTGCGCTATGGCGCCACCGCTTCCATGTTGGTGGGCTTGGGGTTGTTTTTGAACCTTCCGGTGGCTGCGCTGTTCGGTGTGTTGCTGGTGATGTTCATTCACACCAGTTTCATGATGCCGATGAGCGAAGCGGCCATGGCCCACCGCGTCACCCACGAAGGTCAGCTCGACGTCCACCGCTATGGGCGTGTGAGGCTGTGGGGCTCGTGGGGCTTCTTGGTCACGGTGGTGGCGGCTGGTTGGTGGTTCGAACGACACGGTCTGTCCAGTTTCCCTGCCTGGACCGTGGGCACCTTGGTGCTGGTGGCCGTGAGCGTGTGGTGGATGCCGGACCTCAAAGAGCAGGTCGAAGCCGCAAACGAACGCCTGCCCATTGGGCCGATCCTGCGCCAAGCTCAGGTGCGCTGGTTGTTCGCAGCCATCTTTTTTCATATCTTTGCCCACGTCTTGGTCTACGTGTTTTTCTCGCTCTACTTGGACGAACTGGGCTACAGCAAAACCGCCATCGGCCTGTTCTGGGCTGTCGGCGTGATCGTTGAAATTGCTTGGTTTTATGGACAAGGTCGCTGGTCGGGCCGCATCTCTTGGCCAGCTTGGTTGGTCGTGGCTTCACTGCTGATGGTCTTGCGCATGGTCTTGACCGCCGGTGCTGCGCAGTGGTGGTGGGTCTTGTTGCTGGCGCAGGCCCTGCACGCGGTGACCTTTGCCGCCCACCACACCGCTTGCATCTCTTTGATTTCGCAACACTTCTCAGGCCGCTTGCGTGGCCGCGGCCAAGCCTTGTTCACCGTCGTGGGTTACGGCTGCACGGGCGTGGTGGGCGGCGCCATCGGCGGGGTGCTCAGCGAGCACTGGGGATTGAGCGCCGTGTTTTGGCTCTCAAGCGCGGCCGCCTTGGTGGCGGTGGTCTGCGGTCTGCGGGTTCAGCGATTGCATTGACGACAGGTTGTCATGGCGAGGCACGAAGCCATCCTGGGTCAACCGCGTAAGGCCCTGATCACGTCTGCTGTAGGCGGGCGCACGCCGCGCCACAGTGCAAAGGCTTCAGCCGCTTGCTCGACCAGCATGCCCAAGCCATCGGCTAAGCGCGTAACGCCGACTTCTTGGGCTTGGCGCATGAAGGGGGTGAGGCCTTTGCCGTAAACCATGTCGTAGGCCAAGGCACCCGGTGCGAACAGGCCAGGGGGTAGGGGCAGGCCTTGGTCGCTCAGGCCGGTGCTGGTGGCGTTGATGATGAGGTCGAAGCTTTCGCCCGCCAAGTCTTCAAAGCCACCAGCTTGCAGGGCGAAGTGCGGGGCGAAGTGGATTTGCAGGTCGCGGGCTTTGTCGGCGGTGCGGTTGGCCACGGCCAGCACGGCGGGGCCGGCGTCGGCCAAGGCGGGCAGTGCGCCGCGCGTGGCGCCGCCCGCGCCGAGCACCAAGACGCGTCGCCCTCGAAGTAACGTGTCATGGTGTTGGGCGATGTCGGTGACCAGTCCCTTGCCGTCGAAGTTGTGCGCCTCGATGCGGTCGCCGCGAATGGCCAAGCAGTTGGCCGCACCGGCCAAGACGGCGCTGGGCATGGGGTCGGTGGCCAGCTCACAGGCCTCGACCTTGAAGGGCAAGGTCACGTTCAGGCCTTTGCCGCCTTGCGCCACAAAGCGGATCAAGGTGTCGGCGAAGGCATCGGGTGCGGACTCGATGGCGTTGTATTCGATGTGCTGGCCCGTGGCTTGCGCGAACAGGCGGTGAATCGTGGGCGACTTGGAGTGCGCGATGGGGTGGCCGACCACGGCGTAGCGGTCGGCGGGCGTTGTGTTCGGGCTCATGGCGACATTGTCCACCATGGGGAAGGGGCAGGGCGGGTGGTTTACGATGCCCTCATGACGACTTTACACATCGATTTTGTTTCTGACGTGGCCTGCCCTTGGTGCGCTGTGGGGCTGGGTGCTTTGGAGAACGCCTTGCAGCGCGTCTCGCCGGACATCACCGCCTCGCTGCACCTGCAGCCTTTTGAGCTCAACCCCAACATGGGCCCCGGCGGTCAAGATTTGGGCGAACACCTGACCCAAAAATACGGCACCAACGCCGAGCAGCAGGCCGAGATTCGCCGCACCATCACCGAGCGCGGCGCCGAGGTGGGCTTTGCGTTTAACCCCAACGGCCGTGGCCGTGTCTACAACACCTTCACCTGCCACCGCTTGTTGAGCTGGGCCGAGTCCTTGGACGACAGCGACCAAACCCAAGGCCACGCCTTGTCCCTGAAAAAAGCCTTGTTGCGCGCCTACCAAGGCCGCGCCGAAAACATGGACGACCCCGCGGTGCTGCTGGCCTGCGTGCGCGAAGTGGGCTTGGACGAAGAGGCCGCAGCCACGGTCCTGAGCAGCAAAGACTTCGGTGACGAGGTGCGCGAGCGTCAAACGTTTTTTGCCCAAGCCGGCATCCGTTCGGTGCCCGCCATCATCATCAACCGCCGCCATTTGATTTCGGGCGGGCAGCCGGTGGAGGTGTTTGAACGTGCCTTGCGCGACATCGCCGCGGGCGTGGACGCCGCATGAACAACTTGCCCCAGGGCTACCGTGCGGTGGTGCTGGGGGCCAGCGGCGCGATCGGGGCGTCGTTTGTCGCAGCTTTGCAAGCCGATCCCCGCTGTGCCGAGGTGTTGGCGGTCTCGCGCCAAAGCCACCCCGGCTGGGACATCACCGACGAGGCCAGCAGCGCGGCGCTGGCGCAGTCCATCGCGGGGCCGCTGCACTTGGTGGTGGACGCCACGGGCGCTCTGACCATCGCTGGCGTGGGCCCCGAAAAACGTTTGGCCGATGTGAGCGCCGAGCGCTTGATGCGCAGCTGGCAGCTCAACGCCATGGGCCCAGCACTCTTGCTCAAACACCTCGCGCCCCAGTTGGCCCTGCAAGAGCGCGCCATCTGGGCCAAGCTCTCGGCGCGGGTGGGCAGCATCGAAGACAACCACAAGGGCGGCTGGTACGCCTACCGCAGCGCCAAAGCCGCACTCAACCAGTTGCTGCAAACCAGCGCCATCGAACTCGCCCGCCAACGTCCCGGCTTGGTGGTGGCCGCGTTACAGCCCGGTACGGTTGCGTCACCCTTGAGCCAACCATTTGTGGGCGACCACGCCATGGTCCCCGATGATTCGGTCAACCGCTTGTTGCAGGTCCTGGACCAACTCCCCGCCACCGGCCGCGCCCACTTCGTGGACCACACCGGGCAAGTGGTGCCTTGGTGATTCAAAGACCCAAGGCCTTGGCCAGTGCGTGCCGGGGCACGGTGGGTTTGGGGCATTGGCCTTTGGGGAGTTCGAACCATTGGCGCACGTCGGTCTCCAGGCCAACGCCGTGCATGTAGTTGTAGATGGCTTTGCGCAGGCCGCGGCCCAGGTGGTCGTGGTCGACGCCGGTGGGGTCGACAAAGCCGATGTCGTTTTTGGCGAAGCTGACCTCGGGCAGGGGCAGCAGGCGGATGCCGTAGGCGTCGGGGTCTTGGCCCACGGGGGAGTGCACGGTGCAGGTGAAGCGGTGGAAGAAGCCGCTTTGGATGCAACCGTTTTCGAACAGCTGGCGCACGTATTCGAGCGCGTCGACCGTGTCTTGCACGGTTTGGGTCGGGAAGCCGTACATCAGGTAGGCGTGAACCAAGACGCCAGCGTCGGTGAAGCTTTTGGTGACGCGGGCCACTTGTTCCACGCTCACGCCTTTTTGCATGAGCTTGAGCAAGCGGTCGGACGCCACTTCCAGCCCGCCGCTCATGGCGATGCAGCCGCTTTGCGCCAGCAGGTCGGCGAGTTCGGGGGTGAAGGTTTTTTCGAAACGGATGTTGCCCCACCACGAAATTTGCACGCCCCGGCGCAGCAGCTCTTCGGCCAAGGCTTTGAGCGCTTTGGGTGGCGCGGCTTCGTCCACGAAGTGAAAACCGGTTTGGCCGGTTTCGGCCACGATGCGCTCGATGCGGTCGACCAGCTCGGTGGCGCTGGCGGTTTCGTACCGGCCGATGTAGTCCAGGCTGACATCACAAAAGCTGCACTTTTTCCAATAGCAGCCGTGCGCCACGGTCAGCTTGTTCCAACGCCCATCGCTCCACAGGCGGTGCATGGGGTTGAGCATGTCCAGCAGGCTCAGGTATTGGTGCAGCGGCAGGCCGTCCCACGTGGGCGTACCGACGTCTTCAAACGCGATCTCGGGCTCGACCATGTTGGTGTATTGCACGTGCCCGTCGGCGTGGCGGCTGAAGGTGCGTTGCAGTCGCTGCGCCGAGCGCTGGCCTTGCAAATGCTCGATGAGCGAGAGCACAGGGCGCTCGCCCGCGTCCAAGGTGATGAAGTCCACGAAGTCAAAAACGCGCGGTTCTTTGAGTTCGCGCAGCTCGGTGTTCACGTAGCCGCCGCCCATGGCGATGCGCACGGTGGGGTGCGCGGCCTTGATGGCTTGGGCCATGCGCAGCGCGGCGTAGACCGTGCCGGGAAAAGGCACCGACAAGAGCACCAATTGCGGCTGGTGGCGCGCCACGGCGGCCAGCGTGAGGCTTTGCAGGGTTTGGTCGAGCAAGGTGATGGGTGCGGCCAAGGCCTGTGCCAGCGGCTCGAAAGTGGGTTGGCTGCTGGCGAGTTGTTCGCCGTAACGCACAAATTCAAAGCGCTCGTCGACGGCGTCGCGCAAGACGTCGGCCAGGTCGTTCAAGAACAGGGTGGCGATGTGGCGGGCGCGGTCCTGTACGCCCAAGGCGCCAAAGGCCCAACCGAGCGGGTCGCCGCTGCCATCGTCGTCGTAGGCTTCCAGCGCGGCGAAGCGCGGGCCTTCGGGCACCAAGCCACGCGCGGCGATGCGGTGCGCCAAGGTCGAGTCGCGGCCTTGCAAAAACGCCAGCACGGGGCCGATGCTGCTGCGGTAAGCGCCGAAGGCGTCTAAAAACGCATTCAGGCAGGCGCTGCGCTCGTCTTCGTGAACGGCCAGCGCCGCCTCGCGCACGCGGTCCAGCCCCTCGGGCGTGAAGAGGGCGAGCACCGTGGCCAAGGCGATGTCTTCTTGCACCGCATCGATGCCCCGGCCACGCAAAAAACCCGTCAAGTAAGCCGTTGACGGGTAGGGCGTGTTGAGCTGCGTCATCGGAGGGATGAGGCTCAGGACTTTGAAGGCGGTGTTCACGTGGCGAGGGTTCGGGTGATGTCGGCCAAGAAGGCGTCTACCGAGGCTTCGGTGGTGTCCCAGGCGCACATGAAGCGGCAGCCGCCGCCGGCGATGAATTCGTAGAACTTCCAGCCTTTGGCGTGTAGGGCCTGGATGGCCGGTGCGGGGAGGTTGGCGAAGACGCCGTTGGCTTGGGGTGGGTGCATCACGTTGACGCTGGGGATCTTCAGCAGGCCTTGGTAGAGGCGCTGGGCCATGGCGTTGGCGTGGCGGGCGTTGCGCAGCCAGGTGTCGTTTTCGAGCATGCCGACCCACGGCGCTGAGATGTGGCGCATTTTGGAGGCGAGTTGGCCGGCTTGTTTGGCGCGCCACGCAAAGTCTTTGGACAGTTCGCGGTCAAAAAACACCACAGCTTCGCCCACGGGCAGGCCGTTCTTTGTGCCGCCAAAGCACAGCACGTCCACACCGGCTTTCCAGGTGATGTCGGCCGCAGAGCAGCCCAAGTACGCCACAGCGTTGGCAAAGCGAGCGCCGTCCATGTGCATTTTCAAGCCGTAGCGTTTGGCCACCTCGGACAAGGCGCTCACCTCGTCGACCGAATACACGGTGCCCAGCTCGGTGGCTTGGGTGATCGACACGGCACGGGGCTTGGTGTAGTGCAGGTCGGTGCGCTTGGTGGCCACATGGTGCAGCGCCTCTGGGCTGAGTTTGCCCAACTGCGCTGAAGGCGACTGCGACTCGGCCACGAGGAGCTTGGCCCCGTTGGAGAAGAAACCGGGTGCGCCGCATTCGTCGTTTTCAATGTGGGCGATGGACGAACAAATGACCGATTGGTAGCTCTGGCAGATGCTGGCCAAAGCCAATGAGTTGGCGGCCGTGCCGTTGAAGACGTAATAGACGTCGCAGTCAATCTCGAAGAGCTGGCGCAGCATGTCGCTGGACTTTTGTGTCCAGCGGTCGTCGCCGTAGGCGGGTTCGTGGCCGCTGGCGTTGGCCTCCAAAAACCAGTGCAGGGCTTCGGGGCAGGTGCCGGCGTAGTTGTCGCTGGCGAAGTGTTGGCGTGTGGTCATGGTGGTGAGCTTAAAGCCATTTCTGCATGAAGCTGGCTTGACCAGCGGCAGGGTCCAGGGTGTAGGGCTGAAAACCGAATTGTTCGTAGCTGCGCAAGGCGCGAGCATTGCCGGTGAGCACCTCGAGCGTGAGCTTGCAGCAGCCGCGGGCTTGGGCGTGCGCTTGGGCGGCTTGCATCAAGGCTTGGCCGACGCCCATGCCCCGGTGGCCGGGCAGCACGGCCAGGTCGTGGATGTTCATGAGCGGGCGCGATTTGAAGGTTGAAAACCCCTCCACGCAATTCACCAGACCCACGGGCACATCGTCGATCCAAGCGATGAAGCTCGCCACCGTAGCGCGCGCGGCCATGTCGTCGCACAAGCACGCTTTGACCTCATCGGCCAGCGGCTCGCCGCCGCCCATGGGGTCTTGGGCGTAGGCGTCGAGCAGCAGGATCAAAGCGGCTCGGTGAGCCGCGTCACTGAAATCAACGGGACGAATGGTGATGCGGGTCAAACCCATCTCACCCCGTCAATTTTTGATAGTCGACGTCGTTGAGCAAGCCCGCCGATTCAATGGTTTGGCTGAGTTTGACTTTGAAAAACCAACCCGCACCCATGGGGTCGGTGTTGGCCAGAGAAGGATCGTTGCGCAGGGTTTCGTTGACTTCTGTCACCGTGCCACCGATGGGCATGAACACGTCTGAAGCAGCTTTGACAGATTCCACAACGCCGGCCACAGCACCTTGCTCGATGCTGGCGCCCACCGCAGGCAGGTCCACGAACACAACATCGCCCAACGCCTCTTGGGCATGGATGGTGATACCGATTGTGGCGATCTCGCCCTCAACGGTGAGCCAAACGTGTTCTTCGCTGTAGTAGGGGGTCATGACAGGCTTTCCGTTGGAGTGATGTTTGTGAGTGTCAACACAGAGCGCGGCCCCCAGTCTGAAAGACAACTTAGGCGACACCTATATGTCAGCAATTTGCGAGCAGATTCATTTTACTTTGTGGCGTCGCAAGCCCAATGAACTTATGCCAAATAACTCATTAATTGCGTTTATGAGGCTATTTTCAAGCAGTATTCGTTAAAAATGATTACATTACGTGGTGTCTAACGTTTGTCGTTTTCTGCTTAAAAGTTTGAAAGTCAAGAAAATGTCCATTGTCTGCATCAACACTTTGATGTGTTCTGACCGCGTTGCCAGGAAGGTGCTGGGCTTCTTGTTGGGGGCAGTGGCTTTGTTGGGTTGGCCCATATCGGTGGCGCATGCTGAAGAATTGAAGTTGGAAACTTGGCGTATCGAAGATGTGTGGATGTGGGAGCACCACCTGCTGCCAGTCTTCTACCAAACACCGAAATCCAGTCCCATCGAACTCAGTCCTTCGTTACCCACGGAGTACGACAAACTGCTGTTGGAATCGTTCGAAAAAGGTACGGCAGGAGATATGGTGGCTTGCCGGCCTTTTGACCGCTCGTTTGACCTGTTTGAAAAGGGTTATCTACAAGACATCACACACATGCCCGAGCTGCGTTTGTTTCGCAACCACGGCAAGTTTGCTTGGACCAGTTATTACGCCGAACGTGTTTTTTGTATGCCCGTGGCCTCGGTCATGACCGGTTTTTTTTACAACACGGAGATTTTCAAAGAGCTCGAGCTTGCCCCTCCAAAAACCGAAGAGGACCTGTTCAAGTTGCTCGAAACGGTTAAAAAATCTGGCAAATACTTGCCCTTGGCGTTCGGCACAAAACACGCCTGGCAAGCCTCACAGGTCTTGTTGTCTGGCATGGGGCCCAACCATTGGGGTGGCGAAAAAGGACGATTAAACTTGCTGACGGGTCGCGCCAAGTTGAGCGACGAGCCCTATGTGGATGCTTGGCGCAGCTTGGCAAAAATGGGCGAGTACTTGCCATCCAACCATGCCGATGTGGGAGAGGACGAGGCGAGAGACTTGTTCTTGAGTGGGCGCGCAGCGGTGTACCCCGCAGGTTCGTGGGAAATACGGTTCCTGACCCACCACCACAACCCGTATCTTTTTGGTGTGTTTGCCCCACCGCCCAAAGCCAATCAGCACAACTGCTATGTGCTCAACCATTTGGACAAAGGCATTGGCATCAACGCCAAAAGTGCCAAACCAGCGCAAGCCCAAGCATTTTTGCAGTGGTTGAGTACCCCTTCATTTTCCAGCGCCTTGGCCAACAACTTGCCCGGTTTTTTCCCGCTCTCGACCCATTCGGTGGAGATCACCAACCATTTGGCCAAAGAAATGGCCAGTTGGCGTCAGCAGTGTGACACCACGATTCGAATCAACAGCCAATTTCTCAACCAAGCTTGGCCGGAATTGGAGGAGGAACTTTGGGACATGTCGGTGCGTGTGATGCGCAAAGAAATCAGTCCCGAACAGGCGGGCAAACACATCTCTATTGGAGTCGAAAAATGGTTCAAACCGCTGTAAAGCCCGAATCAGGTTCAACTCGCCATTTATGGATGGCTTGCGTAGGTCTGTGCTTGGCACTGCCCCTGAGCACGCACGCTCGAAACCTCCAGTGGTACTTTGACGACGCCATCGGGGCAGCGCCAGCCTCGATGAAAACCGAACCCATTGAACCCGGCCCAGCCCCAGTGGTCGTGGCTGTGATCGACAGCGGGGTGATGTCCGACCACCCCGCCTTGAAGGGCAAGTTGTTGCCAGGTTTTGATATGGTCTCTGGTGCGCAAGCCGGCGGCGGCCGGTCTTCTAACTATGCGCCTTCACCCAAAGACGCCAGCTGTGGACAGCGCATGGTGTCTACCTCCTTCCGAACACACGGCACTGAGGTCTCCAGCATCGTGGCGGGTAATGGACACCAAGAAATGTGGGGGGTCAATCCCAATGCCTTGATTTTGCCGATTCGCGTCTTTGGGCCCTGCGGCATGACACGAGAAGACTTGATTGACGCGATTCGCTGGGCCGCTGGTTTACCGGTGGCCGGGGTTCCCTTGAACCCCAGACCGGCCAAGGTCATCAACATCAGCATTTCGGGGGGCGCCAACCAGTGCCGACCATCCTTGCAAGCGGCGGTGGATGCCGCGCTGAAACAAGGCGCATTTGTGGTGGCTGCAGCGGGCAACAATTTCCAACGAGCCTTGGTCGAGCCCGCCAACTGTGAGGGTGTCATTTCCGTTGGCGCGCTTTCGGCGGATAACCGCATCGAAAACTATTCAGCACTGGACCCACGAACCACCATCTATACCGTTGGAGGAGGGCCCGCACTGAGGGTCAACACGCCGTGGGCTGAAAACAAACTCAGGGTCGCCACCATCGAGGTCAGCGCGTTGGGAGCTGAACAGCTGGTGGTGGCCGACAAAGCGATCGGCACCAGTTTTGCTGCGCCTTTGGTGTCGGGTTTTTTGTCGCTGTGGCTATCACACCGCCCCAATCTAAAACCCTCGGACTGGTCAAGTTATGCCCACCAATTTGTCAGAAGCGTCCCCAAGCTCTCCAAATGCCCTGATTGCGTTCCCCAAGGTTTGGTGGTTCCACAGAGCATCCTAAAGGCTCAACGATGAAGTTCATGCTCAAACCAACGCCCCATTGGCTTTTGTTGATTGCACTGATGTCTGGTCACGCCGTCTGGGCTGAATCGGTGGTCTGGTCCTGCTCTCGATCCGAGGCGCATCCCGAAGTGTTTGAAAAACTGCGGGCTTACCGACTTGAAGACCTGTCTGCAAAAGACGATGAGGGCATCGTCATTACCTTGTCAGACTTGTACAGCGCCTATGGCGGGCAAACGATCCGCATGGGTCGCTCCGACCTCACGGTATGCACCTTGCCCTCAAACGATCCTATCCAAACCATTGCCATGGACTTGCTCGGCTACAACACCAAAGACGTCGAAGCCGCCGCCCAGTTAGCAACAGCAAAACTGGTCTTGGTTCCAACGATTCATCGCATGCAGAAGTGCATCGTTGAAAACCACCCCGCCATCGGATTCTTTGAAAACGTGGTCGAAAACGAGCGTGTGGGGCCTTGCTTCTAATGCTGGCCAGAGCCTGAAAAGCTCGTCTGAATGAGGTAAAAATATGAAAAGAGCGAACCGATTCTTGATGAAGGTGTCATTCGCTTGGGCTTTGCTGCTCGGGTTGAGTGTTCAAGCGCAAACCATCGAAAGGACCAAGAAACTCGTCTACTGCGCTGAGGGTAGTCCAGACTATTTCGCTCCGAGCATCAGCACCACAAGCACCTCTCACGATGCCATGCGCCCCATTTACAGCAGGCTCTTGCGGGATGTCAGGGGCAGTACCAGACTGGTACCCAACCTGGCTGAGCATTGGCAAGTTTCTCGCGATGGCAAGGAATACACCTTCTTCTTGCAAAAAGGGGTGCGGTGGCACAGCAATGCCTTCTTTAAACCCACGCGCGATTTCAATGCAGATGACGTGATCTTCATGATCGAACGTCAATGGAAGCCTGAACATCCGTACCATCAGGTCAGCAGCGCAAATCATGCTTTTTTTCAGTCTGCAGGTTTGGGTAATCTCATCAAGAGCGTCCAAAGGATCAACGCCCACACCGTAAAAATTCGACTCAAAGAGGCCAATGCTTCGTTTTTGTTTAACTTTGTCTTGGGATTCAGCAGCGTTCAAAGCCAAGAGTACGCTGCAGCCATGTTGAAGCAGGGCCGCCCGGAAGTGATTGACCTGCACCCCATCGGGACAGGACCTTTTTCATTTGTGAGCTACGAAAAGGACAAAAAAATCAAGTACCGCGTGTTCGATGACTATTGGGAGGGTCGATCACCCATTCAAGAGTTGGAGTTCTTGATTGTTCCCGATGCCCACGAGCGTTGGGAAAAAATCCAAAACAACGAGTGTCAGGTCATGGCATTTCCCAATACCGATGATCTCAAAGCCATGCGCCAACACCCCAATGTGTCTGTGGCCGAAATGCCCGGTGTCAACGTGGCTTACTGGGCCTTTAACCTAAGGAAGGTACCATTTAACGACGTTCGGGTCCGTAAAGCACTCAACATGGCCATTAACCGAAAAGCCATTATTGACCAGGTGTATCAAGGCACCGCGGTTCAGGCCGTGAGTTTGATTCCGCCCACCATGTGGTCTCACAACGACCAGTTGGTGGACGATGCTTACAACCCAGAAGCAGCCAAACGGTTACTGTCCGAAGCCGGCTATCCCAACGGATTCACCACCGATCTGTGGGCCATGTCGGTTGAGCGTGCTTACAACCCCAACCCCCAATTGATGGCGCAAATGATGCAGACCGATCTGTCCAAGATTGGTGTCATTGCCGAGATCAAAACGATCCCTTGGGTCGACTACAGCAAACGCATGCGCATCGGTGAGCATGAAACCGGTTTGCTCGGATGGACGGGTAGCCATGGAGACCCCGATTACTTTTTCTACAACCTGCTAACTTGCGAAACGGCAGACAACGGTGGCGCCAATGTTTCAAAATTTTGCAACCAAGCCTATGACGACTTGGTCATTCGGGCGCGCAACATCGCCAATCCTGCGCTACGCATCCCCTTGTATGAGGAAGCCCAGCGCATCTTCAAAGAGCAAGCGCCATGGTTGACCATCGCTCACTCGACTCAAACCCTTGTGCACCGAAATGAAGTCCTCAATATTCGACTAAGTCCATTTGGACGCTTGAGTTTTTATGGCGTCGATGTTCAATAAACCTCACATCCCCGCGTAGTTGGGCCCACCGCCGCCTTCGGGCGTGACCCAAACGATGTTTTGCGTGGGGTCTTTGATGTCGCAGGTTTTACAGTGCACGCAGTTTTGCGCGTTGATTTGCAAGCGGTCTTCGCCTTCGTCGGTTTTGACGAACTCGTACACACCGGCCGGGCAGTAGCGGCTCTCGGGGCCGGCGTATTGCGCTAAGTTGATGTTGACCGGCACCGTGCTGTTGCGCAGCGTCAGGTGGGCGGGCTGGTTTTCTTCGTGGTTGGTGTTGCTCATGAACACGCTGGAGAGGCGGTCAAAGCTGATGACACCGTCGGGCTTGGGGTAGCTGATTTGGGGCATCTCGGCCGCAGGACGCAGCTTGGTGTGGTCGCGCACGGTGTTGTGCAGCGTCCAAGGTGGGCTCTTCACGCCGACCTTGGGCAAGAACCAGTGCTCCACACCGGTCATGAGCTTGCCCACGAGCGGGCTCTTCTTGAACCAATTTTTGAAGTTGCGGAAGGTCCAGAGCTCTTCATGCAGCCAGCTGGCTTTGAATTTCTCTTCGAAGGCGTTGAGTTCGTCGTTCGAACGGCCCGCGGCCAAGGCTTCGGCCAGGGCTTCGGCGCAGAGCATGCCGCTCTTGATGGCCGCGTGGCTGCCTTTGATGCGCGCGGCGTTCAAAAAACCCGCCTCGCAGCCCACCAGCGCGCCGCCGGGGAAGACGGTCTTGGGCAAGGCCTGTGGCGTGCCGTTGTTCAGGGCGCGCGCGCCGTAGCTCAGGCGTTTGCCGCCTTCGATGTGTTTTTTGATGCTGGGGTGGGTTTTCCAGCGCTGCATTTCTTCGAACGGGCTCATCCAAGGGTTTTGGTAATCCAAGCCGATCACATAGCCCAAGGTGACTTTGTTGCCCTCGAGGTGGTAGAGAAAACCACCGCCAAAGGCGTCGTCGTTCAGCGGCCAGCCAGCGGTGTGCACCACCAAGCCGGGTTGGGCTTGATGGGCCGGTATTTCCCACAATTCTTTGATGCCAATGGCAAAGGTTTGCGCGTCTTTGTCGGCGTCGAGCTTGAACTGTTCGATGACTTGTTTGCCCAAGTGACCGCGGGCGCCCTCGGCGAAGATGGTGTACTTGGCGTGCAGTTCCATGCCCAGTTGGAAGTGGTCGGTCGGCTCGCCGTCTTTGCCCACGCCGAGGTTGCCAGTGGCCACCCCTTTGACCGAGCCGTCCTCGTGGTAGAGCACTTCGGCAGCAGCAAAGCCGGGGAAAATCTCCACGCCCAAGGCCTCGGCTTGTTCACCCAGCCATTTGCTCACCGCGCCCAAACTGATGACGTAGCAACCGTCGTTGTGGAAGTTGCGCGGCATGAGCCAGTTCGGCGTGCGCTGCTGGCCAGTCTCAGACAAGACCAAGAGGTCGTCGCCGGTCACGGGCTGGTTCAGCGGAGCGCCGCGCTCTTTCCAGTCGGGGAAGAGTTCGGTGATGGCGCGCGGGTCCATGACCGCGCCCGACAAAATGTGCGCGCCGGGCTCAGAGCCTTTTTCGAGCACACAGACGTTGATCTCTTGGCCGCGTTCGGCGGCGACTTGCTTCAGTCGGATGGCAGTGGACAGGCCAGCGGGGCCGCCGCCAACGACGACAACGTCGTATTCCATGGATTCGCGGGGACCGTGGGTGCTCAGGATGTCTTGTGGGCTCATGGGGACAGGTTCATGAAAGGTTGCGCTGAGCACGGATTCTAGTGGTGCGTGACGCACAATGGCCGTCTTTGTTGGTATTTGGGGTGGATATGGGAGCAAACAAAACGGTGACCCCCGGCATGGCCGTGGGCATCGCGGCGGGTTTGGGCGCCGGTGCGTTTTGGGGCATGACCTTTGTCGCGCCCTTGATGGTCGGTGGTTTTTCGGCGCTGGACTTCACGGTGGGCCGTTTTGTGGCTTGCGGTTTGTTTTCTCTGGCTTGGTTGGCGTGGGTGCATGGCCGCGCGGCTTGGCGTGGTGCGCCCGAGGCTTGGCCCACCGGGGCCCAAATGGGCGCTGCGTTGGGTTTGAGCATCTTGGGCTACACCGGTTATTACTGGCTTTTGGTGCTGGCCATAGAAGACGCGGGGGCGGCCTTGCCGGTGCTCATCATCGGCACCATTCCGCTGTGGGTCATGTTGCTGGGCAAGCCGCACGGCCTGCGCTGGCGGCATTTGCTGCCGGGCATGGCCCTGACCGCGCTGGGCATGGCGCTGATGGTGCAGGTCACGGCCAGCGAAAGCGATTGGGTGAGCGGCCAGGGCGACTGGCGACGGGGCGTGGTCTTCGCGGTGGGCGCCATGCTCAGTTGGACCGCCTTCACCTTGCTCAACGCCCGTTGGCTCAAACAAAACACCGGTGTCAATTCCACCGTATGGGCCAATTGGCTGGGCGTGGCGGCGGGTTTGGGTGCCTTGCTTTTGTGGTGGGTCGTGGGTCAAGCCGCTGGGGTGGGGGAGACTGGGGTCGACACACCACCCATGTGGGCGCGCGAGGGCTGGGGCCTGTTTGTGCTGGTGTGCACCTTCACGGGCATTGGCTCGGCTTGGATCGCCGCCGTCTTGTGGAACATGGCCAGCCGGCGCTTGCCCGAGAGCTTGGGTGGACAACTCATCGTGAGCGAGACGGTGTTTGGTTTGCTCTATGCTTTTGTCTGGTCGGGTCAGTGGCCCGCGCTGCAGCAAGGCTTGGCCGCTGTGCTGTTTGTGTTGGGCATCCTGGCATCAATCCGGGCCCACCGATAAAACCGAAGGAATTTGCCATGCGCATGACACTGCCCGAAGCCAAAAAACTGGTGCACACCAGGGTCATCCCCATCCGCTACTCGCCCACGCCTGCGGGCGAGGGCCCGGTGATCGTGAATGCGTTTTGTAACTTTTACAAACAGCTGGTGTTCCCCGGCGATGTGCTGGCCAAGATGTACGTCAGCGACCCCGGCCGCAGCAGCTTTGAGAGTTGGTGCACGGTGAGCCTGACCACCGACCTCGACACCATTTACGCCGAAGGCGGCGCCACCACGGTGTGGGTCAACTTCCCTTTGCAAAAATCCGCGCCCATGCCAGAAGCGATGCTGGCGCACGTTCGCTGAAGGTCTTGGGGACGGCTTCGTACCCCGCAACACCCCTCTGTCCATCAGGAGAAAAAAGTGTCAGAACACAACCCCACCCACGACGAGTCCTACCAACAAGGCTTGGCCACGCGCCGCGAAGTCATGGGTGACGCCTTTGTGGACCGCGCATTGGCCGGAACCACGCCGTTCACCCAACCCATTCAAGACCACATCTCGCGCGCCGCTTGGGGCGATGTCTGGCAACGCGAAGGGCTGGACCGCAAAACCCGCAGCCTCATCACCGTGGCCATGCTCACGGCCTTGGGCAAACAAAACGAACTCAAAGGCCATGTGCGCGGTGCGTTGAACAACGGCGCGACGGTGGCCGAAATTCAAGAGGTGCTGTTGCACGCCGCAGTGTACTGCGGTGTGCCCACGTCGGTGGAAGCGTTTCGCAGCGCCGCCGAAGTGGTCGAGGCCAAGCCCTGATCAACCCGTCAAGAGTCGGTGCACCAAGTCGGGTGTGCTGTGGGCTTGGTATTTGCGCATGAGACGGGCGCGGTGAATCTCCACCGTGCGGTGGCTGATGGCCAAGGCTTTGCCGATTTCTTTGCTCGTCAGTCCGTCCATGAGCAGCGCAGCGACTTCGCGTTCGCGGGGCGTGAGGTCGGCGCTCACGGGGCGGCGTGAGCTGAGGTCTTCAAAACTCCAGATGCCCGCGCTGTGCGGTTGCTTCGGGTCGAGCGCTCGGCCTGTGACGTGGCACCAAAAGGTCTCACCAGCAAGGCGGCCGCCCCAGCGCTTCATGATGCGGTCATCGGCGTAGGTCATGCCCCGCTTGAGCAAAGGTACGATGCGCTCGCCCATGCGCTCGAACTCATCCGCGCTGGGGTACAACACTTGGAAGCTTTGGCCCACGAGTTGATCGCGGTCGGTGCCAAACATCTCGCACAAGGCTTGATTGCAGTCGACCATGATGCGGTCGCGCGAAAGTGCCAGCCCCAAAGGGGCTAGGTCAAAAGCCAATCGGTAATCCATGTTTACCATTAGGTCAAACTACGTATGTCATTACGTAGTATCGTAACGCCATCGCCCTTCACACACAGGAGTCTCCAACGTGAACAAAATTTATCCGAGCGCTGCTGAAGCGCTCAAAGGCATCGTCCAAGACGGCCAACTCATCGCCGTCGGCGGTTTTGGTTTGTGCGGCATCCCCGAAGCGCTGATCGACGCCTTGCGCGACAGCGGTGCCAAGAACCTGACCGCGATCTCCAACAACGCGGGTGTGGACGGTTTTGGTTTGGGCAAACTGCTCGAAACCCGCCAGATCAAAAAAATGATCTCGTCCTACGTGGGAGAGAACAAAGAGTTCGAGCGCCAGTTCTTGGCCGGTGAACTCGAGCTGGAGTTCACGCCCCAAGGCACGCTGGCCGAAAAGCTGCGCGCCGCGGGCGCGGGCATCCCCGCGTTTTTCACCAAGACCGGCGTGGGCACGGTGGTGGCCGAAGGCAAAGAGCTGCGCGACTTCAATGGCGAGACCTATGTCATGGAGCACTCGCTGTTCCCTGAAGTGTCCTTGGTCAAAGCCTTTCGCGCCGACAAGTCTGGCAACTTGCAATTCCGCCTCACCGCGCGCAACTTCAACCCCGCCGTGGCTATGGCCGGCAAGGTCTGCGTGGTCGAGGTCGAAGAGATCGTCGAGACCGGCACCTTCAAGCCCGACGAGGTTCACCTGCCGGGCATTTATGTGCACCGCATCGTGCTCAACCAAAGCCCTGAGAAGCGCATCGAGAAACGCACCATCACCGAGAAAGCGGGAGTTTGATATGAGCTGGACACAAGACCAAATGGCCGCGCGTGCGGCACAAGAACTCGAAGACGGTTTTTACGTCAACCTGGGCATCGGCATCCCGACCTTGGTGGCCAACTTCGTGCCCGCCGACAAAGAAGTCTGGCTGCAAAGTGAAAACGGCATGCTCGGCATCGGCCCATTCCCCACCGAAGACGAGGTCGACGCCGACCTGATCAACGCGGGCAAACAAACGGTGACCACCATCGCGGGCTCGGCCATCTTTAGTAGCGACCAGTCGTTTGCCATGATCCGCGGCGGCAAGATCAACCTGTCGATCTTGGGCGCCATGCAGGTCAGCGAAAAAGGCGACCTGGCCAACTGGATGATCCCCGGCAAGATGGTCAAAGGCATGGGCGGCGCCATGGACTTGGTCGCGGGCGTCAAGCGCGTGCTCATCTTGATGGAACACGTGGCCAAGAAAAAAGACGGCACCGAAGACCTGAAAATTCTGCCCCACTGCACCTTACCATTGACTGGCGTGGGCGTGGCCGACCGCATCATTACAGACCTCGGTGTGATGGACGTGACACCCCAAGGCCTCAAGCTGGTGGAAATGGCCCCCGGTGTGACGCGCGAGTTCATCCAGTCCAAGACCGGTGTGACCTTGATTTGAGGCCGTAAAATTGCCCCATCTACGCCCGCCTTGTGCGGGCGTTTTTTGTTGTGATTTGAGGTGTGTGTGAACGCATTCTGGATTTCCACCGGTGTGGTGGCTTTGGCCGAAATGGGCGATAAGACGCAGCTCTTGGCCTTGGTGTTGGCGGCCCGGTTCAAACGGCCGTGGCCGATCGTGTGGGGCATTTTGGTGGCCACGCTGCTCAACCACGCCCTGGCCGGTGCGGTGGGTGCGGTGGTCATGGCTTGGGTGGGGCCAGAGGTCATGCGCTGGGTCTTGGGCCTGTCTTTTGTGGCGATGGCGGTTTGGGTCTTGGTGCCGGACCAACTCGACGACAGCGACAGCGACACCACCCGACACCCTTGGGGCGTGTTTGCCATCACAGCATGGGTTTTCTTTTTGGCCGAGATGGGCGACAAAACCCAAATCGCCACCATCGCTCTGGGGGCGCAGTACACGCCGCTGTGGGCCGTGGTGGGCGGCACCACCTTGGGCATGATGCTGGCCAACGCGCCGGTGGCGTTTTGGGGTGAAGCGCTCACGCGGCGCATTCCCGTGCGCGCCATGCACGTCGTGGCGGCGGTGATTTTCTTGATTCTGGGTGTGGCCGTGCTCGGAGGCCTGGTGTGATGAGCCCACCGCGTTGGACCATGCCGCTCACCCCCGTGCAGCGCATCTTCGCGGCCTTCTTTTTGTATTCGTTTTGTTTGGGCGGCTTGTACCCGCGCATCGGCGAGATCCAAACCGGCATGGGCGTGGGTGAGGGCGCTTTGGGCTTGGCGCTCATCGGCACGGCCGCGGGTACCATGATTTCGCTCACTTGGGGGCACGGCGTCATTGCCCGCTGGGGCCACCGCAGCGCCTTGCTCACCCTCATGCCCATCACCGCCATCAGCTACGCCGCTGCGGCTTGGGCGCAAAGCCCGTGGCAGTTGTTCGCGCTCTTGGTGCCAGCCGGTATCGCGGTGGGCGCGATGGAGGTCATCGTCAACGTGGAAGCCGATCGGGCGGAACACCACGAAGGCCGGCGCATCATGAACCGTGCTCACGGTTTTTGGAGCGTGGGTTTTTTCACCGCGGCGCTGACCGGTTCGCTCAGCGCTTACCTGGGTCTAAGTCCGCAAGCCCAACTGGCTGGCGTGGTTGTGCTCATCACCATCGCCACGTGGATGTTTTTGGGTCCATTGGTGTCTTACCCAGAGCGCCCGCAAACAGGTGAGGCTGTGGCCATGCCGCGTTTTGCTCGGCCCACCATGCCCATTTTGTGGTTGGTGACGATCAGCTTTTCGGCCATGACCCTGGAAGGCGCGGGCATCGACTGGTCGAGCATTTACATGCGCGATGTGTTTGGCCTGCCGCCGGCTTGGGCGGGCTTGGCCGTGGCCACCTGTGCCGTCGCACAAGCCTTGGTGCGCTTCAACGCCGACCGCTTTGTCGAGCGCTATTCACCCGTGGCGGTGGCGCGCACGGCCTTGTGCACCTTGGCTTTGGCGGTGTTGTTGGTGTTTTTTGCGCCGCACCCCGCGGTGGCTTATGTGGGCTTTGCTTTGATGGGCGCGGGCACCAGCGTGGTGTTCCCCTTGGCCATGTCGGCCGCCGCGCAACGCCACGACCGCCCGGCGGCCATCAATGTGGCAGCCTTGTCGCAACTGGCTTTCACCGCATTTTTGTTGGCCCCGCCGCTCCTGGGCTTGATCGCCGAAGCTTGGGGCATTCGTTGGGCGTTTGGGGTGTGTTTACCGCTGGTGGCGCTGAGCCTGTGGGCCACGCGGGCGTTGCGCGAGCGCGCATGAGGCGGTGAGTGGAGCGGGTGATGGGAATCGAACCCACGTTATTTGCTTGGGAAGCAAGAGTCCTACCATTGAACGACACCCGCGATATTAGAATTTTAGTCGACTGGCGCTCAACCTGCCTTCGGGTCCGTTGTGCTTATGGGCTTCGCCTGGGCGGTCAAGTAGGCACTGCGGATGCGCTCCATGCGCGCGCGGTTGGCGCCAAAGTCTTCGCGGCCCAATCGACTGGCGCTGCGCACCTCAATCACCCCTTGGGTGGGGTTGAGCCAAAACTCCAAGTCATCCACGAAGCCCATCCACTGGGTGG